>JACKAK010000006.1 GCA_020635115.1 Halobacteriovoraceae bacterium | reverse complement strand
AGAATTAAGGCCACTGATAGTGAAAAGCATCTTTTTAGCAAAATTGAGGCCAAAGAAGCATCAATAGAAAATGGATCTAGTCAAAAAAAAAATCTACACCCCGCTTAGGCTAGACATTTAACATAAATCCTTTGACAATATTTAAAATGATTCAAGAAGGAGTAAGTGATGACTCAGAAAGTTTATCCTGTAACAGTTATAGGCGGTGGCGCTGCTGGAACACAAGCGGCGTTAAGATGTGTTCTTAATAATGATGAAACTCTATTTTTTCCTGGTTCAAGTAAACATAAGAAAAAATCAAGAGCTTTTTGGGTTACAAAAGTTGAAAATATGCCCTCCCTTTTTCAATATAAAAAAGGTATTCAAGAACCGAATGATGAGGTTTACAAATGGATTGCACAAGAAAGTCATTTCAAAGATAAATTTATCCATAAGAAAAATTTAGGGATTGAGAAAATTCAAAAAACCTCTGAAGGATTTTTTGAACTTGAAGATAATAAAGGTGAAAAGTATTTAACAGAATACATCATTCTTTGTACAGGAGTGATGGATGTCCAACCTGAGATCAATGGTGAAATTTCACCTATATTTCCGTATGCTAATGCCCAAATTGTAGACTACTGCTTAAGATGTGATGGACACCATGTGATTGGTAAAAATTTGTCAATTATAGGGCATAATTCTGGATCAGTTTGGGTAGGAGTAATGTTACATGAAAGATATGGTGTCCCGGTAACTTTACTTAATAACGGTAAACAAGCAATTTATGACGATGAGGTTAACAAATTAATACGTAAATATTCTATTAAAGTTTATTCTCAAAAAATAGTTGAGATTCTTGGAGATAAGAAGGAGTCTCTTTTAAAAGGATATAAACTTGAGGATGGAAGTATTGTTGAAAGTGATTTTACTTTTGTATCCCTTGGAATGATTGTTTACAATGAACTGGCCAAGCAATTAGGGGCAGATGTAGATGATAGGGGTTTTGTTCTTACCGATAATAAGGGTCTCACAAACATTGAAAATCTTTACATTGCTGGAGATCTAAGAGCTGGTATCAAGAAGCAAATTTATACTGCTTGGGACAGCGCAGTTGATTGTGCTGATGCTATAAATGCTCTTATTAGAAAAAAGAAAAGAATACTATAAAAACTTATCATGTATCGGCTTTTCAAAAAAATACTTATTTTGTCTTTTTTGTCTTTCAAGATTTATGCAGATTTTTCTGGTAATTGGTCAGGAAAAGGTAATTATTTTTTAAAAGATAAAAATGGTCAATGTACAAACATTGAACTCAGTTTTTACCAAGATGGACAAAATATTATTTTTAGAGGTGGAAGGTATATTTGTGACGATATAGAAGCAGAATATGAATATACAATTCTCAAAAATATTAATGGAAATCTATTCTTTGATGGTAAAAATTGTGGAAAAATTTCTAAAGATTATCTGTTACTTTTTGATATTGAATCTGGGTATAAACTCGAACTGAAAATTATAGATAAATTTATGAACTTTACAGAAACTTGGACTGAAAACAATCAACTGGCCTTTTCGATTATAGGCCAGTTGAAAAAATTGTAACTATTTTTTATTATGTGGATTATCTTTTCCTCCTGAAGGTGCATTTTTATGTGGGTTTTTAGCATGCATAGTATCCATTATTTTTGCATTCTCTTCAAAAGCTGCGTAGAGAATTTCACCCATTTTGTTAGAATATTCGGTCATTAGCTTTTGAACTCTTAAGGCCCCTGGACTTTCATTGTGGATTTTAACTATTTCTTTAAGCTCGTCTTGACTCATTTTTGAGTATACGAAATAGATATACTTATCCAAATACAATTGCATTTCTTCATCAACTTTCTTTTTGTCTTCTAGTTTTAATTTTTGCTCCTTAATTGGTTCTATAATAGGCAGAAGCTGTGCTCTTAGATTAAATGTCATCTTGTCGATTTCTGTAAACTCCTTAACCTTATTCGCTGGAGGAATTTCTTTATTTTCTGGTTTAATATAATCTTTCACACCCTTGGATTTTGACCCAATAGAGACAATGAGACTATTTGTAGTGTAGTTCTGGTATTGATCAAAATCTTCTTCTGAAAGCATCGAGAGTTTTTTAACCATTTGATTTGTTAAATCTTGGGATTTCCTCTTTGTTTTATCATAATTTTTAATATTTCCACTTCTTTCATATTGGGTTTTCATACTTTCATTAGCTTGATCTACTCCTTGTTTAATCATACTAATAAAGTTTTTCTTGGCACTTTCTTTTGAAAAAAGAAAATGACTTTGCGCTAAAAAACACAGGGAAAGCAGAATGTATTTCATAAAATCTCCAATAAAAAAATATTATTGTATTATCTTTACGATGGAGCAACTAGACAGTCTAGCTGAATTTTTTATGAATTTTAACTGGCCTTGGTCATTACTTAAGCGGTTTGAGTTTGATCGATCCATTGACGATTGCTCTACAACTAAGTCGAGTAGCATTTGGATTATAATTTTTTTCTTTGCAAATAGCGTTAACAGTATCTTGCTCTATGGGACTCAAACCAGATAAATTTGAAATTCCCTCTAAGATTTCTACCTTACAGGCCCCACAAGCACCGGCCAAACATCCATGAGGCAATTTAAGACCTTGCTCCTCAAGTTCTACATAAAGGCTTTTTTCACCCTTTACCTGATACTGTTTGAGTTCATTATCGATTTCTATCGACACAGTGTGCATACTGTTTTTATCCTTGAAAGTCTATGATCAAAAACGTTTCATCCGATTCATTCTACCAGCATTTTGATGGAATAAAAGTACTTTCTTTGGGACGAGGATTTTATGAGTATTACTTTCGAAAAATTATATTCAATGGGACATGAAGAAGTTGTCTTCTTCAGTGACTCAAGCTGTGGCCTCAAGGCAATTGTGGCCATCCATAATACAATTTTAGGCCCTGCTCTTGGGGGAACTAGACTTTGGAATTACACTTCAGAAGAAGAGGCCATCACTGATGTTCTCAGACTTTCAAGAGGAATGACTTATAAAGCTGCTATTTCAGGACTTAATCTTGGAGGAGGAAAGGCTGTCATCCTCGGAGGCCCAGAAGTAAAAAGTGAAGCTCTCTTTAGATCCTACGGCCAGTTCTTAGAATCTTTAAACGGAAGGTATATTACGGCCGAGGATGTCAATATTGGCGTGTCTGATATTGAACATATCTTCACAGAAACAAGCAATGTTGTAGGTGTTGCCAAAATCCATGGAGGTTCTGGAAACCCTTCTCCTTTTACGGCCCTAGGCGTATTCAGGGGAATGGAAGCAAGCTGTACTAAAGTTTTTGGATCTAGATCTCTTAAAGGGAAGTCAGTAGTTATTCAAGGAGTTGGGTCAGTTGGACACTATCTGGGTGAGATTCTCTCAAAACATGGTGTGAAAATTTTCTTCACAGATATTAGTCAAACAAATATCGATCGTTTTAGAGAAATTGCACCAGGTTCAGAATTTATAGGCCTTAATGATATCTATGATGTTGAATGCGATATCTACGCTCCCTGTGCCCTAGGTGCTACCATTAATGATGAAACAATTGAAAAATTAAAATGTAAAATAGTCTGCGGAGCAGCTAACAATCAACTCAAAGAAGATCGACACGGACAAATTCTTAAAGAGATGGGCATTTTGTACGCCCCAGATTACTTGATTAATGCCGGAGGTTTAATGAATGTCTCCATTGAATTTGAAGGATGGAATGAAGGAAAGGCCAAGAGAATGGTCGACACAATCTATGATACTGCTCTAAATATTTTTAAACTTTCTGATGCTGAAAATTTACCTGTAAATAAGGCCACCGATAAACTGGCTGAACAAAGACTAGAATCAATTAAGGCCATAAAAGGTACCTATCTTGGTAATTTAGGGCATCGATTTCCCGGTAGAAAAAACCGACATTAAGCACTTTATACCTCATTCAATATGATTGTTCACCATGTTAAAATGGGGATGAGGTATATATGTTTAGAGTACTCTACTCGTTTATTCTGATATTTCTGTCCTTATCCTCATATTCTATTATCGAATTTGAAGATGGGGTGTTTCCAGAACTTGCTCCAAATTCTCGTGCTCTGGGCATGGGAAACGCTTACATCTGTAAAGTAGATGGCGCTGAGGCCGCTTTTTATAATCCAGCTGGACTTGGTACAGTAAGAGATTTTCACTTCCACCTCACTAACCTTCACATTGAGACAAATAAAGGCTGGTTAAGGGCATCTACTGGTGGACAGTTATTGGAGGCCGTTCCAAACACTTTCAAGGGTTTTTCTTCCGATGGGATGAGAGAATTACTCCAAGACAAAAACGGAGCACTCGCTATAATGAGGTTTCACGCTGCCCCCAATATTGCGATGAGATATTTCACAGCAGGTTATCTCTTTGCACAGCAATCCAGGGGATACATTGAAAATTCCACTGCTCCCTATGAGTACACTTTTCGTCGAGATCAAGGGCCATATGCTGCATTAAATATCTCACTATTTGGAGGGATTATTAAATTTGGGGCGATGGGTATTTTGCTAATAAGAAAAGAATATCAGGCCGATTTGGATCAAAATACAAAAGTAGATATTGGCGCTAGTGAATATTCTAATGGCACAGGGGCATTTGTGAACGCTGGGTTTCGTTTAACTCTTCCAATTGCACTACTTCCTACTGTTGCGGCCGTCTATCATAATGTTGCCGGACAAGATTGGAGCGCGAACGGGGGGGCAGGAACTCCTACAGATATTAAAAGTGCTATTGATGTAGGATTTTCCGTAACTCCCCAAATAGGAAATGCAACTAGAATTCACTTTGAGGCCAACTATAAGGACGTCACAGGTGTTCATAGCGGTTTATCAATGGTCAGAAGAATAAATGCTGGAATGGAGTTAGATTTTGCCAGAGTGTTTTTTATGAGAGTTGGATATGGTGATGGATATGGTTCAGGCGGGCTAGGTTTTAGAACTGATAAATTAGAATTCGACATTACCAGCTACGCTGTCGATACTACTGCGAGCTCATTTAGAGGCAAAGAAGATAGAAGGTTCGCTTTAACATTGTCAGCAGGTTATTAATTTTTCAAACTTGTTTTTTTTCTTTGTACATTCTGCTCTATTTCTTCAATTTTTTCGTGAATGGAAAATATTTTTGATCTTAAGCTCGTACGATTTATTGTTTCATCTAAAAGATCATCGAGGAGCTTAAGATCTCCTTGACACATTTTCAAAGGAGTAAGAACATCTTTAAAAACCTCCTCTTGATGATAGATAGCAGTATGAATCTCAGTTGCCTCTTTTTCTTTCAACAATATTTTTAAATTTTGTAGATAGATTAAGTAACAAGTTCTCATCGAAAAAAGTGTAATTGCAATGAAGATAAGAGTCACAAGTTGAGTCCCTAAAATGAAACTTGCACCTAAAGAAGATATTCCAAAGGTCAGAATATGTTTTTTACTTGTACGAACTAAAGCAAAAGTGAAAAGTGGAGTAAGTCCCATCAAAGAAGAAACGGAAGCTACATGATAGTCAGTATATCTTATTAACATTGAGCAGTTATAAATATCAAAAAGAAAAATTCCAGCATATAACCAATCGTTAATTTCTTCATTCTGTCCGATTACGACTAATGGGATAACAAAAAGAGTTGCTGTCAGTGAGATAAAAACAAATATGGAAAAGGTCTGAAATCCAGAAATATAAGCTGCAATACCTATAACCGCAAGTAGTAGACTACCTATGGCCAAATTAAAGATAAATTCATTGCGTTTGCTTAAAAACTTTTTTTCTCGATCCAAAAGATAGTTCATTTCATTTATTCTCCATCAACCTAACTAGAGAATTTTCTCATATCTTAGATTTTTATAGTGGATAAAGATTAAGCACTCTAATGAAATTGGTATCTAAAGTGTGAATATGACTAAAACTTTGACAAAGACTTGAGGTTGTTTGTTTTCCTTCAATAGTCAATCTTTACAGCTAATTGGGGGATTATGTGTCTTGAATTTGGCAATTATTTGCCAATCGATGAGAGAGCTCTCATTATCTTGTTGAAATTGGGCCCTTTGAATTTATGTTTTGCATGGATGATGTAGTTATCTAGCTTCCACTTTGGATTCTCAATTATATATAGACAAAAGTCATGAGAGATAATAAACAAGGCGGCCATCGGAGAGATGCGGTTATGTGAAATACCTCCTGGAAATCCACTCCCATCAGGTCTTTCATGATGTTGTTGAATAATTGTATGAACATCTTGAGGAATATTACTAAAGCTTTCAAAAATTTGAGATGAAAGTAAGGGATGTTGTCTAACAGCTTCTATTTCTTTGTCGCTTAGGGAAGTTGATTTTGCTTCGAGTTCGGCTTGTGTTTGAATTCTTGCTAAATCCGGTCTATTTGATAAGGCATAATCATGAATATAAGAGGCCGTCACAAATTTTTCTAAAGTACTTCGCGAATCCCAATGAAGTTCCTTTGAGATGGCCGTCGATATATTAATAAGTAAACCTGCATGCGCTCCTACATATTTGTCCTTATTTCGATCCACTTTGATTTTTTTGAGTAAACTCTTGATCTCAGGGTTTTTTGCAATATTGTTAATGATACTTTTTACTTTGTTTTGTAGCTCTGGTTGAGAAAATGGAGTATCAGTTTTGACAATCGGAACTTCATCCTCTTGGTCGGGATTGAACAAAACATCTTCAACAGACAATGTTGACATCTTAACCGTAGAAAGAAATGTATTTTGATCATATGGTTTTTTTAAAATTCCAGCAAAACGACCTTGGAACTTTTCGATAAAAATACTATTAACATAGGCGCTACTAATCACAACAGGAGTTTGAGCATTTTGATTTGTTGGATTGTCCATCAAATACTTTAAGACTTGAGCTCCATTTTCTGTGTTATTGAGATTAATATCTAACAGAATACAATCATACAGTTTCTTATTAAGCACATTTAATGAATCTTCAATCGTACTGGCAGAGTCAATGCTTGTGAATAATTCTTGAGCAAATTTTGAGTAAATCTCAATAAGATCACCTTGGTCCTCAATTATGAGTATACTTTTAGACATGATGATTGCCTTTTTCCGAATAAATTGTGCAAGAAGCTCCCATTTATTCTAGTTTTAAACGATGCGTTCTGACAAGTGAGGAGCAAAAGAGTACTATTTTACAAAATATGATTGCGTGCGCAAAGGAAGAGAAGGATGACAGAGATGACAAATAGGGCAACGAGTGAAATACCTAGCAATACAAGTCGATTAAAAAGAAAACTAGAACAAGCAAAAGAGTCGGGACTAACCAAAGATCATCTTGTGTCTTTTCTTAAAAATATATACATGTCCAGAAAGCTCGATGACGCTGAGATTACGATGAAAAAACAATCTAAGGCCTTTTTTCAAATTTCAGGAGCTGGACATGAGGGGATACTCACAGCAGTTTCGAAAGTGCTTCGCCCTGCTTATGATTATTTTATACCCTACTATCGCGACCGGGCACTTTGTCTTGGTTTAGGCGTTACTCCCTATGAAATGCTCTGTCAGGCAAATGGAAATATTGGAGATGCATCAGGTAGAGGCAGACAAATGCCCGCTCATTGGGGAAATAAAAAATTAAATATTGTTAATAAATCATCCTGTACGGGCACTCAGTTTCTTCAGGCCTGTGGACTGGCCGAGGGTGGAAAATATTTGGGCATGTTAAAAGAAAAGCACAATATTGAACATGAACACCCTTTCAATTCAGATGAAATTGTCTATACCTCTTGTGGGGATGGAACAACTTCACAGGGAGAATTTTGGGAAGCTTTGACCACTGCAAGTGTAAATAAATTGTCTGTAATGTTTTTAGTAGAAGATAATGGTTACGCAATTTCAGTGCCTACGGCCGTTCAAACTCCTAGCGGGAGCATATCTAAGGCCCTTGATCATTTTCCTGGACTAAAAGTTTATACATGTGATGGCAATTGTCCCATAGATAGTTATGTGACTGTTAATAATGCGCAGGAGCATCTAAGAGCAGGTAAAGGGCCAGTTCTTATTCATGCGAAAGTGACGAGACCTTATTCTCATTCATTATCGGATGATCAATCCATGTATAGAACAAAGGAAGAGCTTGAGCGTGAAGCAAGGGAAGATGTTGTCAATTCTTATCCTAACTTTCTTATTGATACGGGTGTGATCAGTGCTAAAGAGAATCAAAAGATATTAGATGAAATTGCTGAAGAGATAAAAGTTGCCATGAAAAAGGTTCTTGAGACTCCATGGCCAGAAATTTCAGAAGCTACTACTCATGTTTTATCAGAGGAAATTGATATTTGCGGAACTCAATTTTCAACTACTGCTCATTCTTCTTCTGAGGATGAGGTTTCAATAGCACAGGCGCTCAATGCTGTTCTTAAAAGTGAGTTCAAAAGAAATCCACTTTGCAGAATGTTTGGAGAAGATGTTGCAGATTTTAGTCAGCTTGAAAAGCTCAATGATCCAACTCTAAAAGGAAAGGGAGGGGTTTTTAAAATTTCAAGTGGAGTTCAAAGAAATACGCTAGAGGGTCAGGTTTTTAATTCACCACTTGCTGAAGCAAATATCGTTGGCCGGGCGGTTGGAATGGCCATAAGAGGAATCAAACCAGTGGTTGAAATTCAGTTTTTTGACTATATATGGACGGCCTATATGCAGTTAAAAAATGAAGTTGCAACTTTGCGATATCGATCAGCAGGGGATTATAAGTGTCCTATGGTTATACGAGTTCCTATTGGTGGATATTTGAGGGGTGGGGCCATATACCATTCTCAATGTGGAGAGTCTTTATTTACCCATATTCCTGGCTTTTGTGTGGCCTTCCCTTCGAATGCTCAAGACGCAGCAGGATTGTTGAGAACGGCCATTCGAAGTGATGATCCTGTTATGTTTTTAGAACACAAACATTTATACTATCAAGGTTATAATAGAGCTCCTTACCCTGGAGATGACTTTATGATTCCATTTGGAGTAGCAAAGATTGTGAAAAGTGGAACTGATGCAACGGTAGTGGCATGGGGAGCACTTGTACAGAAATCAATTGAAGCAGCTAAAAAGATTGAAAATGAGGGATATAGTATTGAGGTCATAGACTTAAGAACTTTGGCCCCGTATGATTTTGATGCAATTAAAAATTCTTTAAGCAAAACAAATAGACTGCTTATAGCGCATGAAGAAGTTAAAACATCTGGCTTTGCAGGAGAAATAGCGGCAAGAGTGAATGAGGAGTGTTTTGAGCTTTTAGATGCACCAATTTTGAGAGTTGCAGCTCTGGATACTCATGTTGCTTATTGTCCTCAGCTTGAAGATGAAATTTTACCACAAACTGATGATGTTTATAGAAAACTAAAAGAGTTACTCTCTTATTAGGTGTATTGACTTCTATCAGATCTGACACTCGGGCATTTTCAATCATTTAGAAAAATTGCACTCAGTACGATTCTTATACAACTATGCAATTAATATTGGTGGTATTTTGATTTTTTCTTTTTATGTTAAAATGAGAATATGTTGGAGATTAGATAATGTCGTCAATTATCAATTACATTTTAATAGCACTTATATTTAGTGGTCCTTATTGCTTGTTTGCAGAAACAACAAGTGGAAATTGTGATGGGAGCTGCGGTCATAAGCTGGAAGGCGTAAATGAAGATGTAATAGTTCTAGCAAAAGAGCAGCAAGGCACTGTTGATAAGATTTTGTCTGAAGTGGAAATGATTAAAGAAAGGGCCAGAAGAAAAGCTCTCGATAATAAATACCTTTCAGAATGCCTTTCAAAATACTCTGGAAGTAAAAAATCAAAAAAACAACATTACGATTTTACACTAAGTTGTGGACCTGGTTACGAAAGGATTGGAACGACAAACTATAGTTTAGAGTTAGATAATGGGTTGTTAACCGCAAAATTAAAAGGTAAATACTTCATAACATATAAAGATAAAGTTTCCCTGCCTAAATTCTTAAATGCCATGAAGTGCACACAAAAAAAACTATCTAATTATGGGATTTATTTAGATTATAATTTTATTGACGGTGATGAATATCTTGGAAAGCCGGAAGCTAAAAATCGATTTCAGCTTTTCTTAAATGACAAGCCAGGAATGCACGATCAAGTAAATTGGTACACCAAAAGTGGAGCAGGAAGGGTTATCCCACCGGATGAACTTTGCTCTCTTACTGCACATGAAATGCTTCACCGTTTAGGACTCTACGATTTATACGAAGACGGTAATTGTTCAAATGGGCCATTCTATAGAGGAGATGAATCTAATATAATGGAAGATGCGCGCCAATCAATTAAAACCGCAAAAATATCTGAAGATCAAATTAATCACATCGTAAGGCCAATTTGTGAACCTGAAAACTTTCCAAATGAGGGATATATTAAAGGTATCAAAAAGTTCATCTACACACCAAAGCAATATGATTTTAATGATGGCGGGGTTCTTGTTCCTAAAAGTTAGATATAATTTAATTCCAATTTACATTAATTAAATTATGAATTGAGTAAATTTGATTTTCAGGTGACTCATTTTGACCATTAGATTGAAGAAAGGAAAATATTATAGATAATCCATATACCTCCGCCCATGGAGAATCTATACCTGCATTAACCTCATGACCTAATATATTGAAGTAATACATATAGGGATCACTTAGATATTCGGCCCTCGTATTTTGATTATTCAAATAATTTTGAATAATTTTTCAACATCAGGCCATAAGACATATCTTTTTATAGTTCTTAAAAGAGATATTTAAATTATTTTAAATTTGAACTTATATTTGTATAAATTTTCTTAAACTCTTGTGGGTTGATTGTGGGGTTTAAATTTACTTTTCCTCCAATATAGGAAAGATTTTCTAATCCTTTTGCGGATGTGAGAGAGTCAAAATAGGCGTCTTCTCCAATATAGGAAAGATTTTCTAATCCCCTTGCAGAAGTGAGGGATTTAAAATGTGCGTTTCCACCAATAGAAGAAAGACTTTCTAATCCCTTTGCTGAAGTGAGGGATTCAAAATGTGCTTCTCCATCAATAGAAGAAAGACTTTCTAATCCCTTTGCTGAAGTGAGGGATTCAAAATGTGCTTCCCCATCAATAGAAGAAAGATTTTCTAACCCTTGTGCTGAAGTGAGGGATTTAAAATGTAGGTCCCCTCCGATTGAAGAAATATTTCCTAACCCTTGTGCTGAGACAAGGGAATCAAAATATGCTGCATCTCCAGCAGAAGAAAGATTTTCTAATCCTTGTGCAGAAGTGAGGGATTCAAAATGTACTTCTCCACCAATATAAGAAAGATTCTCTAATCCCTTTGCGGAGGTGAGGGATGCAAAGTATGTATCACTTCCAATATAAGTAAGACTTTCTAATCCCTTTGCAGAGGTGAGAGATTCAAAATATGCGTACCCACCAATATAAGAAAGATTTTCTAATTCTTGTACTGAAGTCAGGGAGTTAAAAGATGCGTTCCATCCAATGTAATATAGTTTTTCTAGCCCCTTTGCGGAGGTGAGAGTTGTAAAATATGCACACCCTCCAATAAAAGAAAGATTTTCTAATCCCTTTGCCGAGTTGAGGCCTCCAAAATATACCTCCCCACCAATAGAAAAAAGATTTTCTAGGCCCTGCGCAGAGGTGAGGGAGTTAAAATATGCACTTTCTCCAATCGAAGAAAGATTTTCTAAACCTTTTGCAGAGGTAAGTTTTGAGGCAATTAGATTTCCTTTAACAAATTTTAGATCTTGGATGATTTCAATGGGAACATCACCTATATCTAGATCTTCATAATGATAAACAACTCCTCCACGCATGAATTCTTCCTGAGTAAGACTGATTTTATCTTCTGAAACATCAAGTAGTAAACTGATGTCTTTTTTTGGATTTCTATTAGCTAATATTTTCTCAATACGCTTATCCTTAGTGTAACCAAAGCCTTGAATTTTCTCATCGATTTCATATAAAAAGCGAAGCTGATCTTCGCTTAATTCACCTTTTTCTTGATAGTGAGTATAGATTTCAGTTAAGCGCTTCATATGAGCGTCTCTTTTTAAGTATCTTTTACCTCTTGCCCCAAATTCACCTAGTTTATTTGATAAAACTTCGCTTCCTGCAATCACTTGATCCAGGTTCTGATCATTTCCCACTCCTCTCACTTCTGCGATCTGTTCTCCATTCATACGAATCGCAATCCGAGGAAAGCTTGCTTCCCCCTTATCATCCAGAGAGTAGTAGACATAAAAATCTCCATCTTTTAATTGTGATTGTGCCGTTGCAGTTTCTGCCGTACACCAACCAGTACTTTTGCCTTCAAGTGAGGCAACGAGGACACTTGGATCACTATCTTTTTTATACTTGACCCACTTGCCCTCGGTTACGGTATTATTATTGGGATCTAGAAAGTTCTTTTTAAACTTATCAAGCTCATGGGCGTACATCTTTGAAAAACTTGCTCCCTTTGTCAGTTCTAAAAACTTGGCGTCATCCAGATGTTCTGGTGCTTCATTTTGCACCTTTCTAATAAACGCCCCCACAACCTTCGCAAGGACCTCTCGGTTAAGTTCTGGGAAAGGAGCAACTTGATGTTTAGTCCTTTTGGTATACGTAAAAAGCATTTCTTCACTACCTAACATCTGAGAATGACCCATTTTGGTAACGGCATCAAAAACCCAATACTTTGCCCATACTGGAAAACTGTTTGAATCAGGGGATAAAAAATAATCAAACCATCTATCTAAAGACTCTTTCTGTCCTTCAGAGATAATATTGAAATGCTCTTTTTTCATTTCCTGAGAAATCTCAGGAATGTCTTCTCCACGCTCTTCATGAGCACGTCTGATTTTATCCCAATAACTTTCGGGAATATCTTCTTCTTTAATAATATGTTTCTTGTGGTAATAATTTCTGAGCCTTTCTTTAACTTTACTGTCTTGAGATCTTCTTAAATGAGTTTGTTCAAGGAGCTGAAACCAACTCGCAATTTTATATGCTGGTTTTTGTTTTAACTGAGAATTATCGACTTTAAAGTGCTTCATGGTTGTCTCAATTGACTGATCGGTATGAAGCTTAGAATTTTTCTTATGAAAAAATTCTCCAACTTTAAGCATCCCCAAAACACTGT
Organism: Halobacteriovoraceae bacterium; assembly: GCA_020635115.1. NCBI lineage: Bacteria > Pseudomonadati > Bdellovibrionota > Bacteriovoracia > Bacteriovoracales > Halobacteriovoraceae > Halobacteriovoraceae bacterium. The sequence continues at coordinate 312,181 of JACKAK010000006.1, read as the reverse complement.
CTTGACAGATATCTGCTTGTAAAGAGCTGATCACAAAAAATGAAAGTAATGTGTAAACTGTAAAATTCATCTAAATACTTTAAATCACAAAGACAACTTACAGAAGACACGAAGTAAAAAATATAGACAATGTTTAATAGTAAGAGATTGGTCAAAAACGTTGAACCTATTGAAATTGTTAGTGAAAGCTGATGATGTCGATACTCTTAAAGAGTAACAGTCATATCAAATGGTATTTCACTGAAATGTAAAAGTGGAAATGAGCGTCGTTGCGAATCACTCATTTCCACTCTTTATTGAGGGGATCTCACAGGGGTGGGGTGAGAATCGTTATGCTGATTTTAATAAATGGTGATTTCCATCTTGCCATCTTTGAATCGCAGCTTTTGATGCTTTCAAAAGAAATTCTTTCGTTCGATGTTTATCAATGTAAGCATCACTAAACTCTGCAATCTCATCCATCTCCTCAACACTCTCATCACTTGAGATAACCAGTATTGGAAATGAATGATTCAGATGTGAACAAAGATCTACTCCATTCATTACAGGCATTATAACGTCTGTAATAATTATGTCGAAGTCCTTGTCGGTCTTTAACCTTTCGATGGCCTCTTGTCCGTTATTTGCAGTAATAACATTTACATCATACTTCTCTAGAACATGTTCCATAATGAGAAGAGATGAAGGGTCATCATCTACAACTAAGGCCTTTTTAAGAACAATAGATTCGTCAATATTCATGGTACATCCTTTAATTACTAATAAGCAATCCATTCCTTAGGCCCATTATAGATTGGGCAGAACCATATGAGACAAAAAATGAATTATAAGATTGCCCAAGATGAGTATTATTAATCATTTGGGATATCAAAAAAACGAATTATTTCTCAATTTGATGATTCCAAAAATAAATTAAAACTTGATATTTGTGGCCATAATAATTGGTCTTGACGTGTAAGATCTTTATATTACTAGTCTTTACTTGGTTTAATATTTAGGCATTTTACGTCTCTCTCAAAGCGAAGGATGTAGAAATAGCAACGTTGCTGATTTGTATATTCTACTTTATATCCCTTTTTTGTAGGGGAAAATGTCTTAATCATATCAAAGGGGTAACCCGCAAAGTGTTTTGAGACAGGTTTTCGGTGAATGTAATTTAAAGGTAAGTTGTAAATATTTTCGCTATAAAGAAATAATGAAAGAAAAAACAATCTTTTTTTTCGTGCAATAATTGAAAGTATAGAAGGTAAAATTGTGTAGGATAAGACTATAAGTCCAAATTGTTGTGTCATTTGACTGCTATATTTGATGATACTCAAATAAGCATCAATGAGATTAATAGAAATAAATGACAAATTTAAATAGGGCAAAAACAGAAAATCAAAAAGTAAAAAGGAAAAAAGAAATGAAAAGACGAACATTATAAATCCCATAAAAATAATACTTAAGGGATAAAAACTTTGTTCCATCATGGAAAAAAGAATTATTTGCATAAGTATTATATTAAAATAAGTGGGAATTGTGGTTTCAAATTTCGAAAAATAAAAAATACCTAAAAATGCATAGGATAAACTAAAACTAGTCATAGAAATACTTTCTTTAGTAATTAAATAATTTAAAATCATCGAGGAGATAAAGAGGGGAAAAATGATATTTAATCTATCTTTTACTTTTTTTGTTAGAAGAAGAGTCAAGATTTTAAGCATGGCCACTCGCTTAATAGAATAAAGACCTGGAAGAAATTGAAAGGCACCGCAAATGAAAAGTCCAAAAATTGATTTTTGATTTCTAAAAAATCCTATAAAGGGGCCTAGTCCGAAAAAGATGATTCCTAAATGCAAACCAGATGGAGTCATAAGATGAGACAAGTGGAGAACTTTATGTTGTTTAATATACTTTGGAGGGAGATCAGTTTTGTCCCCAATGATAAAACTTTTTATGAATGCTCCGTGCTTTTTGCTGTAACGTTTGTCAATGATGCTAATTCTCTCTCTCATGAATTTATATTCCTGGACCATTGGATAGGGGTCTGACTTTACTGAATGGCAAAGTGCGTAGGCCATGAGGCAAATCGTAATAATATAATGAATAAGCGTTATTTGCATAAAATGTATATTGCAAATTTTTAAAAAGAAAAACTTCTTAACGTATGGTCATTATTTAGATATGACACGTACTAGAATTAATTTTTAAGGAGAAAAAAGTGAATGCTGGCCTTTTCGGTAAGTCTATAGAAGAGTCTTTAAATTTTTTCTTTCGGGAGGACGATCTTCAAAGGAACCTTCTCTACAATTTCAAAATTCCTAACGATAAAGTTTGTTGTTCTTTGTATGCTAAATCGAATTTAAGACTTGCTGGCCTTCCTTTTTTTTTCGAAGCATTTAACTACCTTCTTGAAGATAAATTAAATTATCAAAAGTTTCTGTCCGCAGAGGGAAAAGATTTTGAAATACAAGACGGTCAAAAGATTAAAGTCTTTGAATTTGATTTACCTTTTAACGTGGCCTTAACGGGTGAGCGAATAGCACTTAATTTATTACAAAAATCTTCATCGATAGCAACACTAACTCAAAAGTTTGTTAAAAAATTAGAAAATAAGGATATTAAAATATTAGATACTAGAAAGACAACTCCTGGGCTAAGATCTCTTGAAAAATATTCTGTAGTTATCGGTGGTGGGTTTAATCATAGACTCGGACAAAATGATGTGTGGATGATTAAAGATAATCATAAATCATTTTTTGGAAGTATTGAAGATGCTTTATCTTTTTTTGAAAATTGCAACGGATTTTATACTCCAGTTGAAATTGAGGTACATGACCTTACTGAATTAGAAGTGGTTAACAAGTTGAATATAAAACATATTATGCTAGATAATTTTACTCCTGATCAAATTAAAGAGGCGATAAAAATAAAAAAAGAAGGAGTGACCTATGAAGTTTCAGGAGGAGTGAACACTAACAATATTGATCAATATATTATAGAAGGGGTTGATGCTATAAGCATCGGTCAATTAACTTATGGTGCGGGTCCAGTGGATCTTTCCTTTAAATACGAGAGATATAAATGAGTGTTTATAAATTTGATTGTCTTATAATTGGTTGTGGCATTGCTGGACTAACTGCTGCAATAAAGGTAGCTGAGGCGGGGGCAAATGTTGGTATCGTCACAAGGGCCAATGAACCAGAAGAATCAAATACCTTTTGGGCCCAAGGTGGAATTATTTATACTCCTGAATTTGACCCTCTACTGGAGGATGACATTGCCAAGGCCAGCTCGTACACCCATAACAAGGAAGCTTCAAAATTATTGGCCCAAAGATCAGGGGAAATCTTAAAAGAAATACTATTAGATAAGGCCCAAACGAATTTTGTGAAGAAAAATGAAAAACTCTCTTTTACAAAGGAAGCGGCCCACTCAAAAAAAAGGATTATCTATAAAGGGGATTTTACAGGAAAAGAAATTCAAATTTCACTTCTTAATTATTTAAATAATAGAAAACGTTTTCCAAATGTCTCTCTCTTAACTGGTCATACTGCGATTGATCTCATCACTCCCACTCACCATGGAGTACATTTACAACAAAGGTATCTTAAAAGAAAAGTTGTTGGGGCCTATATTCTTAATCAAAAAACAGGAGAGGTTATCAAGGCCATCTCGAAACAAACAGTACTGGCCACAGGTGGAATTGGATCTCTTTACCTTCATCATTCCAACTCAGAAGGGGCCAGAGGGGATGGACATGCGATGGCCAAAAGAGCAGGTGCTTCTCTTATAAATATGGAGTTTGTTCAGTTTCATCCGACTACATTTTTTGATCGATCATCACATAGAAGATTTCTCATAAGCGAGGCTATGCGAGGGGAGGGGGGAATTCTTATCAATAGTGATGGAAATGAATTTATGAAATCCTATCATCCAGACAGAGAACTCGCTCCTCGTGATATTGTTGCTAGAGCAATCGCTGAAGAAATTATCGAAACAAGACACGAATGTGTTTATTTAGATATTTCAGGAAAAAATGCAAAATGGATCAAATCCAGATTTCCAACTATCTACCAACACTGTTTGGGATATAAATTAGATATCACAAAAGAACCCATTCCAGTTGTTCCTTCGGCCCATTATACATGTGGAGGGGTAAGAACTGATTTAAATGGAAAAACTGATTTAGAAGGTTTATACGCAGTAGGAGAAGTTGCTTGTACAGGTCTTCATGGGGCGAATCGACTCGCTTCGACTTCTTTACTTGAGGGACTAACCTGGGGTTATATTGCCGCAATAGATATTTTAGAGAATTTGGAAGATGAATTTTTCTCAGAAATTGAAATTAAAGAATGGAATCTCGTCCATGGTGAAATTGATTTGGCGCTTGTTCAACAAGACTGGCTTACTTTAAAACAAACTATGTGGAATTATGTAGGCCTCACAAGAACTTCTAATCGCCTGGCCAGGGCAAGTGCAATGTTTAGAGAACTCAAAGATGAAATAGAGAGGTTTTATAAAAACGTTGCCCTTCACGATTCCTTAATTGGTCTCAGAAATGCTGTCGAAGTAGGGCATGAAGTTTTGCAGGCCTCTCAAAGAAACAAAGAGTCAATAGGTTGTTTTTTTAGAAAGTGATCTATCAATATAACCAATAGTACTCCAACTATATTTTCTAATTTAGTTGGAGGTGAAATTTGTTGCCCTTAGGCGAGAAATTAACTCTTTAATCCTGCCCCTGCTGCTCGATATATTGCTTCAAAACACTTATTGGAGCGCCATCAACACTTATAATACAATACGATCTTGACCAAAAAGCATCCTTCCAGAGATATTTTTTTACATGTTCGCTAAATTCTTTACTGATTCTTCTAGACGATACTGTTTTTAGATTGTTTATCAACTTTGAAGGCTGAGTCTTTGGATTTAAAGATATCAATACACCCCATTTAGGCAATACCTAATGTATTACCTAAATGGGGTGTATTGGTTCTGGGGTGAAAACAAATAAACCTGTACTGAGTACAGGCCAAAAATTCGAAATTTTCAGAAAGCAGAAAAAAATAAAAAATAACCTCACAAAGCTCAACTATCTAATTTTACGTATAAACATGGCTATTGTGCATACATTATATTGTATACATTATATTGTATACATGATAAAGTATGTGTTCCATTGGAGGGTAATAATGCTCAAAAAAGTTAGTTGGTTAGGCGATTCGTTAGATAAACTTAAGGAATTCCCTGACGAAATCAAACAGAATTTGGGCTATGAACTTCATAGGCTCCAAACAGGGGAAAGACCACTTGATTCGAAACCCATGAAATCGATTAACCAAGGAGTTTATGAATTAAGGGATAGGGATAAGTCTTCTTGGTACAGAGTTATTTACTACGTAAAGATAAAAGATTCAATCTATGTGCTCCATAGCTTTGAAAAGAAAAGTAATAAAACTCCACAAAAAGACATTGCTTTAGCGCAAAGTAGATTAAAAGAATTAAAAAAAGAGTTAGGAATTCAATAATAGGAAATACCATGAAAGAGACAAAGAAAAGTAAATCAATTATTTCGCACACTTCAAAAGGAAGCGTTCTCGATGATCTGGGCCTAAACAACGAGGCCTGCTCGTCTATAAAAGTAAAAGCAGAAATTCACAGCAAAATAATTAAAGAGATTGAGAAAAACAAAATCACCTCAAGAGAACTGGAAAAACTTCTAGACAAACCACAACCAAGAGTAAGTGAACTTTTAAATGGAAAAATTTCAAATATTAGCATTGAGAAGTTATTAGATTACCTGAATCTACTGGGGGGAGAAGCTACTGTTAAAGTTATTTTTAAAAAAAGAAAAAGTGCATGAATGAAAAAAGTGATATAAAAAATGAGGAAGAAAAGGCTAGTGTTATAAAAACTCAACACATCTCAATGTCTGACACCATTAAACATAGACTTAGCATTATTCTAAGGCCCTTCAGAGAATGTTATAATGAAAAGAACGTGGATATTTTTTATTTTTAAATCTCTTCTTCATGATTCCCTCTTAAATTAGGCAAAAGTCGCGAATTTTTGTAAACCAAAATCAACTTAATTCTTGTTAGTTACGATATCTGTACATTTTTCAGTTATCTCATACATGTCCCCATTACAAGAATCATTAAATCTTTTGCATTCGCCAGAAACTTTATGCTCAGCACTTACTGGCATATAGGTGCATCTGACCTTAAAACCAAAATTTAGTCCATTCTCAGAGTGAGTCTCACTGTGTTAAAAATAAAACAAGGAGACAATAAAATGAAAGGTAAAAAATTTTCAGAAGAAGTGATTTTCAGAATTTTGAAGGAATATGAATCGGGAATTCCAGCAAAAGAACTTGGACGCAAATATGGAATGGGCGAGCAAACAGTTCATAAATGAAAAAAAATATCACGGGATACAGGTATCTGATGCTAAAAAACTAAGAAGTCTTGAAGAGGAGAATCGACGTTTAAAACGACTCGTTGCTGATTTAAGTTTAGATAACCAAATGCTCAAGGAAGTTGCCAAGGGAAACTTTTGAGGCCCAAACAAAAGAAAAATGCAGCTAAAATGCTCATTGATAAGTTTGGGGTCAGTGAGCGGCATTCGTGCCAAGTTTTAGATTTTAACAGATCAAGTTATCGATATGAATTAACTTTGGTTAAGAATGACCAAATTGTTATTAATAGAATGCAACAAATTGTTCATAAACATCGAAGATTTGGATATCCACGAGTTCATGTGATTCTAAATTGAGAAGGAATAGTTCGTAATCGCAAGAGAACCCAAAGAATTTATTTTGAGCAGGGATTTTCTTTAAAATTGAAACGAAAAAAGAAAAAACAATTTTTTCCACGGATAGTAAAACCTTCGGTATCGAAGGGGGGCGAAGTTTGGTCTATGGATTTTGTTTCAGACTCACTTGCAAACTCAAGAAAGATTAGAATATTGACAGTTATAGATCATTTCACAAGGTATTCCCCAGGTTTTTATATTGACCATTCAATCTCAGGAATAATTGTAACCAAAGAACTTGATCGTATGATAAATGAACATGGAAAACCAAAAAGAATTCAAGTAGATAATGGGCCTGAATTTACATCTAAGGCCATGTTGGTGTGGAGTTACAGGAATAATATTGAAATAGATTTTACTCGTCCAGGAAAACCAACTGATAATGCTTATATTGAAAGTTTTAATGGTAGTTTTCGAGATGAATGTCTAAATCAAAATTGGTTTTCTACATTGGCAGAGGCACGAGTTGTAATTGAAAGCTGGAGAAAAGAATACAATGAAGAGAGAATACACAGTTCATTAAAATATTTAACACCTAAAGAATTTGTCAAAAAGGAACGAGAAGATGTACAACACAGACTCAGTGCAACTCACCTTTAGACTGGACTAGTCAATGGTTTAAGGTCAAGTTAAAGCGATGGATAATTTAATTAAAAACTTAGATGAATTAACGAGGTTTACAAATTATCAAGACGTGTCGATTGATAATAACTCACAAGAGAGATTATTAAGATCACCTGTGATAGGGAGAAAAACCTGGTATGGAACTCATTCAAAAAGAGGGGCAAAGACGAACTCAATTCTTTTTTCTTTAGTTGAATCCTGTAAATTGAATAAAGTGAATCCGAGAGAATATTTTAAAGAAATAGTTTTTGCTATCCACCAAAATCAATCCATTTTTACTCCGGCCGAATACAAAAACCAACAATCAGAAAAAATTGCCTAAACCAACGGGTAGTGTCGACGACTTACCCACAAGCTTGCCCGAGCAATCAGTGATCTAGGTTTTTATGAGTTGAGAAGACAATTGGAATATAAATCAGCTCTTAACGACAATGTCCTTTTTGTGGCGGATAGATTTTATCCAAGCTCAAAAAAGTGTGGCCGATGTGGCAAGATCAAGAATGACTTGAAGCTTAAAGACAGAAGGTATAAGTGTTCCCACTGTGGATTGGATATTGACAGAGATTTAAACGCGGCAATTAACTTAGAAAGTTTTGTTAATCATAGAATACGGGGAGCTGCCTCGGAATTTACGCCTAAGGAGATGACGGCAATTGATCTTTGGAAACTATCTAAAGATAAAACCAGCATCGATGAACTAGGAAATGAACACCAGAATTACGTGAGTAGTTTTGGGTAAGTTTCATTCAGCGGACAGTTGAAAAACCTGGAAAGAGGGTTAAACAAAAATCAGGATTAAATAGAAATATATTAAATCACGGAATGGGAATCTTTGCGCAGATGATTGAATACAAAGCGGAGGAAGCTGGTATTCAGCTTGAAGTGCACAATACGAGGAAGCTTAAGCCAACTCAGAGATGTTCTTGTTGCGGAAAAATAACAAAAAAGACGCTTTCGGATCGAATTCATATTTGTAATCATTGTGGATTTACCTTAGATCGAGATCAAAATGCGGCCTTGGTAATGTTAATTGAAAGTTTAAAAAACAATGGTCTGGAGCAGGCCATGCGTGGAGTTGAAACATGGGTTTCGGCGATGAAGCGCGAAACTCAAACTATATCGGCCTAGCTGATTAGTTGGAGTAGTTCATATATCAATAAAAGCAGTAGGAGAAACCCCGTAATAATTAAAACAATCTATATACTTAGAGTATATTGAATGTTTTCCCTGATAAAAATCTTGATGTTCTTTTTTTAGTTTCGATAGGTAGTATTGTGCTCTTCTGCGTACATTTTTTGTGGTCGAATCATCATTACCACAAGATCTCTTAAGTTCATTTAATGCTGATTTTGCTTTGACATAAGTTAAGTTTAAATTTTTAAGTTTATTTCGAGCTTCGATAAGTTGATCTTGAATATTGGCATTAGGATGTCTATTTCCTGGTTGGCACTCTAAGGGATAGGTATCTGATAATTCAACTGACTGTGATCCGAAGAGTAGATATTTTTCTTTGGCAGAATATAGGCCCTGCATGGCACAGTCTGCAAAGAGGTTAAAGGATTGAATGAGAAAAAGAGTGAACACAATCTGCTTCATAGACCCTCCGTTGGTCAATTCTAGTTATACCCATTTGAGTTTAAAACACTTGAATTAAATATTAACTCCATAGTGCATCAATATAAGAATTCTGAATATGAGTATTTTTATTCCCTATTTAGCTTAACTGCCTTTATTGAAAAGCATAGTTTTCGAATTTGAGGATTTTTTGTGTAAATTTAATACATTTATAGATCTGAAAACGAATAGATTTTACAAGATATAAAATCAACCTCTCATACTATGTTATAAAGCGTTATGTTTATAATATTAAGAGTATTAACCCTATTTATCATTTCATTTGGGCAGATTTTTGCTTCGAGTGAGTTGAAGAAAAACCCTGTTTATATTTCATTTTCAGAAAACAGCTCAGAGGTTGGTTATATTCCCAACGATTTAAATCAAGAAATTGTTCCATTCATTCTAGAAGATAAAACATCTTTAAAAAATATAAATTCAGATTATTTTTTGGAATTCAGCGAACAAAGTTTTGATAATTTAGTCAATAGTTATACTAAGCAGATCACAAATCCACATGTGGTTTATCTCTATTATAACTCATATCCTCTACCGGTACCAAGACCATTTAACGTCTTTTTATCAGGGAGAAGAGATATCAGAAATTTAATGATCGATTCATACAGAGCAAAAGGCAGAATTCTTATTGGTGTGGTTGCATTAGGTCGAGAATCTGGGCTTATCCCAAAAGATTATTTCTTCGATTTTGAGAACAACAAGATGTTAGAAGTCATGGAGTTTAAGGGGCAGGTTGGATTGATTTCATTAAGAAGAGGAATAATTTCAGAAAATTCTCAGAGAATAAAAAAAATGCATCTTTGGATACAAAATAAGCTGACGAAAAAGCGAACTAAAATTTTAACTTTTCATCCACATATTATATCTGAGGTTATAGACGTAGGATGGAAATTAGATTTCAGATTCAAACCTCCCTATCAAATTATGATGAATGAGATTTTTAAAGAGTACTTGCTTAAATACAAATACCATTACAATCCAGATCAAAAATTGAGAGATAATTATAGAATTAATCATTTGAATTTTGGTCTTGAGTTTGAATTTTCTGAAGATGAGCTTCCTGGATTTACCTTACCTTTGAGTCGTAAATTTTTAGATGAAACTACTCCTCCGAAGGGATTTTTATCAAAATGTTTTAAATACTTTCTTCCTAATAAAAAGAGAGGGCCGTTAGAGTAAACTAAAGGCCCTCAAGGTGGGGAGATGATGTGATTCGTAGGAGTTCCCTTTCCTATTATTCGAATTTATGTCTAGGCCGTTTCTCGTATTGGTTAAGGAAGGACCAAACTTCTTGCAACTCCATGAAACGACAGGCGGTTGCTTAGTTAAAAAATTATGCTGCTTTTTTATGCTCAAGTACCTGCTGCAATTTAAGATTTGCAGATGTGTTGCAGCTCTCAACAATGTTTTTGCTTCTATTAATCGATTTCATAGTCGATCTATCCAAAAAACAATAAGTTAGTTCAGACTTTTGAATGACTGATGTACTCCAGTTGCAGCTTACAAATTCACTGGCCTTCAAGTTGCAGCTCGAAATACTTGAAAATTTGAATGTGCAATTAAGGAACGTACAACCAATGAAAGAGCAATTTTCGAATTTAGACGAGAAAAACACACAGGAATCGAAGGTCACGTTTTTGAAAGTTGTTTGGGAGAAGAGGGAGCCAGATAACGTCATTCCCTTGAGATTTTGATCAGTTACTGTTTCATTTTCGATAACCTCATAAATCGATTCACTTTTTGTTTCGCTGAAGAAGGGAATGTAGATTTCTGTAAGGGTTTTCATAAACATGACCTCCGATCATCTGTGCTAAGTTCAATATAGAATAACCGATGCAATGCGTCAAGAAAAAAAATTGCATCAAGCAATTTAATTTCGTTCCGATAAGAAATTCAATGGCCTAGGTTACACGAAAAAAGGGCCCTAAATAGTTTGATGGCAACTTCTTGAAATGAGAAAAAGGCCAGTTTAAGGAGGTCGCAAATGGCCGAATTTAATAAGGAAGAGTTAGACAATTTTCTAGGAGTAGTACGCAAATACATGCAAGTCAGAGGTCCTATGAGCCAAAAAGATCTAGCAGAAAGTGTGGATGTTGGTGTGTCTACAATGAGTCGCTTCTTGAATCAAAAGACAAATGATCTTAATCCGCAATTAATAGCAAAGATTGTGGCATTTCTTGAAATCCCGCTTCATGAAATCATCGATTTTGTTGATGAGGGTTTTACCACCCATTTTAAAAAACTTATTTTACTCTATAAAAATACGCAGGATAATAGACCTCAAAGAACTCCTGAAGAAACCTATGCCCCAACTGAAACTTTTGAAATGGAAAAAAATGAAGATCCTTTTGTAGAGGGATTTTCTGGACTAGGAACAGCTGAACGACAAACTCAGGCCAGAGTATCAGCTGGTGGAGGACGTAAACAAACTTTGATCTTTGAATCTGATGAGAGTTCGAATCATTCTCAAAAAAGTATAAGAGATAAATTACAAAGTTTAACACCTAGACAAAAAGCTTATATGACTGATTTTCTAAATTTAGATATGGAGGGAAGAGATTTTATTGTTGATTTAGGAAATTCTATTCTTACATATATAAGAAGAAATCGCTCATGATATTTTCAAAGTTAGTTTATATAGGACTATTAAGTGTATATTTGACTCCATTAGTAGCAACACCAAAAAACGTAGAAGTTTGGTTTCTATCTGAAGTTGCTGTAGGAAAAAGTAGTTTGCAAAATATTCTTAATCCTAAAATAGATTTTTCAGAGTATTTAGTCATAGATGAATCTAAATGTGTACAAATGGGTGATGGTTGTTTTCATCCTCAATTAGGATTTGTTCCCAAAGAGGAATTGAATGAAAAAAAAGAGAATGAAAAAATATCAAATCCCACTGAAATAAAGACGATAAATGCTTTAGAAACTAATTTAATTAACTGCGATAAAAACTATCATTTTGATATTTTTTGTGGAGAAGCTTCAAAAGACAAAAACATTGCAAACGCAGACACACAGATTTGGTTTGATAATAGTTCATCTTTCAACGTAATCGACTATAGTAAGGAAGCAAACTTTTGTCATAGGAGATTAGTTGCACAAAAAATAAAGAATGTATGTAAAGATAAAGTAAGCTTTTATACCTATAATACTCACAAAATACTGATTAATGATTTAAGTCCTATTTGTACACATCATGGAACAAATTCTACAAAGTCTCTTATTCAGTGGATTAAACTCTCTCAGGTTAAAAATTTATATGTAGTAACAGATATAGCAGAAATGAATATGGAATTAAGCGCATACCTAGATTCCATAGGTGCAAAAACACATGGATTAGGTACAATGGCACGAAATGTAAATAATCTTGAAGATTTTGTCACAAATGTCAACAAATTGTGCCAATAGATTGTATTTTGAGACAAGATTTTAAATTTAATAATTTCTCTATCCATCTAAAATTGCACAGTTTCTCAAACACACATTTAATTACTGGTAGGTTTTTTACTAATTGCTTTAAAATTTGAATGGATATGTCGACAAGCGATTAAAAGAGTAAATGCGTAAGGACTGATCTATGGCAATTGATTCAGAAAGTAGAATTCTCATTATAGATGACTTTGAAATGCTTCTCATCGCAATGAGGAAAGCACTTGAAAATTTAGGTTTTAAAAATATCGATCAAGCAGAAGATGGAACAACAGCATGGCAAATGATTGAAAGTGCAAAAAACAATGGAGAGCCTTATGCTTTAATATTTTCAGATTGGACAATGCCGGAAATGTCAGGAATGGATTTATTTAGAAAAATAAAAATTGATAATGCGATAAAAACAACTCCTTTTGTGATGGTCACTGCCGAGTCAGAGAAAAAAAATGTAATGTCTGCACTTAGTGAAGGAGTCACTGAATATATTGTGAAGCCTTGTACAATAGAGAGTTTAGAGAAAAAAATAACAATAATAAATAAAAAGTTAGAAAAGTGATAGAGAATAAAATGACAATAGCTCAGCATTTAAAATTAGAAGAAAGACTCGTTCCACATCTTGTAAATGCAGTCATGACTACTTTTAAAGCTATGACTGAGCATGCTGTAGAAGTCGGAGATGTGACTTGGACCCGATATCCAATAAGTAAGTCGTTTTTGTCAGGTCATATTGGTCTCATTCAAGATGAAGCAGAGGGAGTTCTCACCTGTGGATTCAAAGAAGAAACAGTTTTTTATGTAATTGAAAAAATGTTTGGATTGTCTTTTGATGAAATCAACAAAACAGTCCTTTCGGCCGTCGGTGAGTTTACAAATTTGATCTACGCGCCACTTAAAAAGGTGCTAAATGAACAACTTGGCTATGATTTTAAAATGGCAATGCCCATGGTTGTTGTTGGAGCAGATCATGCTGTGTTTGATATTTACCAAGATGGAAGTTTGGGATACTTAACGATACCTTTTTCATTAGATGGGAGAGAACTATTCGTTCAACTTATGGTGAGAACGAATAAGTAAATATAATTGGAACAGGGATGTTTTTAGATTCTTTGATAAGGTGTATAAGTAAGCATCATATCTGACATTCCGACAAATCAAGTAGGAAATATCCTTACATTTGAAAGCATTGAGATCAACTTTTATAATTTGATTTTATCACAAACAAAATTAAACAAAGGAGATCTCAATGACTTCAGTCAATGTTACAACAAAATTAGTACAAAACAAACTAGGACTTTTAAACCTTGCTGCGGAATTAAATAATATCAGTAAGGCGTGCAAAATCATGGGAGTTTCCCGTGATACCTTTTATCGTTACCAAGAGGCCAAAACCACGGGTGGACTTGAAGGTCTTTTAGATAAACCAAGAAATTCACCGAATTTCAAAAATCGTACAGCACCAGAGATAGAAAAAGCAGTTATTCAAATAGCATTTGATGAACCTGCGTATGGACAGACGAGAGCATCTAATGAACTAAAATCGAAGGGACTTTCGATCTCAGGTGCCGGAGTGAGGGGAATTTGGATTAGAAACAATTTGGAAACTTTTAAAAAACGTCTTGAAAACGTTGAAAAAATCGTCGCTAAGGAGGGAAAAGTTTTAACAGAGGCACAGCTTAAAGCATTAGAGAAAAAAGAAACTGAAAAGGAGGCACATGGGGAAATTGAGACTCATCACCCTGGATATTTAGTTTCTCAAGACACTTTTTATGTCGGAACCATTAAAGGAGTTGGAAGAATATATCAACAAACGGTTGTGGACACATATTCGAAAGTCTCTTTTGCAAAACTTTATCAGATGAAGACAGCAATTTGTGCTGCAGATATTTTAAATGATAAAGTAATTCCATTTTTTGATGAAAAAAATGTCCCAATACTAAGAATGTTAACTGACCGAGGAACAGAGTTTTGTGGACGCGCAGAAGAGCATGAGTATCAACTCTATCTGGCCATAAAAGATATTGATCACACAAAAACCAAAGCAAGACACCCACAAACTAATGGAATATGTGAACGTTTTCATAGGACGATATTAGATGAGTTTTACCAAGTGGCCTTCAGGAAGAAAATTTATAATTCCCTTGAACAGCTTCAAGCAGACTTAGATGAATTTATTTATAAATTTAATAATAGTAGAACTCATCAGGGTAAGATGTGCAATGGAAGAACTCCAATGGAAACATTTAATGAAGGGATAAAAAAATGGAATGATAAAAATTTATCATCATATTTGCAAAGGGGGCTTGATGAAAAAGCAGTTATAATATAAAAGGAAATAAGTAAGAACGGACACTTTGATAAAATCTTACAGTTAAAAGTAAAATGATCAAAAATGCCCGAGTGTCAGATCTGATAGCAGTCAATACAGATAAGGATATTCTTAATCTTTTTTAGTTTTATTTTAATTAAAACCTCTACTCTTTATGCATCAAATGAATTCATCGATGGACTTGTGTTAAATGTTGAATCGTTGGAAAAACCAATTGTTTTAGATGGACAGTGGGCCTTTACTCGTGATGATAAAGATGAAAATTACAAAGTTATAAATGACAGCACATGGGTTGCAGCGAACCCCTTGCTTCCTTGGGATCTTATCTATAGTGATTCAATAAACTTTAAAGTGGGTTGGTATCAAAAAAAAGTGAAGTTTCACCCTTCACTAATTGGTAAAGATATTATTTTATTATTAGACACTTATTTGGCCAAGATGAAAGTCTATTTAGATAATGATCTCATTTATCAAAGAACTGGAAAATCTCGAGAAGGAGATGTTCCCTACTATGCGCTTCAAGCAGTTCCAATAAAATTTAGGATTTCAAAAAATGTACACCTTATTAGTTTTAGAATTGATACAATCCTCATGAGAGGTGCCTATCAAAGACCATTTGAATTAAGAGATATAAACTCATATCCTGATGCAAGTGATATCTTCCTAAATATATTTAAGGCCAAGATGCGATTTACACTCTCTTGGGTTTTTCTCGCCTTTTCACTTTTTTTCTTTATGATTTTTATTAGAACTCGGCAGAATGAATATTTTGTAGCAACTTTAATGTGTTCAGGAGCCTTTCCGTTCTATTATTTTCCAGCTGAAATTCCGGTTAGTTTATTTGATCCAGAAAAACTAACGATTCTTCACTATCTTGGAATGGTTTTTATGGCACCAGCTCAAAGCCTTTTTGTGCAGGCCTATTCAAAGATGACAAAAAAGTTTAACTATTTTATGGGCATAACCTCAATTATCTTAATTATTTTAATCATGTTTCTATCACTAAATTTTAATCTCGATGTTTTTTTAGTTGTCAGAAAAATAACCTTTTTCTTTATGGTGATCATAATATTTCATGCAATATCACTGGCCAGCAGTATGATTATACTTAACCAAAAATACTGCTGGATCTTGTTTTCGAGTATTTTAGTTTATGCCTTATGTGCACTGAATGATATATTTCTTGCGATGGGAATACTCCGAGGCCATTCTTATATATTTATAGGCTCAGTGGTAGGGGTCGGTACAATGAATTTTATGGCCGTAGATGATTTTGTAAGAAAATACTTTCAGAACAAAAAATATCTTAAAGAAGTGCAAGATCTCAATCAAAATTTAGAACAAAAAGTTATCCAAAGAACTTTTGATTTAGACAAAAGTAACAAAGAACTGAAAATTCTTTTTCGTTCTATGAATGAAATGGTTAATAGTTTAGATGATGGTTTTCTCGTTATTGAAAAAGATTTCAAATGTCATGAAACCTATTCTGAAAACTGTCTAAAACTGATTGGTTTTGATCCAAAAGATTATTTCTTATGGGATATTTTAGGTGTATATGATAAAAATGAAAAAGAAGAAATAGAACAGTGGCTTAACCTCTTTTTTGAAAGTAATGTAGACTTTCAAAATCTTACAGCGGTATCACCTAATTTCAAAAATAGTGCAAATGATTTACGAGTAATCGAAATAGATTTTAGGCCAATTTATAGTGGGAATTCAAATCAACATGTTGCACTGGTTGTGATTATTTCTGATAAAACTGAATTGATTGAAAAAGAAAAGAAGGCCAAGGAACTAAAAGATGAATCAATGCGAATTATTAATATTGCAATGCATAAAAATGAAGTTCAACTCTTTTTTAAAGAAATCAAAAATTTTATATTAAAAGGTGAAGAGTGGCTAAGAAGTAAAACGAGTATTCCATCAATCAGTTTACATGAAAGACTTCACACTCTAAAAGGTGGTGCTCAAACACTTTCCTTAAGTGATTTGGCCAATACAATTCATGAACTAGAAATAGAGGTAAAAAAATCAGATACTGTTGAAAGAGAATTTTTAATTATAATCTTGTCAATTTTAAAAGAATGGAAAAGCAATTTTAAAATAACAAATAAAGATTTATTAGGTGAAAATTTTGATAGTGAAGTAGAGTTTAGAGAAATAACTCTTTTTGATTTAGAAGGCTTTTACAAAAAATTAACTCTTAAAGAAAATATTGAAATTGCTGATATCTTTAAAAGAAATTTCTTGTATACCTCTATTGCCAAAGAATTAAAATTCTTAGAAAAAACCGCAGATGAATTAAGTAAAAGGTTTGATAAACCTTTGGAAAGAGTGAAATTTCTTGGAGATGAAAATATCAAAATTTGTCCAGAACCCTATAAAGAAATTTTTAAGACGTTTGTCCATATTCTAAGAAATATGATTGATCACGGCATTGAAGATAGTGAAACGAGAAAAATTTGTCATAAACCGCTAGAAGGAAGCGTCAAAATTGACTGGAAACTTGAAGATAATGTGATTCATTTCTATTTTCAGGATGATGGACGTGGGATTAATATTGAAAAGTTAAGAGAAAAGTCTGAACAAGGCAAAAAACTTACTGATAGTGAACTTCTTCAATCTATTTTTGAACCAAATATGTCTTCCAAAGAAAGAGTTGAACTAACCTCAGGTCTTGGAATGGGTCTTTATATTGTTAAGAAAAACGTCGAGCTGCTAAATGGAAGAATATCGGTTGAAAGTGAAAATGGAATTGGAACAACATTTCATATTGAGCTACCTTATATTGAAAAGGTATTTTAAAATATCTTGAATTTTCTTAATAATCTAAGTAAAAAATCATATGTTTGAAAAATTAATCCAATGGTCATTATCGCATTATGCAGATCTTCCGTGGAGAAAAAAGCGAAGCCTTTATGGAACGCTTGTCTCTGAAATAATGTTGCAACAAACGACTGTTGGAACGGTACTAAATCACTATGAACGTTTTTTGCATGAATTTCCAGATATTAAAAAACTTGCTCAGGCCTCTGAAAATGAAATACTCATTTCTTGGAAGGGATTAGGTTACTATCGTAGAGCAAAAAATTTGTTATCTGCTGCAAAAATTATTGATCAGAAATTTAATGGAAAGATTCCTACAGACTTAGAAACTTTACTCACCATCAAAGGAATAGGTCCCTATACCGCCAATGCTCTTATAAGCATTGGACAGGATAAAAAAGCTCTGGCACTTGATGCTAATTTAGAGAGAGTTCTTGCTCGATTTTATAACATTTCTATTGAAAAAGGGCCTAAGCTCCATAAAAAAATTTACGAACTATTCTATGATGACAAAATCCTTCAAATAAAAAAAGAAATCTCCTATAGGCATCTCAACGAGGCCCTAATGGATTTAGGAAGAGTTTTTTGTCAGGCCAAGAAAGCTTCATGTGAATTATGCTCATTAAACGCTCAGTGCCAAATTTTTAAAAGCGGTGCCAATCCTCTTTCAATTCCTTTTCTAAAAGAAAAAAAGACAGAAACATTTGATCTCAAACTTTTAAGAATTGTCAAAAAAAGGGGGAATAAAGTCTTGTGCTACAAAAAAAAATCTCATGAATGGTTAAGTGGTCAAAATGAATTACCTACTTTTATAATTTCAAGTGGAGATAAAAAGATAAAACAGTATCCTTTTGTCGATTTTGAGGTTGATTTAAATACTCTTCCTTCTTACAAAACAACAATTACCAAATATAAAATAACCAACTATGTTTTAGAGGATGGAAAATTTCCAAATACTGGTTATGCTTTTGAGGATTGTACTTCGAAAGAAATAAATCTTTCCACAGCTTCACTTAAGGCCCTAAAAAAAATTGGGCACATTTATTGATTTTCTCCAAGGACCACAAATTTATACTGCTGATAACCTGCTTCAGCAGTTGTATACATGAGTTTCCTTAAAAAAGTATATCCAACTTCTTTATCTACGATTAAGTTGGCCATACCTGAAAAAGGTTTTCCACCTTTGACTTCTTTTTCAATCCTCTGGGCCATGGCCTTCTTTTGAACAAGTTCATTAAAAAGAGGAATGAGTCTTCTACCTTCTTGATCAAATGATTTTTCATTTTGAGAACGATCAAATATTAATTTATCATCCAACCACACTTTATCTTCAGTGGCCTGAATGACGACCCCTTTTTCGCTTACAGTATGAGATTCTGACTTTGGAAGTGAAATTTCTTTAGCAAAATTAAAAATGATCCCAGTATTATCATAGCTTTTGAGCAAAAAAACTAAAACAATGACAAGAATATCAAGTAAAGAAGTTATATCTAGATCGATAACCTCTGATCTTTTTCTTCTTGCTCTTTCTTTTATAGATCTTTGAGGTCTCATTTATCTTCCTTTAATATTTCCAAAAACGATATTACTAAATAATTCTTCAATTTTTTGATCAACACCATCGTTTCCTCGGATATAGATTGAATCATCAGTTGTTCTAAACATTCTTACTGCATCCATAATATTGACAAGATTTTGAAATTCTATATCTATGAGAGGTTCTAAAATAATCGATTTCTCCTTTTTGAATCTTTTTTTAAGATTAACCAGATAGTTGTGTAATGACTCTAAATCGTATTCACCTTTAGCATTCATTCCAAAACTCTTTAAAGGTTTTGAAGGAATTCCCGTATGTAATGAAATATTTGATTTTCCGATGTATGCAGTGAGGGCCAAAGGATTTTGATTACTTGCAGGAGGGGTATCTGAAACAATTGGAACATCACTAGCGATTTGAAAAATTTTTGTAAAGTTAGCTGTTGTTAACAGGAAAAATATAAAAATAAAAATAGAATCGAGGATGGGAATCAAATTGATTTTCCCATCCTTTCTTTTTTTTCTGTTTCTTGTAGGGCGTTTTAACATTAATTAACCCTCAATTTCCTCATGGTTTTTTGTCCCAAGTAAATCCATTAGTTTTACAGAGAATTCATCAACTTCGTTAACGATTTTATCTGATTTAGCAGTTAAAACTGTATGTATCATCATGATTGAAATTGCAGCTAAGAGTCCTAAAAATGTTGTATTCATTGCAGTTGAAATCCCGGCCGTAAGCACTTGTGCTTTCTGAGCAGGATCGGCCAGGTTGACTGCAGAAAAAGCACTTATAAGCCCTGAAATTGTTCCTAAGAGACCAAACAGAGTTGAAACATTTGCAACCATCTGCAAGTAAGGGAGTCTAAGTTCAATTTTTGGAATCATTTCAAGTGCGGTGGCATCTATGGCATTTTGAATTTGAGATGGTCCTTGTTTCGCTCTTTTTTTAGACCACTTTTTAACACTTTTGCCAAAGCTCCATCAGAACCTGAACATACTCTAATCGCACCTTGAATGTCGTTTGATAAAATATACCTTTGCAGTTCATTCATAAATGAAGGCCCGTCGACGTCATATTTTCTGAATAACTGTAAAAATCTCTCAAAAGCAACGACGATTCCAAATAGCCAAATGCCAGCAATGATAATCATGAAAACGTCACCGTCTTTCATAAATTTGAAAACGCTATTTAAAATACTCATTGTAGATGATCCGTCCATGGATGCTCCTCTTTTTATAAATGATTATTATTATTATAAATGAGGTGAGGTATTCATGCAGGGAGGAAAAAATACTCACATTAAAGAAGCGAGTAATTAAGCATAATTCTCGGGAAAGAGATTTCTCTCAATTGATTCGATTAGTCCATGAATGATCTTGATGTGAATTTCTTGAATTCTGTCTGTCTCCATAGATGGTACGATTATAGGAATATCTACCAGATTTTTTAATTCACCACCATCTTTTCCAGTAAGTAGAATTGTACAAATTCCTCTTGTTTTTGCCGCTTTAACGGCCTCAATGACATTCTTTGATTTACCAGATGTTGAAATCCCAACTAAAACGTCACCTTCTAGTCCTAGTGCTTCAACCATTCGTGAAAAAACAAAAAGTCATAGCCATAATCGTTGGCCACACAACTCAAATGACCTGATCACTAAAAGAAAGGGCAGCTAGTGCTGGCCTTTCTTGACGAAACTTACCTGAGAGTTCTTCTGCAAAATGAATGGCATCACACATAGATCCACCATTTCCACAACTCATAACTTTTTATTATTTTTAAATGCCAGAGTGAGAACCTCAACTGATTGATTAATCTTTTGGATTAAATCCTTATCATTAATGACTTTATCCAACGTGTCCTTCGCCTCTGATAACGAGTTGAGAATTGAATTCATTCTTAGGCCAGTTCCTCTAATGATTTTTGATTTCATCTTTTGGTTGGAGTCCAATAAGAGTTTTAACAGCTTTGCCTTCTTTAAAAAAGATCATTGTTGGTACACCTTTAATTCCATACTCCTGTGCCAATTCTTGATCTTCTTCAACATTAACTTTGATAATTTTTACTTTTTTCACCAATTTCTGTAGCAATTTCTTCAAGTATGGGAGTTAGTGCTTTGCAAGTGCCCACACCAACTGCCCAAAAATCAACAAGTACAGGCGTTGAACTCTGAAGAACTTCACTTTCAAATTGAGTTTTATTTATATTAGATAAACTACTCATTATTTTCTCCTTAAATCTAATTTGATAACTATTTATAAAACACACCTAAAGAAATGTATAGGG
This sequence comes from Halobacteriovoraceae bacterium, assembly GCA_020635115.1. Lineage (NCBI taxonomy): Bacteria > Pseudomonadati > Bdellovibrionota > Bacteriovoracia > Bacteriovoracales > Halobacteriovoraceae > Halobacteriovoraceae bacterium. The sequence continues at coordinate 290,726 of JACKAK010000006.1, read as the reverse complement.
CCCTGAGTCATGGAAGCTTTGTGTTAAAAAACTTTTATAAATTGTGTAAAAAAGCTGGTAGAATCGCAAGTATGAATAGAAAGTACTTGCTCAAAAAACAAATTTATCGTGCTAAGATTTCGCGTCTGATAGCAAAAAGTATTGACTTATTTATTGTCCTCATACTTTCAGCTATTTTAAAGTCCTTGGGAGTTATTTTAGGTGTTCTCTACCTATGTTTCGCTGATACATTACAAACAGGTCAATCTATTGGAAAAAAATTTATTGGCTTTAATGTTATATCCCTTGAAGACGGTTCTCCTTGTAGTTTAAAACAATCAATTATCAGAAATCTTCCATTAACAATACCCCTGATTTTTGCTGTTATTCCTTTTTGGGGTTGGGTTATTTCAATTCTTTTAGCAGCTCCTTTAATTGGACTTGAACTTTGGCTACTTTTTAAACTAGATTCAGGTCATCGATTAGGAGACGTCATGGCCGATACAACTGTTATGGGAAATGACCCTGAGCAGTCTCAGTCAAGAAAAGCAACAAAGGGTTGGTTTGATAGTAGTAACTCTTCTTCACCTTGCTAAATGCCCTCATAATCTTTTATAACTACTTTAAATTTTCACCAGCGAGAGGTTTGCCTTGCAAAAAAGATTGATCATTATTGATACAAGTAGTTTTATATTTAGAGCATTTTACGCAGTAAGGGCCCTGACAACCCCTGAGGGAGTTCCTGTAAATGCTGTTTATGGCATTCTGTCTATGTTGTTGAAACTCATCACACAATACAGACCAAGTCATGTCTTAATGGCCAGAGATCTGGGGGGAGGTTCATTTCGAAATGAGCTTTATTCTGCCTATAAGGCAAATAGGGACGCTCCACCAGAAGAACTCATTCCCCAATTCGCAATTGTTCAGGATCTTATTGAAAAAATGGAACTTCCACATTGTGGAATTGAAAATTACGAAGCTGATGATGTAATAGGTGCTGCTTGTGTACAATGGAGAGATTATTTTGATGAAATATATATTGCATCAGGAGATAAAGATCTTATGCAATTTGTGGATGACAAGATAAAAATGCTCGATACCATGAAGGATAAACTTTATGGGCCAGGGGAAGTTTTTGAGAAAATGGGAGTTAGACCAAATCAGATCATGGATTATCTTGCAATGCTTGGGGATACTTCTGATAATATTCCGGGAATGAAAGGTATTGGAGCGAAAGGTGCGGCCAAACTTTTAGAAGAATATCAAACGTTAGAAAATTGTATTGCTCACAAAGATGAATTTAAGGGTAAAAAACTAATTGAAGCTTTCAGTGTTTATTTAGAAAATGGTCTATTGTCTCGTAAGTTAGTTGAAATAAAAACCGATATAAATCTTGGTCTAAAACCAGAAGAAACTGTTTTTGACTTTCTTCCAAGTTCGACTCTTATTCAGTTTTTGAAAGGTTTAGGTTTTAAATCACTACTGAAAAAGATTGAAGATATTGCGATTGCAAAGTCTAAAGAAGTAAATGGGGAGCATGGGGAATTTAAAATCCTTTCAGATCATACATCATCATCAAATCATAAAATAATTTTGGTCAAAGATAAGGCGAATTTAAAGCTATTAGAAAATGAAATTAATTCAGCTCGAAAAGCAGCATTTTTTGTCATCTATGATTGCGATGATGTGATTTCAAAAAAAATAGAGGGTATTTCAATATGTTTCAAAGCTCAGGAAGCATATGTAATAAGTTTCGTTCACGATTGGTCAACAATTCTTGAAACTGATTTTTATCCGATTTTAAAAAAAATATTTAATATTCATGAGCTGATCTTAGAAAACTCAAAACAAGAATGGTCTTACTGCTTAAATCATCAAATTTTACTTAATTCAAAAATATTTGATACTTCTCAGGCCCACTACAATGTAAATGCATCCCTAAGGCATGACCTCGAACGTTTGGCCCAAAATTATCTTGGTGAAAATTTAACAGCACTTGATAAAAAAGAAATTTTTAGTGAGCAGGGTGAAGAGTTCACAAAAAGTTACTTGGGAGAAAGATCTATTTCTTTATTTAGCTTGAAGGATAAACTTGATTCTGAGCTTAAAAAATTTGATTTAGAGAGCATCTATTATGACATTGATAATCCGCTCATTAAAGTACTTGCTGAAGTTGAAAATGCAGGGGTTTATCTTAATTCAGAATTTTTAAAAGAGCTTGAAGGCACTTTTACTATTGAACTTGATAGTATTGAAAAAAGAATTAACAAAATTATAGATCATTATGCAAAAGATCATAAAATTGATATTGAAGAAATCAATATTAAATCTCCCAAACAAGTGGGACATTTATTATTTGATATCTTAAAGTTACCAGTTATAAAAAAAACAAAAACAGGGCCTTCAACTGATTCAGAGGTTCTCTCCGAATTAGACTCCAGAGGGTTAAGTGATATACCTGGAGAGATTTTAAAGTACAGAGAATTAGACAAACTATTGTCAACCTATGTGAAAGCTTTGCCTCTTCTTGTTAATATTAAAACAAATAGAGTACATACATCCTTTAACCAATTTGTTACTGCGACAGGCAGATTGTCATCTAATAATCCTAACTTACAAAATATTCCAGTAAGAAGTGAAAACGGAAAACTAATCCGTAAGGCCTTTGTCGCAACTCCTGGAAAGCTCCTTCTTTCTGCAGACTACTCTCAAGTTGAGTTGAGACTTTTAGCTCATTTTTCAGAAGATCCGACGATGGTGAATGCTTTTTTAAATGATGAAGATATTCATGCACAGACGGCCGCTGAAATAATGGGAGTTTCAATTAGTGAAGTGACTTCTGATATGAGATCTCAGGCCAAAGCTGTAAATTTTGGGCTCATGTATGGCCAGTCTTCTTTTGGTTTATCAAGACAATTAAAAATTGGGAGAAAAGAGGCCAAAGAGTATATTACTAAATATTTTGAGAAGTTTTCCAATATAAAATCTTATCTCGATGGACTAAAAGATATGGCCGAGGAAAAGGGTTATTCGGAAACACTTTTTGGTAGAAAACGTTTCCTTCCTGATCTTAAGTCTAATAATCGTACTATTAAGTCAATGGCAGAACGTCTCGCCGTAAATAGTCCTATCCAGGGAACTGCTGCAGATATCATTAAAAAGGCCATGATAGAGATTGATGAAGAAATGAAAAGAGAAAATCTTAGATCGAAAATGATTCTTCAGGTTCATGATGAACTTATTTTTGAGGTATTGGAAGAGGAACTAGAGGCCATGAAGGCGATTGTTCGTTCAGGAATGGAAACAGTGACTGCTCTAAAAGTTCCTTTAAAGGTTGATATGGGAATCGGAGTGAATTGGTTTGATTTAAAATAGTTTAGTAAGTACGAAATAAACAGTCTTGAAAAATTCATGACAGGTTTATAAACTGTTTTTATGGCAAATAATTTTAATCTAGATTACGAATTAGAAGAACTCAGAAAAGAATTTTTTGAAAATTTATTTTATGAAATGGATAATGTGGAAGATAATCTCTATATTTTAGAAGAAAGTGAATCTCCTTCTAAAATAGTTTCTGAAATATTTAGGGTTGCACATTCTTTAAAAGGGGGCTCTGGTTCATTAGAATTATCAGAACTCACTACACTTTTTCATCATTTTGAAGACTTTTTAAGTAATAGCTTTAAAAGTGTTAATGTTGATGAATTTAAAAATGTTGGGCTTGAATATGTCGAACTTATAAAAAAGTGCGCAAATGATTTTCTCGATGGACAAGTTGAAGATATAGATAAGTATATTGTTGGTGCTAGTACTCTTAAAACGGAAGTTGAAAAAGATAAAATGAGAGTTTTATTTGTTGAGAGTACAAAAATTGTTTCTAAATTGGAAATTGGTGTTGCGAACGATTTAAACTTAAGTTACTCCGTTGTTAAAGATGGACTGCAAGCATTGAATAAATTATATTCAGACAGCTTTGATATATTAGTTACAAATAATATATTACGAAAACTTGACGGCCCTTCTCTTATAACCGCACTAAAGGTTTCAAACTCTTTAAACTCACAAATTAAAACTATCTTAGTTTCATCTATTGAAGATTTTGCAAAAGACTCAAGTCTTGAAACAAGAGCAGATTTTTTTGTTGTCCAAGATGAAAACTTTCAGCAAAACTTGAAAAATATTTTCGAAAAGGAATTAGAATCAAACTCAATTAAAAACAAAAATATTCAAAACTCAGAACTTAATATTCTTTATGTTGAAGATGACATTATTTTGCAAAAGTTTTTTAAAATGACATTTAAAAAATTTCCAGGGGTAAAAGTTCAGATAGCTTCAAACAAAAAAGAAACCATTCAATATCTTGAAGAAAATAAACCATCTATTATATTGTTAGACAATTTTCTTAAAGAAGAAAAAGGTGAAGATATTCTTCGAGAATTAAGTGCAAATGAAAAGTGGAAAGGGATCAAAGTTATTTATTTAACAGTATCACCTGGGCTTGTAAATCTAAGCGAACTTCAAGATATTGGAAACGTAGTTGAAATCATAGGGAAGCCATTCAATCCGAAGTCTTTATTAGAGAAAATTAAGAACTACTTGTCTTGAGTCTCTTGAATTGTATGTTCTTTTTGCTGATTAGATAAAAACTCTTGTTCATATCTTTCTATGAGTTCATTTTTTTCATCTTCTTTCACATGAAAACCAAAATGTGAAACAATATTTTCTGCAGTGATGATTCCAACGAGACGTTTGTTATTTACTCGACTAACAACAGGTAGACGGCTAATTTGAAATTTTTTAAGTTTATGAAATGCAACAAGCAGTGATTGATCAGGATAAATTTTTTGAAGATTTCGTATACATACATCTCCGACAAGTTGACTTCCGTTTCCTTTAGCATAGATTTGCCCCAATTCATTAATTGAAATAATTCCATGTAAAATTCCATTCTTTAGTACAGGAAACCCTGAAATTCCACTAACTTTTACTTCCTTAAAGGCCTCTCTAACAGTTAAAGAGGCATTGATCGTTACAATGTCTTTAATCATTGCTTCTTCAATAAGAAGAGTTTCTAAAACTTCATTATCTTCTCGGCTTGGTAAGTGAATACCATCTTGCTCAGAGAGATTTTCATAAACTGAACCTTTGTGGATTTTTGAAGCAATAGCATAGGAGACAATATTGGCAATCATTAGAGGGAGAATAATTTGGTAGTCTCTTGTAAGTTCAAAAACGAGTATAATTGAAGTGAACGGTGCTCTCATAACCGCAGCAAAATAGGCTCCCATTCCTACAAGTGCATATGCTCCTGTATTTGATGTAATTTCAGGAAATAATAAATTCGCAAGAGTTCCAATAAAACCACCCAGCATGGCGCCCATTAACAAAGTAGGCATAAAGAGACCACCAGTGATTCCTGAAGAATAAGAAATGGTTGAAGCAAGAAACTTCATTAAAAATAAAATCGCCAATGTTTTCCAATCAAGAATTAATGATTGAAGAATATTATTGATTGTTTCTGTTCCTGCTCCTAGTACTTCAGCATATTTTTGAGAAATGAGTGCCATTAAACAGAAAGAAACAATCATGATCGTTAATTGATGAGTTTTAAAAAGCTTATTATTAAAATTTCTAAGAGTCATGACTGACTTGACCCAAAGTGGTCCAATAAAAGCACAGCTTAAACCAACAATAAGATAGAATAAAAGTTCTCGTGGATCTTTGAGAGTATAATGGAGATCTTCAAACAATATATGTTGCCCACGTAACGCTTCGGCCGTAACAGCAGCAACTACTGATGAAATGACAATTGACCCTAAAACTTTTGCGTTAAGATCTCCTACAATTTCTTCCATGGTAAAAACAACTGCTGTAATTGGTGTACTAAAGGCAGCAGCGATACCTCCTGCAGAACCGATGGCCAGGAGAGATTTAACTCTTTTTTTTGTGAGGTGAAAGTAGCTACCTAGCCAAGAACCTACCCCTGCACAAATCGCAACGATAGGTCCTTCTTTTCCAAGAGATATTCCTGAACTTAGAGAAAAAATAGAAGTTAGAAATTTTGCCAATGTTTCCTTAATCGGTAACTTGCCATGATAGACGGCCAATACAACTTGAACTCTTGGGACACCAGATCCTTTAATTTCTGGAAATTTTCTTGTAATAATCCAGCCTGAAATTGAAATTGCAATTAATCCATACACAAATGCATTCAAATCAAAGGCCTGATTCGTGCCAAAATAATTTGTTAAAAATTTAATACTCTTACTGACAACAACGGCAACAATACCAGATAAAACACCAGTAAGAAGTGTTAAGGCAAAATAAGTTCGCTCTTCAGTGATTTCATTTTTGAGAAATTTTTGAATAAGTGAAAATTTAATAAATTTAGAAATTTTAATGCGGTCAGTAATCATCGTTTTTTATTTAGAAAAGTTTGTTTATCTTTTTTATACGCTTCTTCTTGTCCAGTGCAAAGCAAAATTAAGGTTAAATTTTAATTAGGCCAGTCAAACTGTAAATATGCATAACTATCCGATAATTATAATTTAATGCATAGATTAAAAAAAATGAATATTTTTATTATTTTGGGGACCCTTGACATTTAGATGGCCGCTATTAAATTGTGCCTAGTTATTATGTATGAAGTTTTACATAGCGTATAAGGAGGAATTTATGCAAGTGAGACCATTACAAGACAGAGTTCTTGTTGAGAGATTGGATGAGGAAACGAAAACAGCTGGTGGGATCATTATTCCTGATAACCATACAGAAAAACCTGCGCAAGGAAAAATTGTTTCCGTTGGACCTGGCAAAGTTCTCAATGACGGAAGTCTAAGAGCATTAGACGTTAAAGAAGGCGATAAAGTAATCTTTGGAAAGTACTCAGGTACTGAAGTAAAAGTAGATGGTAGAGATTATTTAATTATGAAAGAAGATGAAATCTTCGGAATTATCCAATAATAAGTTTGCACAATAATAAGGAGTTTCAAAATGGCAAAAGAATTAAAATATAGTGAAGATGCAAGAAGTCTTATTCTTGAAGGTGTAAACGCATTAGCAAATGCTGTAAAAGTTACTTTAGGCCCTAAGGGTAGAAACGTAATCATTCAAAAATCATTTGGTGCACCACATATTACAAAAGATGGTGTTTCAGTGGCCAAAGAAATTGAATTAGAAAATAATTTTCAAAACATGGGCGCGCAAATGGTTAAAGAAGTTGCGCAAAAAACAAATGATGATGCAGGTGATGGAACAACAACTGCAACTCTTTTAGCTCAGTCTATCTACAGAGAAGGAGTTAAGCTTGTATCTGCGGGACATAACCCAATGGACCTTAAAAAAGGGATTGATTTTGCTGTAGAAGCTCTTGTTGCTGAGTTAAAGAAAATGTCTAAGCAAATAAAAACTTCTGAAGAAATTGCACAAGTTGGAACTATTTCAGCGAATAATGACAAAGAAATTGGTCAACTTTTAGCTCAAGCGATGGATAAAGTTGGAAATAATGGCGTTATCACAATTGAAGAGTCTAAGACAGCAGAAACGACTTTAGATGTTGTTGAAGGTATGCAATTTGATAGAGGTTATTTATCACCTTATTTTGTAACAAACGCTGAAAAAATGGAAGTTGCCTTTGATCATCCAAACATTTTAATCACTGATAAAAAAATCTCAGGAATGAAAGAACTTCTTCCTATTTTGGAAAAAGCAGTTCAAACAGGTAAGCCACTTATTATTATTGCTGAAGATGTAGAAGGTGAAGCTTTAACAACTTTAGTTGTCAATAAATTAAGAGGAAGCCTCAATGTTGCAGCTGTTAAAGCTCCTGGTTTTGGGGATAGAAGAAAAGAAATGTTAAAAGACATTGCAATTTTAACAGGTGGAACAGTTATTTCTGAAGAACTCGGTATGAGTTTAGAGTCAGCGGAACTTGCTCATCTTGGAACTGCAAAAAGAGTAACAATAGATAAAGAAAATACAACTGTTGTTGACGGTGCAGGAAATGCAAAAGATGTTGGTGATAGAGTTGCTCAAATTCAAAAACAAATTGAAGCAACTACATCTGATTATGATAAAGAAAAACTTCAAGAAAGACTTGCTAAATTAGCAGGTGGTGTAGCTGTTGTTAATGTTGGTGCTCCTACTGAATCTGAAATGAAAGAGAAAAAAGACAGAGTAGAAGATGCGCTTAATGCAACAAGAGCTGCTGTTGAAGAAGGAATTGTTGTTGGTGGAGGATCAGCTCTTATTCATGCTGCTAAAGCACTTGATAGTGTAAAAGTTGAAAATTCTGAACAAGAATTTGGTATTAAAATTATTAGACGTGCTGTAGAAGAACCTCTTAGACAAATTGTCACAAATGCAGGTCTTGAGGCCTCTGTTGTTGTTAATGAAGTTAAAAATTCAAATGACGTAACAAAAGGTTTTAATGCTAGAGAAGATAGATATGAAGATCTAGTAGCAGCAGGGATTATCGATCCAACTAAAGTTACTCGTTCTGCTCTTCAAAATGCTGCTTCTGTTGCAGGATTAATGCTAACAACAGAAACAATGGTAGCAGATCTTCCTAAAGAAGATGGTGCTGCTGGTGGAATGCCAGGTGGAATGGGCGGAATGGGTGGAATGCCTGGAATGATGTAATCATTCGTCCTAAAAAACTAAAACAAAAACACGAAGCGCGGCGAATGTCGCGCTTTTTTTATAAGTATCTCTGAAAAATAATTTGACTTGATTTAGCAAAATCTTTCTCTGGCCAACTCCTCAATCTCCCTCATTTAATCATAGAGGTTCTTGTAGCGTTATGACTCAATGAAAAATCGATGTTAGCGGTTTAGGATGTTCTTCCCGATAGTTACATTTTCTTATGAGTCAATAAGCGATAATCTCTAATTGAAATAAATGTATTTCTTTAAGTATTTCACTGAAAATACGGCCACTTAAACACCGATATTAACAAGTGAATACAAATTATATACATTATATTCATTCATGTTATTCTAAAAATTGGGACATTGAAGTTTTACATTTATCCGCATGATCACAGGCCCCCACACATTCATATTATTGGAGTTGAATGTGAGGCGAAGTTTATAATTGAAACTGGTGAGTGTATTAGTGCTCATGGGTTTTCACAAAGAGCGATTAATCGACTCTCAGATAGTGTTTTAAAGTATTCTGAGGACCTAATGATCGCCTGGAGAGAATATGAAGGAGAAGAATAAAATTACTTATGGGAATATCGAAGTCGATAAAGACTTTGAGTCAACCCCTATGATTAGAACAACAATGTTCCTAGACGTTGAGCTTAAAAGAAATCTTCAAAAAGAGGCAAAAGAAAGAGGTATCAAATACCAACAACTCGTCAGAGAAATATTATCAAATTACTTGAAGAACGAAGCATCACTTGAAGATAGGGTTAGTGCTCTTGAAAAGCTTGTCATGAAAAAACAAGCTTAGTTTTAATTTCCCTCTACCAATCCACGGAAATCTAATTAAAAATATATTAAGATTTCTGTTCTAGCAGAACTAGGCTTCGGTATCTTTTATGTGATTCAATACGCAATCTCTTCATCCTTTTCAAAATGAAATTTGATATGAAAAAAGTATCTGTTTATGCCGATTTTTTTAGATCCTGCATTTCCTTTGAAAGATTTTCAATAAGAGTATTTGCTGATTTGAGACGCTTGGTAATTAGTCTTGTTAAATTGAGAACCATAAGGGCAAAGACTGCAGGTTTTTTACTATAAAAAGAATAGAAATTATCATAACTAATAATAAGAATATCTGTGTTTTTGGTTGCCCGAATAGTTGCTGTCCTTTTTAGCTCATTAATAAGAACTAATTCTCCAAAAAGATCTCCTTGTCCAATGCTCACTATAAATTGCTCTTTTCCATTTTTTTCAACTAAAATATCTGCAGCACCTGCGAGAATAATACCAATATCCGAACTCGTATCATTTTGCTGGATGATTACTTCATCTTTTTTAAAGCTTGCTACACTACATTGCTTTAAGATTTGCTCAATTTCTTTATCATAGATTTCATGAAAAAGTGGGCAACCTTTAACTAAACTTACAATAGACATATTTTACCTATGCTGAGAGTTTTTTTTCTTTCATGTCAGATCGAAGCATTTTAACTTCACTAATAAGGGCCGGAAGTGCTTCTTTCAATTCTGTTTCAATTGTTTTTTGCCCATGAATAGTTTTCCATAAGTTTTCAAAACAGTTTGCAACTTGTTTATTTGTCTTTTCCCTCAATCCCTTAACCGGAGCAAGTGTATTTAAAATAGTTGTGATTAGTGAATAAAAGATTCCTGCAATTGAAGTAGACATAGCAAAAGTCACTCTAAGAACAAATGAATTTAAAATTTCTCCGGCCCCATCTAAATTTGAAAAATCCATCTTTGCAATTTCTGGAAGGGCCATACTTATTCCAATGAAAGTACCAAAAATACCTAAAACAACAAATAATCCAGGTAATACGTTAATTAATCTGGAAACAGGTCCAATTGGGAAAAGGCTAAAAAGTTTATTATACTGATCATCTTTTTCTAATATTCTTTGAGTCAGGTCATAAAAATTGGGGGGGAATTTACTTTGAAAGGCAACACTTTCATTTTTAATTGAATGGTAAAAACTTTGTTCTCCATGCACATATTCTCTAAGACTTACTACATTTCCTTTTACTGAGGATTTTGATGCTTCATCAGATTTTTTAAAGTTTCTAACAGAACGAGAGGGAAGTTTATTTCTGACATCCTCTAGTACATTATCAATAAACTGTTCAACATCTTTAACTTCTCCTTCAGTTTTCATATTGATAAGTGATTTTTGTAGTTCACTCGTAAAAGTTTGAAAGTAGTTGTGGTTGCGTACACTAGATTTGTAGGACGCAAATCTAAATCCCAACCCAATGGCCAGAAGACAGCTCATAAATTCAATTAAGTAGTTTGAAAAAAAACTAAATATTAATTCCATTTGGCAATTCCTTACTGTAAATTTTTAAGTTTGTTATATATTTCTTTATCTTCTTTTAATGTAAAACTGATCTCAACACGTCTGGAGTTTTTGCAATCAAATTCTCCACATCCCCTTTGTTCTTTAGAAGCACTGGCCAGATCTCTAAGTATGACAGGAGTAGAAAAAGATTTACCAACTGATGAAACTTTTGATCTAAAAAGACCCTTGAAATCAAATGTACCGAATTCATTACTAAAAATGTATTTTACGATTTCTTTTGCACGATTTGCAGATAGATCGAGATTGAAATTATACGCTTCAGCAAATAGTTCACTTGATGGGTCAATGAATTGTTTTTGATATCTTGGAGAAGCATGCCCTTCAATGTTAACAGATAAAATTCTATCCCGAATTGAAGTATCCCTAAATAGCTCAGCGACATAAATTGGAATTATCTTTCGCAAAGTAAACTTCGCTTCATCTTTTAAATGAAAGTCATTTCGATCAAATGTAATAGAGCTATCGGTCCTAAGAATGATACTTCCAGTATTTGGATCAACATCAACATTTAAATTATTTTCTTTTAATTTATTGGCAATTCGATTTGCAACTTCTGCTCTAAATTGATTTTGAATATAGTTCAGCCCATCTGCAATTCTTTTGATTTCAACTTTTATTTTTTGATTTTCACCTTTTAATGAATCATTTTTCCCGAGAAGAAATTTGTTCTTATCCGATTCTTTTTGCAGACCATTTTTTGCTTTACCTAACTCTGCTTCAACCCCCTTGAGAGTCGAGGCCAGACCTCGAGATTGTTCTTGCTCACTTCTAAATTGACCCTGCAGGGAACTAATTTTTTGAAGCGAATTTTCATAATCCTTTTCTTTTTGAGAGAGCTTTCCTGAAAGTTGCTTAATTTCTTGATTATTCTTAGTATTTATCTCACTTAGTTTAGATAACTCATTTTTATTATTTTTCAATTGCGTTTTTAGTGTACCGATCTCGCTGTCTTTTTTTCTAATTTCTTGCTCCAAATTTTCAAGCATAGAAGTTGTTTTGGTATTTTTTTGATTTAGATTTTTGATTTCTTGGTCTGCTGTTTTGATTTGACTATTAAGTTCTTGAATTTTTTCTCCTCGTTTCTGTGATTTTTCACTTTCTTTTTTTAATAATGTAATTTGCTTTTCATTTTCAATCTGTTTTGAGTTTATACTTTCTTTTAGCTTTGAAATTTCAGAATTTAGTGATTTCATGTCCTCATTTTGGTCTTTAACTCTTGCTTTATAGGATTTAAAATCGTCTTTTGTTTTAGAAGTGATTTCTCTTTCTTTGATAATGATTTCTGATTTCGTTTTGATTTCATTATTTGCAGTTTTTAACTGATCTTCTTTGAATTTCAAATTCTTTTCTAATTTTTTTACGTACTCATTAATCTCTTTAATTTGATCAGTTGTTTTTTTGACTTTTTGGTTGGCCTCACTTAGCGCAACATTATTTTTTTCTTGTTGTTTTAAAAGATCTTCAACTACTTTTTTATGAGTTTGCATTTTTTTAGAAAATTGATTTAGATTCTTTACTTTGTCATCAATGATTTGATCGAACTCTTTCATCTCATTAATGGCCTCACTTAGTTGCTCTTGTTTCTTTTGATTTTTTTGCTTTTCTTCTTTTGAAATTTTACCTTCAAGAAAATCTTGATTTTCTTTTTTTACTTTCACGATTTTAATTGAGTTTACTCCAACTCTAATTAGAGCAAAAACAAACATAACTAAAAATATAATGGCCATTGTTGTGAACATGTCACTATAGGAAGTCCAAACAGAACCATCTTCCTTCACTTCATCTGAATTTTCATGCGATTCTTCACTCATAAATTTATACTCCCTAGTGCTCTTGTCGGAAGAATTTATCAATAGCTTAGAAGATTGATCGGATATTGAGTATTTTTGCTTATTTATCTGAAATTTATGGATAATGTCGCAAGATTTCTATTGGAAAATGAGTGTTTTACTTAATCAAAAGACTATCGAATAAAATCCTTAACTGATGCAAGCTTATTCTCACAAAACCTGTTTCCTTGCTGTACATGTGTTGATTTTAAAAAATGGGCCATTACCTTATGGGAGAATGGATTACTATAGGGCATTCCCTGACTTCCTCCACTCCACTCATGGCCAAGATTATCAATATCATAAAGCTCTAGTCTAATATCGAGCACATTTGAAATATAACTCTGATACTCATAAGGAAATTTCTGGTGCTCAATTTTCTTATTTTTTCTTGTGAACGTTTTTAATTTGTTTGCGGCAACAGCATGTTCTAAAAAAAAGTGAAACTGATCAAATAATAATTTTGAATGGAGATTTGTAACATAAGGATCATCTTGTCCATGTACGATCATGATTCTTTTTAACTTTATTTGATGTTCAGGTTGCAAATATTTAATACTTTCTTCCATTAGCTTATGGTGGCTTTTTTTAGGGCCATTTTTCATAGATTTTACTATCTTTTGATAATTTCGATGATAGTCCAGGAAAAATGTAAAACGACTAAAAGTATTACTAGCATATGGCATACCTGAATGCAGGATTGCACCAGCAAAAAGTTCGGGTCTCGTGAATATAAGATTTGTTGCCATTATTGCACCGGCAGAGATCCCTGCAATATAGATTCGATCTTCATCAACATTATTGTTTTGAACATAAGTTCTAATCTGAGTGTAAATATCTTCTAATTCAAGACCACCCTCTGGTTCTTGATTGGCCTTAAAAAACCAATTCCAACATCTTTTGGGGTTATAAAGTAAAGACTGCTGAGGTGATATAAAATGAAAGTTTGAGCTATTTGCAAACTTGTGAATTTGTGTGATTTTGATGAAGTCACTAGCTGTCTGATTACAACCATGAAGTAACACAATTAAAGGAAGTTTATTCCCTTTAAAATTGTTTGGACGGTAAAAGTAATTTTTAGGGTCATTCCCTTCCCCCGTTACTTTATAGTTCGCATAGTTCGCAAGCGCAATACAGGGATATAGAAAAAGGAGACAAAAAAAATTTAAAATATGCATAAATGTTTTTACTCGAATGGTTGTATCTTTTAAAGGGGAAAGTCGTTTATTGACACCTTGCATATGTCGTTTTGACCCCAAGACGTAGTAGAAGGCCCTAATCAAGTTAGTATTTTTATAGGTTTAAGGTTTTGTAAGTTGGCATCTTGTTCGCATATGTTTAATGTCTTTAGCTTTCCAGGATGGAAAGTTGCGTTTGAACAAGAAAAGGAGTTCGTGTGAAACGTCTATTTTTTTTCCTTTTAATTCTTTTTAACCATCCAGTATTCTCAACTCTTAAAGTAACAATTCCGTGTCCTGACCAATTGATTGCCAAGCTAACAGGACAACGCGACATTTCATCACAAGAATCTCAGCATGTTTATACAAATTATGATTTTCAAGTGGTTAAAACAAATATGGCCAATTTAAGTACTGGTAACTCTTATACATTAAAGTTGTTAAAGTATGGCCCTTTGAATTTTATTAGAGGTCTAACTTATAAATTAAGTTTAAGAAACGGCCTTGTATGTGATGTCACTACATATGAAAAAGAAAACTAGGATATCATAGATGTTACAATTTCTTTTAGCTTTGACATTTATGTCTAACCTGTTTGCCTATACTTTTACAAACGATTTTCAAAAAGGGATGTATTGGAAAAACTTTCCAATTGAGTTTTACTTTTATTCAGACAATCAGGATGAAAGAGAAGAACTGAGATCCGTACTAAATCAATCTATTGAGATTTGGGAAAGTAGTATAGGAGAGAACGTTTGGTTTGATAATGGTATTATTAGCATTGACCAAATTTTGAGGGAAAACAATATTAGGTGGTCTCATGACTTTGGAGTAGAGACGGGACATGATCCTGTAAGTACTTTGGCCATTACTGTACGCTATGCTGTGGGAACTTTTTTTGAGAGAACTGAAATTATTCTTAATGCTGGAAATCCAAGGTTAAAAAACAATGAGGATGGACTTCTTTTGTCAACAATTCTCCATGAACTTGGGCATACTATAGGATTAGACCATTCTGATGGGGGTACAATTATGTCTGCACGAGCAAATGGTATTACTACTTTACAACTAGATGATATCGAAGGGGCCTTGGCCGCACTTGAAGATATGAAACATAAACAAGAAATTGGATATATTTCACCTTTTAGCATTTCAAACTCAAAAAGTAATTCATTATTTGTTGGGTGTGGAACAGTTGAATTCGTAAATAATGATGATTCAGATCCTCCTATAGGTGGTTTTTTAGGTTCTTTACTTTTAGGTATTATATTTGTATTGCTTTTCAAAAATCTTATGAGAGCATTTTTGCCTATCACAATTTGATTCCTAAATTATTAAGATCTAACGTTCGATATGATATCCATGAGTGATGTCGAGCAAATACACACCGTTTTTTTTCTTAAACTTAAAGACCAATTGGACAATGATTTTATACGACTATCTGTCGAATTATCTGATTATGGATGTATGTTATTACCGATAGATTTTTCCAATCTTTCAACAGTATTATCCGCTCAAAATAACAACGTCATTTGCATCATCAAAACCATTGCTGAACTTGAAAAATTTAAAAAAATAAGAAATAATTTCTTTCAATTGGGGATTTTAAGTGGAAAAGTAAACTTAATTGAAATTACTTCTTTTTCAGAAACTCCAAATAGTTTAGCAATCCACAAGAAAGGTACTTATAAATCGATTCGTTTACCAATGCCAGTAGAATACATTGGAAAAAAAATCTGCCAATTTATATTTGAAAATGATAGAAGTTTAGAGAGATGGCCAGGTGGTAAAAGGGCCAAATTGCCAGCGGATATAAACAATGGATGAAAAGCAAGAAAAACTAAATGTGATTACAATCTTAAAGCAAGATGCAACCAATCTTTTTGAAAGGATCGTTTATAGAGAAGCCGATTACCTTTATATAATGTCAATGAGAAGAACTCGCGAACACTTTAAAGATATTTTTAAAAATCGATATGACAATGTTGGTGTTGCAGACTTGAAACTTATGACTGATGAGCTGATTACGGCCTTTGACCAGTTCTATAAAAAAGTCGATGAAATTAAATGGTATCTTTTTCAAACAGAAGATTTACCTGTGATGATTTCAAAAAAGCTACATCATGATTTTAAAGATCTTAGAAATTACATTGAACAAGTTTCCCTGTATGCAAATGCTGAAATTGAGACTTTAAAACCAGAAAATGTTTTTGCTTCTTTACTTGAAGATAATGATGAGATTATTGAAGGTGAGGAAGTCTTTGTTGATGAAGAGTCTTATGATGATGAGACACCTGATATTCCTTCCGCATAGAAAAAATATTTAAGACCTGTCATGATATTAACATGAGAATAGTCTATCTAATTACCATACTTTTTTTATCAAATTCTATTTTGGCAGAGAAATTAGATGGTTACTTCTCTGGCCGGATCTCAAAAGTAAATGAACGTGCTTCATTAGTTAGATTCAAAGTAGATTTTGATAATATTAAATATATTAATAAAAAAGACAAAATTGAGTTTTGGAATGAATATAGTGATATTAAGAGATGTAAAGGTTATGTGAATGGCAAAAGTAATGATTATATTCTTATCCGTGTACCTGACTTTAATTTTTGCAAAATAAATATTAGCTTAACTCTTGGGACTTATGCATTATTTTATAGTAAAGATTTGGAAAATAATCTAAAAATGGGCCGTGAACTCTATAGAGTACTGATGAAAAAAAGATTGGCCGTTGAAAGTATACTTAGAAATCGAGAACTTGAAATAAAGACTTATGTTCAAAAAGTTGGTGCGGTGAATAGTAGGTATGATGTTTTAAGACAAAAATTGGAACAAGAGTGGGAGCAAGAGCTTTCAAATCTTGCAAATGATAGGGCCGTTTCGATGAAAGAGTACAATGATCTAAAGATACGTCTTGATGAAATTGATTTGAAGATGGAAAGATATAGAATTCACGATCAAAATATGAAACTTGACCGCTGGTCCCTTGATTCGCGTCTATACTATAGAAAATAACTCAAGCACTTAGTAATAAAATGTTGGCCCACATGCTTTTCAATGGCCGATTCTTTTGCCACAATATTTGGCAGGAGTTCGAAAGATGATGGCCTATTTTTTACGTAGATTTACACTTATTCTTCCCACCCTATTAGGTGTTACGATTGTTGTCTTTGTTATGACACGTTTTGTACCTGGTGGCCCTGTTGAAAGAATGCTGCAAGAAGCTAGACAAGCTCAAGCTAGTTCAAACGCAGCTTCAACATCAGAAGCCCTCAGTGAGCAACAGCTAGAAGATCTTAAAAAATATTACGGTTTTGATAAACCTGTTCTAGTCAGTTATTTTATATGGCTTGGAAAAGTGTTGATGTTAGATCTTGGAGAGTCAACGAAGTATGGTGATCCTGTTTGGGATACAATTAAAGAAAGACTTCCTGTCTCGCTTTTTTACAGTATTATGACTTTGATTCTCACTTATGGAGTGTGTATACCTTTAGGAGTTTTAAAATCAGTTAAGCATAATTCAATTATAGATAATGTAACCTCTATTATGGTCTTTGTTGGTTATGCAATTCCTCACTACGTTCTAGCTGTTGCTTTACTTTATGTTTTTGCTTTTAAATTAGAATGGTTTCCAATGGGTCAATTTATTTCAGACAATTATGATGATTTGGGCCTTTGGGGAAAAGTTGTCGATGTAATTAAACATGCAGTTCTACCACTTAGTGCATATATGGCCGGTAGTTTTGCAGTTGTTACTTTTATGATGAAAAACTCATTAATGGATAATTTGGCAGCTGACTATGTACGAACTGCAATGTCAAAAGGTGTCTCTTTTAAAAATGCTATTTTAAAACATGCAATGAGAAACTCACTCATCCCAATAGCAACTTCATTTGGAACAAACTTGACAGCACTTTTAACAGGATCTTTTCTTATAGAAACAATTTTTAATATCAATGGAATGGGTCTGTTGATGTTTGAGTCTTTGGTGGAAAGAGATTATCCTGTCGTTCTAGGAGTTGTTGTGATCAGTTCATTTTTATTTCTTATCGGAAATATTATTTCTGATATATGCGTTGCTCTAGTTGATCCTCGAGTGCAATTTGAGTGAGGTGTTTTTTGATAAAATTTAATCCTCTTACTCTTAAAAAAATAAAACGATTTAAATCGATTAAAAGGTCTTATTTTTCTCTCCTTATTCTTTCACTACTTGTTTTTCTCTCTCTTTTTGCAGAGCTTTTTATTAATAACAAAGCACTCATCGTTCATTACAAAGGAAATATTTATTTTCCTATCGTTTCATCTTATAGAAGTGGTAAAGATTTCGGGGAAAATTATAGTTATGAGGCAAATTACAGAAAGTTAAAAGAAAAGTTTGCAAAAGAAAATAGTGGAAATTATGTCATTATGCCACTTATCCCTTATAATCCGTTTGAAAATGATCTCCCTGATGGAGTATATCCTCCCACATCTCCGGATATTTCTAGTTTTCATTTTTTGGGTACTGACTCTGTTGGACGAGATATTTTGGCCAGACTAGTTTTTGGTTTTAGAATCGCCATTATGTTCTCATTACTTTTACTCTTTTTTAATTATCTGATAGGAATAAGTGTTGGATGTATCATGGGCTATTTTGGAGGATTATTTGATTTGTTATTTCAAAGAATTATTGAAATATGGTCGAATATTCCTTTTCTTTACGTTGTGATAATTTTATCTTCAATTATCGTACCTAATTTTTATTCATTATGTTTTATTATGGTCTTTTTTGGCTGGATTCATATGACTTGGTATATGAGAACTGCCACCTATAAAGAAAAAACAAGAGATTATGTAATGGCCGCAAAGTCTTTAGGTGCTAGTGAATCAAGAATTATTTTTCATCATATTTTACCTAATTCAATTTCGATAATTGTAACCTTTATTCCCTTTTCGGTTGCCAGTGGAATTGCTGCCTTAACTTCACTTGATTTTTTAGGTTTTGGTTTACCAGTGCCCACTCCCAGTTGGGGAGAGCTTTTGAAACAAGGAATAGACAATTTAGATTCTTTTTGGATTTTAGGGCCAGTGGTTTTTTCATTAACCAGTGTTCTGATTATGATTACATTCATTGGCGAAGGAATCAGAGAGGCCTATGATCCGAAGAAGCATCTAACATATGAATAGGGAGATAGTATGCGTTTACTCTTATTATTAGCTTTTACTCTTAGCATTGGCGCAAGTGAACTTCCCAAAGATTTAAAATGGGAAACAAATTGGAATGATCCAGTCTATTCATCACCAGATGCTAAAAAAGGTGGAACTTACACATTGGATTTGGAAACATTTCCACTTACTCTACGATTAGTAGGACCAGATTCAAATGGACAATTTGCCAACCACACGAGACCTCTTACCATGGAATTCGGTCTCATTGATATTCATCCAAATACTGGAAATATTATTCCTGTTCTCGCTACGGAGTGGGCCGTAAGTAAGGACAAAAAGACTATGTATTACCGGATTAACAAAGAGGCCAAGTGGTCAGATGGAAAACCTCTAACTGCGGATGATTTTCTTTTTACAATCGAAATGATGAGATCTAAAAACATTGTAGCGCCTTGGTACAATACTTATTATACAGAGCAAGTCAAAGATATCCAAAAATACGATGACTACACGATTAGTCTCACTGCAAGTACTGCTAAATCACCAAATCTTCTGCACGCTAATCTTGGAATTTTCCCGACGCCAAAGCATTTTTATAAGGGAGAAATTCCAAAAGATTTTATCAAAAAATATAACTGGAAAATATATCCTACCGTGGCCGCGTACGAAATTTCAGATGTTCAAAAAGGTAAATCAATTACTTTAACGAGAATAAAAAATTGGTGGGGAGAAAATCACAAATATTTTAAAAATCGATTTAATGTAGATAAAGTTATTTTTAAATTAATAAGAGACAGAAACGTTGCTTTTCAACAATTTCTAAAAGGAAAAGTTGATCGTTTTAGACTCTATGAACCTGAATATTGGCATGATAAGACAAATAGTGAACCATTTAAAAAAGGATATATCTATAAAAGGTGGTCTTATAATAGTGCTCCTCAACCTTCATGGAGTATTACTCTTAACAAATCTCATGACTTATTCAAAGATATCAACGTCAGAAAAGCTATTGCACATGCAATTAATGTCGATAAAGTAAACAAGACAATTTTAAGAGGAGATACTCTTAGACAACAATCAATGTGGGTAGGTTATCGTGGATATTCAGATCCAAGTATCAAAGCAAGGGCCTATGATCTGACCAAAGTAGATGAGTACCTTAAGAAGGCGGGCTGGACAGAACGTGATGTTGATGGAATTAGGATGAAAAATGGAAAAAGGCTTTCTTTTACTTTAACTCACGGAAGACCTAAGCACAGAAATCGAATAGTTGTTTTAAAAGAAGAAGCAAAGAAAGCTGGAATAGAAATGAAAATTAAAGAGCTTGATGGTGCTGCTTCTTTTAAGGCCTTTTCAAATAATAAATTTGAAGCGGCCTATATCGGATGGGCCGCAGGATTTTATCCACAATATTGGGGAATGTTTCATTCGGAAAACGCTAATCAACCAGATAAAAACAACGTCTCAAACACATCTGATAAAGAGCTTGATAAAGACATTATGAACTTTAGAAATGGAACAAGTGATAAGGAAAGAGAAGCTTTATCTAGAAAGATTCAAAGATGGATTCATGACGATGGAGCGATTATTCCATTGTGGCTAGAGCCATTTGAAAGAATTGCCCATTGGGGATGGTTTGACTTTCCTAAAGAACCTACTACTGCACTTTCAGGTTATATAATGTTTCCTTTTACAGTTAATTTCGGTGGGATGTTTTGGATTGATGAGGCCAAGAAGAAAGAAATCTTAGATGCTCAGAAATCAGGTAAAAATCTTGGGGAAAAAACAATCATATTTGATAAGTATAAGTTAAAATGAGTGAAACATTACTAAGTATAAAAAATTTAAGTACCTCTTTTGAAACAGAGTCTGGTTTAATCAATGTATTAAATGATGTGAGTTTTGATATTCCAAAAGGTAAAACAATTGGAATTGTAGGAGAGTCTGGTTGTGGAAAGAGTGTAACTTCCCTTTCTATTATGAGACTCCTTCCTAGACCAATAGGAATGATCGATTGTGGAGAAATTATCTTTGATGGTATTGATTTAACCAAAATACCGATTGATGAAATGAAAAAAATTCGAGGGAAGAAAATCTCGATGATTTTTCAAGAACCTATGACTGCACTCAATCCTGTTCATAAAATTGGCAGACAACTCGGAGAGTGTTTTAGACTTCATTTCCCACAGATGAGTGAACACGAAATAATCAAAGAATCAATCCAGTTGCTTAAAGATGTAGGAATCCCCCTACCCGAAAGAAGAATAAATGAATACCCTCATCAACTCTCAGGAGGAATGAGACAAAGAGTTGTTATTGCTATTGCTTTAGCTTGTAGGCCAGAACTTATTATTGCTGATGAACCTACGACAGCTCTTGATGTTACAATTCAGGCACAAATATTGGGGCTTTTAAAGGGATTACAAGATAAATATAAAATGTCAGTGATGTTTATTACTCACGATCTTGGTGTGATTGCTCAAATTTGTGACGAAGTGGTTGTTATGTATTGTGGGCAAGTGGTTGAAAAAGGTGATTGCTTTGAAATATTTAAAAACCCAAAGCACCCCTATACAAAGGGTTTACTAAGCTCTATCCCAAGGTTAGATCAAACTCCCAAAACTCATCTTTTAACTATAGAAGGTATGGTTGCAGATTTAAATGCACTGCCAACGGGTTGTCGCTTTCAGAATCGATGTCCATATGTTGAAGAGTCGTGTACTAATCATCAAATTGAAATGGATAGTGATTTTATTCGTTGCCATAGGTGGAAGGAATTGCAATGAGTGAGACTATATTAACAGTTAAAAATCTTAAAAAATATTATCCTGTATACGGAGGTATTTTATATTCAAAAATTGCTGAAGTTCATGCGGTAGACGATGTAAGTTTTGAAATAAAACGAGGTGAGACCTTAGGTATTGTAGGGGAGTCAGGTTGTGGAAAATCTACCCTAGGAAAAACCATTCTTCGCCTTTATGAACCAAGTGCAGGAGATGTTTTCTTTGAAGGAAAGCGCCTAGCAGACCTTCCCAAGAATGAACTGAGAAGTATACGTCGTGAAATGCAGATGATTTTTCAAGACCCTGCAGAATCATTGAATTCGAGACACACAATTGGACATATTCTTGAAGAACCTTTTATTATTCAAAAAATTGGTACTCCACAGGAAAGAAAAGAAAAAGTTTTAGAGTTATTAAAACGTGTTGGTCTTCCCGAAAGTGCTTACTTAAGATATCCCCATGAATTTTCAGGAGGACAAAGACAAAGAATTGGAATTGCTAGAGCTGTTGCCCTTAAACCGAAACTTATCATATGTGATGAGCCTGTCTCGGCACTCGATGTTTCAGTCCAATCACAGATACTAAATCTCCTATTAGAACTTCAAAAAGAAATGAATTTAACCCTAATCTTTATTGCTCACGATCTTTCCGTCGTCAAACATATCTCTGATCGTGTTGTGGTTATGTATTTAGGTAAAGTTGTAGAAATTGCACATTCACAAACACTTTATGAATCTCCCTTGCATCCCTATACAAAAGCATTGATTTCAGCAATTCCTCTTCCTGATCCAACTCTAAGGCATAAAATACAAATTCTTGAAGGAGATGTACCTTCTCCATTAAATCCACCAAGTGGATGCCGATTTCACACGCGTTGTCCCCTTGCTACTGAAAACTGTAAAAAACAAATTCCTGAACTTAAGGAACATGGGCCAGAGCATGTTGTTGCTTGTTTAGAAATTTGAATTATAGAAATCCTATCAATGTTGTATCAGGTTCTGTGTTGTCCAGACTTTTTAGCTTTTGTTTTAGATCATCTAAGAACTTTTTATTCGTTTGTACTTGGATTTTTTCTATGAAATCTCTCGTGTATTTAAACTCAACGGATTCGTGTAATTTGAGAAGCTCTATTATATCTTTATTTTTAACATTTTGAAAAAAATAGAGATTTAACTTTAATGTAATAAGATAATTTTGGGTTTTGATTCTCTCCTTAAGCGTCTCCAATTCATTTTGTGTTAAATTATGACAAATTGACTTTGCAAGTTCAGAAAAAAAGACAGAATGTCTTTTATGTGGAAAAGTATTGAAAATAAGTCTTTCAAAGAGATCTATTCTCTGCTCAATAAAATCGATACTGCTCAAATTTGAAAAATACTTGTCAAAAGATTCTTTTGAGATTGTATTAAGTTTTTGTGCTTCAATTTTTTTTGAAATCTGAGCATTATTAATTTTCTGCTGATATTTCTCAAAAATTAAAAAATCTTTGTGAGATTTTGCTCGTCCCACAAACATTTCATTATAGTTAGTCTCTTTGATATAATTGATTGCACCTTTAATGATTGTTGAATTTGTATAATATTCATATGCTTCGGCAAATTGCTCAACCGCCTGAACGAGATCATTTTGATTGATATAGGCGCTATTAAAAAGTAAATCATCTGGAGTTGATTTTTTTTGACTTGATGCACAGGAACAGACAAGAAAAACCATTGTCAAAATTGTTAATACTCTCAATCGTCACCTCCAGGAAACTTATATCGCAACAAATTAATTATTTGGTCAGGACAATGTAAAAAAATTAAAAAATTGATCTCAATAAATACAGTTTGTTAGGAATGTAGGTAGAGGTTTTAATCATAATGCAAATATTGTAATATGGCGCGAAACTTAGGAAAAGAGTATGTTGAACTTTAGTAAATTTTTACTTTTTCTTCTTTTAATTAACCCTGGACAGACTTTTGCAAAAGATGGCCAGTGCTATACTGAAAGACTTTACAAGAATTTATACGCAAAACGATTTGAGTTAAATAAATCTAAAGGTGGTTTTGTTTTAAAACTAAAACTTAAAAATGATTCTTACTATCTCTTAACAAATGATAAAAATTTTTCACTCCATTGTCATGCTCATTACTTAAATACTCATGAACTCAATATTGCAAGTGTGACAGGTGCAGCAATATACCCATTTATGGAATTAAACTCAGTTAAGTTACTTAAATTTATCTCTCAACCTGAGTTTATTTATAGTCATCGTAAACTTAAATTAACTCAAGTGCTTTCTTACCCACTCAGAACAGAGTCACTTTTGCAAAAAAAAATTAACTTTCTCTTTTTTGATTGGGGAAATTTTTCTCTAAGTAAATTAGATAAATTAAATATTGCTTCTTTTCCATTATCAAATTTTTTAGAATCTCACCCACTAGGAAGAGCAGAATGGATTGTTGCTTTTGGAATTGTTCTTGGTAAATTCGAGCAATCAAAGAAATTATTTTCAATGCTTGAGTCGAATTACCAGCTTCTGTCTAAAAAGAATAAATCCACAGATGGTACAGTCATCGTTGCAGACTACTTTCGTGGTAAGTGGGTCATCCCATCTGAAAATAGCGATACGATTGTTTTGCTGAAGGACGCTGGACTTAAACCCTTAATCACAAATACTTCTCAGTCCCCAAAGATACTAAGAACTGAAGTTATTTTAAAAGAGCTGTCCAAAACAGATCTTTTACTGGCCTCTGGAAAGAAAGAAAACTTAAAAATAATTAAAAATAAACACCCATCTATGAATTCTTTGAAAATATTTAGTTATTCAGCAAGAGTCAATGAATATGGGGCCTATGATTATTGGGAATCTGGTGTCTTTCGTCCAGATTTGATTTTACGAGATCTTATCAATATCAAACAAAAACAACATAAGTCTCTTTATTATTATGAAGAAATATAAACTCATTTTTTTCTTGATTTTTTTCTTTGGGATTTGTCTTTTTTCAAAGCACGATTATACGGATCTTTCAGTTGTAAAAACAATAATCTTAAATATTAGGTTGCCAGAGTTAATAACGGCCTTTAGTGCAGGAGTTGGACTCTCTCTTTCTGGACTTGTCATGCAAATTATTTTTAAAAATCCACTGGCCGGGCCTTTTGTCTTAGGAGTGAATTCTGGGGCAACTCTTTTTTTAGGGATTTTTTTATTACTTTTTCCCTACAGTGCTTCTTTGTATTTTGGGATGATCCCTTCGTTC
This sequence comes from Halobacteriovoraceae bacterium, assembly GCA_020635115.1. Taxonomy (NCBI): domain Bacteria; kingdom Pseudomonadati; phylum Bdellovibrionota; class Bacteriovoracia; order Bacteriovoracales; family Halobacteriovoraceae; species Halobacteriovoraceae bacterium. Next base: position 265,540 of record JACKAK010000006.1, on the reverse strand, counting down.
TTAGGGGCCCTTATTGTAATGGGCATAATATTATATTTTCTAAAAAATAATCCCAATCACTATATTTTACTTATTGTAGGCCTACTCGTTTCTTTTTTATGTTCAGGTATTTTAAGTATTATTCAACAGTATTTATCATCCGAAAATCTTAGAGAATATATTTATTGGGGGCTTGGAAGTTTTTCAACAACAGATATTGTTCAAAGTTTGATTTTATTTGCGAGTGTAATTTGCTTTTTACTATATATTTTTAATTGTTCAAGTGAGCTTAACTTGTATCAATTAGGACAGGTTCAAGCAATTTCATATGGGCTTGATGTGGAAAGAGTACAAAAAAAAATGATTTTATCTGTAGGTTTATTGGTTTCAATGATAACCAGTTTTTGTGGGCCAATCGTTTTTATCGGTGTGATTGTCCCTCATTTTGCAAGAATTATATTTAATACAAATTCTACAAGTAAACTCATTCAGGGATCTGTCATTATTTCAGGGATCTTAACAACGTCTATTATCTATATTCAAATCGTATTAGAACAAAATATACCAATTAATGCATTATTAAGCCTCATGGCCGTTCCATCTTTGATTTATCTCTTGATTGGAAAAAAGAGGAGCTTTGCATGAGCTTGTCAGTAGAAAATTATTCAATAGCTATTGGAGGATGTGAAATTTTAAAAAATATTTCATGTTCTTTTAAATCTTTTGGCATAACATTAATTATTGGTGAAAATGGTTGCGGAAAAACAACATTTTTGAAATCCTTTTTTAATCAAACGAAGGTTATTTCAGGGGATTTAAAGTTGTTTGGAAAACATTTAAGTCCTGCTGATTATTCAAACAATGTTGAAAAGTTTTCAATCTATCTGCACGAAGAAAATTTTTGGGATGGCCCTGTAAAGGAATATTTATCTATTGGAGAATTAAAAGAAGTTAATTCTGACAATTATAATGAAATCTCGCATTTGTATAATCAAAACTATAATTGCCTAAGTCAAGGGCAAAAACAATCTGTCAATTTATCAAAAGTATTGGCAAAAAGAAGTCAGGTCATATTTCTAGATGAACCTTTTTCTTTTCTTGATATAAAACAAAAAGAGATATTTTTTCAAAAAATTAAAGAAGTTTCTAGACATAAAACCGTCATCATTGTCTCCCATGATTGGGAATATTTGAAAAACAAAGTCGATCAAATTCTGATTATAAAATCTAAAAAAATGCTTCCTTTTCATAGGGATCAAATCAATATAGCAAATCCTCTCATCCAATGATTGGGCCGGCATCTTAGTTTTGTTCTAATTGCTTGTTTGCTGATATTAATTTAATCTCTTCTGATAAAACTTTATTTCCTCTTTGATAAGTGATTTTTACCGTGTCTCCAACTTGATAATCCCCTAAAATTGAGTATATATCTTCATAATTATTAACCGCTTTTTTATCAACTTTTAAAATAATATCCCCTAATACCCATCTGCCAGATTTATCTTTTGAAAATCCTTTTAAACCAGCTTTACCGGCCGGAGTATTATCGAAAACCTCTGTGATTACTACCCCTTCTTTAATTTTAAACTGATCTCGTATATGGTCTGGAAGTAATTGAACACCTATGATAGGGCGCTCTACACGGCCATTTTTTATAAGTTGTGGTACAATAGAAGCGATTGTATCAACAGGAACGGCAAAGCCAACTCCGGCCGAGCTTCCTGAATTTGAGAAAATCATTGTGTTCATCCCAATTAATTTTCCATTTGAGTTTATCAGTGGCCCTCCAGAATTGCCCGGATTAATGGAAGCATCTGTTTGGATCATACCTGTAATTTGCACGTTTCCATATCCTCTTAACGTTCTACCAAGAGCTGAAACAATTCCGACAGTCATTGTGTGATCAAGTCCAAAGGGACTTCCAATAGCAATGGCCTTCTGGCCGACTTTAAGATTTTTTGAACTGGCCATATTGAGTGGAATGAGTTGTCCCGGACGATCCAAGAGTTTAATGACAGCAATATCTTTTTCTCGAATGAGTCCAACTAGCTTTGCTTGATAACGTTTTTTATCTCCATGAAAGGTCACAAAAAAATCTTCACCTTGATCGACAACGTGTGCATTTGTAACAATATGTCCTTGGTTGTCCCACACATATCCTGAACCAGTTCCAGCGGGGATTTCATGATAACGCATATTCCAAAAATCCCTTACCGTCCTTATTGATGAAATATTCACTACGGATTTAACGGTTGTGTTGAAGACATTAATATTACTTTTCTCACTATCAGTTAAATTGTTTAAATCATTGCTCGAAGGATCAATAGAGTTTGCCCATGCGAGAGTTGACAAAAACACTAGAGAAAGAAGAAATAGAAAATATTTTTTCATAATAACCTCCACTACTATTAATATACGAATAACTTTTTTCAATTGTTAAAAAAATGTCAAAAATATTTCAAATCATTTGTAAAAGTTTTTAAAAAATTCACCTTTTCAGTAAGTTACAATATAATTCAAGTATTAGGAATGAATATGGATATAAATTTTTATAATCGAAAAGATGAGTTAATTCAAAAAGAAAACGTTTATGGCGAGACTTTTGTAAACTGGCTTTACGATACAAAATTGGGGCAAACATTGTCACCTCTCGTCACTGGCCCCTTGCTTTCAAAGTTTTATGGATTAATTCAGTCTAGCAGTTTTTCCAAATTTAAAGTCGATTCTTTTATTAAAGAATTCAATATTAATATGGATGAATTTGTACCAGAGGCAAATATTGGAGCAAAATATCCCTATTCAAATTTCAATAGTTTTTTTATTAGAAAGTTTAAAAGTGGTGTTCGAGATTTCAAAAAAGATTCTAACATACTTCCAGCATTCGCTGAGGCCAGATATTTTGGATATGAGGACATTTCAGAAAAATCAATCTATCCAGTCAAAAATAAATTTTTATCTCCGGATCAAATGATTGCGAGTTCAAAATGGGAAGGGGTATTTTCTAACGGGCCTCTACTGATTGCTCGTTTGTGTCCAGTCGACTATCATAGGTTTCATTTTCCAGTGGATGGTAAGTTTTTAGACTCCTTTAGAATTCATGGGCAATATCATTCTGTAAATCCAATCGCTTTGAAAAAGAAAGATAATATTTTTCTAATGAATGAAAGACAAATTAATATCCTTGAAACTTCTGATTTTGGAAAACTGGCCTATATTGAAGTGGGTGCTATTTGTGTGGGTAAAATAATTCAAACTTTTATGGGTGAAAAGTTTAAAAGAGGTGGGGAGAAGGGCTACTTTCTATTTGGTGGTTCAACTGTGATTCTCATAGGTGAAAAGGGAAAATGGAAACCATCACAAGATATTATTGAAAATACAAAGAAAGGGTTGGAAACATATATACAACTTGGGGATGAGGTAGGCTCTAGCTGAGTGTCAATAAAATAGGGAAGTGATCTGAAGGATAAATATCATTTTCAGAAGTTTTTATCATGTCAATCGATTCAAATTGTACTTCATCAGAAGTGAATATCCAGTCTATTCTTGCTCCTTGTTCAAATTTACCTTTGAACTTGTGGTAGCTGGTTTCTTCTTCTTTATTGAGAATTTTCCAAGGGTCTACAAATTTGTAACCAGCATTCATCACGAGGTTATAAACTTTACCACCTGGAGCTTCGTTAAAATCGCCTAAAAGTATAATGAGATCATTGCTTTCTATAATATTTGAAATTTCTCGAAGTAACACTTCGATTTGTTTAGATCTTATAGGAGTAAGAATGTGATCTAAGTGGGTATTAATGACAGTTAGAGTTTTTTCATCTGAAATATCATTTAATCTGGCCCACGTGCAAAGCCTTGGAAATGCTGATCCAAAAGAAATTGATCCAGGTACATAGGGTTTTTCAGATAACCAAATATCACCACTTTGAATGAGGTGGTATTTTTTTTTGTCATAAAAAAGGCATGGATACATTCGTTGTTCAATCCAATCTCGATGAGATTCAATTAATGAAAGTTGAGGACTGATGAGATTTTCAAGTTCAAGTAATTGAGGACGCCTGCCTTCTTGAGTGCCGAGAATATCTGGGTTTGATTTTTTAATGATTTTGGCAAGTACATCCTTTCTTGCACCCCACGGCTGATGCTTGTCTTGCGGGGAGTCGAACCTGATATTCGCTGTCATAATTCTTGTATTGGCCATAACTTTATCCTACGTTTAGTATAGGCCTCTAAAGTGTTAACGTAAAGTAAGTAGGTCAAAGATTGGAAAAGAGTAAAACTGATAGTTTGAATGAGGGTTTCTTTTCAAAGCTAATTAAATTTATTTTTAAAATAAGTGCAGTATTTTTTCTTTTATTCTTATTTTATGCGGTGTTAATCTACTTATGGTTTAGTCAGTATCTACCGATCTATGAGTTTGATCATAACTTAGGTGAAGTAAGGTTATTTAATTCCCATCTCATTATTCCGGAAACTCCAGAGAGTTTTTTAGGAAGTATTTCATCAAAAGAATTATTTAAATTTGAAAATGATGTTCTTACGGTAGAGCATATAAATTTAGTTTCTGATCAATCACGTTTTTATATAAGGGGAGAATCCGATAAGTTTAAATATCAATGTAGTACAGATAATGATGAGAAAGACCGGATTAATGTAAAAGAGAAAAAAAATTTAATTGTTGAAATCCCCCCATATTCGAGTTGCATGGTCTTTCTTCCAAGAGGTGTAAAGTTTAATATGGCCGGAAGTCAGTTGAATATTGTTCTCGAATCACTTTCAAATAATATTTCAATGGATCTATCTAAGGGATTTTTAAATTGGCGCAATCAACATTTTGACCGTTATAATATTGTGCTAAATAAGGATGAAAGAACAAAAATCACCGTAGGTAAACAGTCTCTTCAAAAATCAACTTTTCTTTTTGAAGGCAATCTAAAACTGACATCCTCGATTGTCTCTATTAAGAACGAGTGAAAAAATTTCAATTTAGTAAATCTTCAAAATCTTTCATGGAGAGTTTTCCTGTGAAAAGCTCTTCTTCTTCATCTGGTAGTAGGTCTTTGAATAGTTCACGTTTCAACTCTTGTAGTTTTAATACTTTTTCTTCTACGGAATGTTCTATTATTGGTCTGTAAACGGTTAATGTGTTCAACTGGCCAATACGATGAGCTCTATCTATGGCCTGGTTTTCAACTGCAGGATTCCACCATGGATCCATAATAAAAACATAACTAGCAGCTGTAAGGTTTAGACCAACACCTCCGGCCTTCAGAGAAATGAGAAATATAGGGCATTTACCTTCTTGAAACTTCTTTACTTGTTCATGGCGCTTGTTAACAGATTGGGATCCGTCAATTCTGGCATATGTCCAACTTTTTTTATTAATAGCCGTTTGCATGTAGTCCAAGTATGTGGTGAATTGAGAGAAAATAATTGCTTGGTGTCCTTCTTCAAGAATTTGTTCAAGTGTTTCAATCAAAAATTCAATTTTTGTTGATTTCATGGGATCTTCTTTATCCCACAAACATGCTTGTCGTAGCTCCAAGATTCCTTTAAGAATCTCGCCATATTTTTTGTTTTTAGGAGAGGTTTCAATTTTCTTTCTTATAGAAATCATTTTATTTTGATAATAAGTATTTTCTTGTTCAGAAAATGAAAGGTGGACAGTGTTTTCAATTTTAGGGGGTAATTCACTTAAAACTTGAGCTTTTGTTCTTCTTAAAATAAAAGGGCGCGCAGTTTTTCTTGCACTAAGACGTCCTTGTTTGTTTGAAGAAGAACGAATAAGTTTCAAATCCCCCCAAATTCCAGGAATTGATAAATCCAAAATATTATAAAATTCAGCAAGATCATTTTCTACAGGAGTACCAGTTAAGCATATTCTAAATTTTGATTTCAATTGTCTGACGGCAAATGCCCCCATGGACCTAATATTTTTGAGGTGTTGTACTTCGTCTAGGATAATGACGTCAAAGTTAATCTTTGAAAAGACGCTTTCGGCCTCTTTTTTCATGATACCGTAACTGGTTAAAATGATTTTTTTGTCATGATCAATTTCTCTATCTCCACCGTGATAAATCAGGGCATTAATGTTTGAGAATTTTTTAAACTCATTTTCCCAGTTAAAAAGTATTGAAACCGGACATACGATGAGGACCTTATCGACGTTTTCATAAATACTTATCAGAAATGAAATTGTCTGAAGTGTTTTTCCTAACCCCATATCATCGGCAAGACATGCACCCAAATTATATTCATAGAGAAATTTGAGCCATCTAAATCCAGTGACCTGATATGGCCTTAGAACGTTTTCCAAGTTTTGTGGAAGTGGATACTCTGGTATTCCTTCAAAAGAGAGTAGCTTTTCACAAATTTCCTCTTCCTCTTGAGTTAATATCCCATCAATTCCTAGTTTCTTAAGCTCAAAAAGCTCGAATATACTTGCTCGATTAAAAGGGAGTGTAAACTTTTTTACCCCTTTCTCATTTGATTCGACTTCTTTTCCAACATACTTAGTGTATTTTTGAATAAGTTTAGCAAATGTTTTTTGCTCAGGAGTAAATAGTGTAAGTCCGTGTTTAGAAAGAGAGATATTATTTTCAAGATCAACTTTTTTAAGAATCTCGAGATCCTTATCGTCGATCTCAAGATTGACATCAAACCAATTCAGATCAGATCGTCCTCGTTCGAATCGGATTTTCCCCGACCAGGTCTTTATTTTGTCATTGTTGTAGAGAACTTCGACTCCATAGGGAAACATTTTTGTGTAAAATCCACTAAGTCCAGATAATAGATTTGAAAAAGAGATTTGAAAGCTAACTTTTTGAGAGTCCTCATTGTAAGAAGAAAACCTGAAAAAGAGTTCCCCAAAAAACTTATAACATGATGATATAAGCAATATAAGAAACTTATTTTCGTATACAACAAGGCTATTTAAATACTCATTATAGCAATATGTCGACTCTTCTTGTATCAGATAATCAATTAATGAGATCCATTCTTTTTTTTGTGTACAGTTATGTAATAATTTTTTGAAATCACTTTGCTCTTCGTCAAAGAAATCAACAAGAGAGGTAACAAACTCGTATGCATCCTTTTTCTTTTTAAAGGAATTTAATAGACCTACATTAAAAGTGAACGCTTTTATAATATTAGGAATAGGATAGGTATTGTCATGTTCATCAACAAAATTCAAGTTAAACTCGATCAAGTTTCTCGTTTCTGCTGAATCTATTGTTACTCTTAGTGAAGGAGTTATTTTTTTTAACTCACTAATTTTGTGGTCATTGACAAATAACTCAAGATTATCTCTCAACGAATAAAGCTCACTCAATTTTATAATCTCATCAAGTTCTAGAATATGTGGGCCGCTGTAACGAATTTTTTGAACAAATTCCTTCATTCCTGGAGCTAAATGATAGGCATGTCCTTTTTGCCAGTCAAAAAGATAAAGATTTTCAAAGAGATTTATATGTTTATTTTTTTTGTCTTCTTCGTCTATAAGAAAGAATTTAATCGTATTTTTTTCAAACGAATCATCCGTCTTGAAATGTTTAATGTAGTTCAGACCAATTTTGCAAAGAGTATTTGTAGGGATTGGAAAATTGATAGTCTTTTTTGTGTGTAGTAGATACTGCAAAGAAGAATAAGTACTTGTCGCGTTTGCTCCAATAAGCTTATGAGGAGCATTTATAATTGTTCCATATTCTTCTACTGTAACACCAAGTCCTGCAAATGAAGGGAGTGGAGGTTTATCATCTTCAATTTGAATGTGCTCATCTTTCTGTTCATTTTTAATCATGTATAGAATATACAAGGCAGTTGTATGTGGACAATGTTTGGAAACACTCCACAGATGGCAATCGCAATTAGATTTTATAGGACCTTCCTCAGTTCCTTCCAATCTTTTTTTGTAAACTACTTTTGATTCATGAGATTTATTATCCCTAACTAGACCACTTACAATGAAGTAAGTTTCTGGACTACCTTTAGTAAAAGATAAAGTAACCTTTGAAAGCGTGATAAACTTCACAGCTTGTGTTGTGTTTATTTGGCCAAATAATCCAACGGCCAGTTTCTGAATATGGTCAGGAATATTAATATTGTACAAAAACCTACACACTGCAATATGTTAAAAGAATATTTTAACAATGATGGGCCTTAATGTATAGTTCAAATTGTTTTCATTGAATTTAATGAACACATTTACCGATTTCACTAAATGAAAAACAAGTGAGTTTTATGAATTCTCTTTTTACTTATTACAAAAATAATAAATCTGAACTTTTTTACTTTATCTTTCTAGTGCCTCTTTGGATCAACTCTAGCTCTATATCGTTAAGAACAACAGATGGAATTGTCTATGCACAAATAGCGAAAGAAATGTATTTGAAAAATATTTTTGAATGGGTATCTCTAACATGGCCCATGGGACAGTTTTATGATCATCCCCATTTTCTTATGTGGATGAATGCTATAAGCTTTAAAATATTGGGAGTAAGCACTTTTTCAGCCGTTTTACCAACTTTGATTTTATCTAGTTTAATCATTTTAGTCTATTTTAAAATGACCCATGAATTTTTAGGGGAAAAATCCGGAATCATTTTTTTAACAATGATATTTTTTGATCATCTCTTCATCAAATATGGACGAGGACCAATGCTTGAAGTTCCCCTCATGCTCTTTCTCTCACTATCTCTTTATTTTATTCTTCGATATGTGAAAAAAGAAGGAAAAGTTAAGAATGCTCTCTATAGCGGTTTATCCATTACTGGTGCAATAATGTCAAAAGGTATAGTTGGAATTATGCCTTTAGGAGTTTGTTTCATTTTTATAATGATTGTATCAACAGGGTCTTTGCGCGATAAAGTCAATTTATATCTGAAATGGCTAACCGTTGTCTTGGCAGTAATCATAACTATTTTAGGATTAATTGATCTTTGGCACTTTTTAGTCGTAGGAAATTCTTTCTGGAAAACACATTTTAATAAGCAAATTATATATTCAATCAATGGAAGACAAACAGGAGGTTTTTTTCCGATTTTCTTTTATATTAAACGATATTACGAACGATTTATTCCATTTTCATTTTTAGCAACGTTTTCCATGATCTATTTTTTTATCAAAATTGAAAAATTTAAAGAACACAGGGATTTTGTTATATTAGGTCTTATATATCTCTTTGGCATGTTTTTTGGATTTTCAATAAGTAAACATTCTGCTCCTTGGTATATTAATATCCATTTTATGGGGACTTGGCTGATAGTTGGGGGAGTCGCGGCACACCTTTTAGCTGAAAAAATAAATTTAAATAAATACAAGAATTATTTTATAAAAATAATTTTGTTTCTTCTCGTGATATCCTCTTTTTTTCCTGCATTATTTTATAAGGATCGCATGGCAGAGAACTTTTTTAAACACTCATCCAAATATGAGATATTGACCAAGAATAAAAGAGTTGCTGATTGTGTTACTTTTGATACCTGGAAGGCACCCTTTTTTATTTCATTTTATCTAGGTGCCAAAAGAGTAGAATGTAACGAGATGGCCAATTTTAAAGTTATAAATTCAAAACAGATGGATTCGGAGAATGGAGAAGTTCTCTACTCCTATGATCAACTCCATCTTGTTCGAAATTAAGGCTGAGAGTACAAGTTATCATCTCCCTCTGCTGATTTTTTTAAGGTTTGATAAATTGTTCTTGGATCTTTTTTCTCGTAGACAATTTGATAGAGAGTCTTGATAAGTGGTGAATCTATATTATATTTTTCTAAATATTTATTCATGACAGATACTGAAATTCCTGAATTAAGAGTCTCCATCTTTTTTTTATCAATATCCTTGCCTTGAAGTCTCAATTTGGCAAATTCTTCTCCAAGTGAAATATTTTTACCTTGGGGTCCAATTACATAGTAGAGGTCGGCCATAAAAGTTGGTCCAAAGATGGCCTCAGTAGAAGCTCTTTGAGATTTAGCAATCCTATGGATTTCTTTTCTGGCAACAATTAATAGAACAGAAAGAGGATTGGCCGCATTTACTTCGCCTTCCATACCTTTTATTAATCCAGCAGAGAAAGATAATATATCCTTTATCTTTGCACCTAATTTATACTGCTCAGCCATCTGATCTTTAGGTTTTAATAATTTAAAAGGATTCACTTTAAAATTCTGAGCTTTTTCATTCACTGAAATATTTTCACCAAAAACTTCTTTAATTTGTCCATTGGAATTAAAGTGAGAAAGTTCTCGTTCAAAGTTCTCAAGCTCATTTTGGAATTCATTATTTACAAAATCAGCAATATCTTTTGGTGTCACATGTCCTTTTTTTAATTTGTTTGCAAGTACAAACAAATGAATAGCGCTTTCAATCCCACGTTTGTGTATCTCTTCACTATAATCTTTTAGAACTTGTATGACAGAGTCAATTGAACTTGCTCCTTCTACCGTGTCGCCAGAATTTTCAATTTCTTTTAAAATTTCTTGGGCGGTTAAACCATCAATCTTTGCATTTTCCTCAGCAATTCGTTTACCAAAATTATAATTTCTACTCCCTGGATTCATTGTTAAGTATAGGTCTCCCATTCCAGATGGTCCCAAAAATGTTTTTTTATTGGCATTGTAAATTTCTGAAAAAATTTGATTAGCATTAAGACCTAGTTGAAAAAGTTTTGCTTTCGTTTTGTCTCTCTTTTTTGGATTATCTGTATAATATCCCTCTATACAACCTGCCAGAATTGCCAAAATATTTTTGAGGTAACCTCCTAACTCAAGTCCATCAACATCTCTAGTTCTTCTCACCACAAAATGTGGGGTAGATAAAACATCTTTGGCCAGACGTAACGATTCATCTGTTCCCTGTTTTCCCGCTAGCGATACTGCTGTGAGTTGACTTCCTGTGACGATTCCTCTGGCAAATGCTCCTCCTCCTAAAAAGCTGAACTGATTTTCTAACATTGGAAATTCTTTACTTAAAACTTGGTTTTTGGGAAGATTAGTCTTAGGATCAGGGCCCTTATCTAAAATTGTGATTGGTGCAGGAACTTCATGGCCAAACTGCGTGAGTTCAATAATATCTTGAAGATTATCTCTAATGACAGAAACAGTACCCTTTGAAGTGACACCAACTAATACTAGATCAACCTTAAAATCATGCTTCCTAATGATCTGTTTAATTTCACTCATATCTGTAGAAGCAATAATATTATTGGGGAGCATCTCCTCATTTTCATTTCCACTATGATCTCTTACTAAAAGCTTAGGATTGTGATGAAAACCTTTATTAATCAAATCGACTTGATTTTGCTTTCTTGATTTTATTATAACAAGTTTTGCACTATAGGTCGCAAGCATAGAAGCAAAGGCCGTTGAGTAAACTCCATCTCCAAATATGAGAACAACATCATGTTTTTGATGATTAGCACTAGAAGGACCTGGCCCAATTGATCTTAATCGGGCCTCCTTATTTGTCTGGAGCATATTTCTCTGACACTTAAAAAAATCTAACTCATCAGAGGCATATATAGGTAAACTATTAAGTACCTGAAAGATGAATAAAACTTGTAAAAAATATATAAACATTTGAATTTCCGATTTTGTTGGTCTCAAATTGTATAGATTTTAGCTCTTTTGGCCAGGAAAAGTACTCTTTGTACGAAGATTACATACTGTGTAAACAAGTTTGACAACCTATTGCCTATGAGCATGCTTTAGTCACCGCTTGTTCTTTGATAAAAACTCATTGGAAAATATCTAAAGTTCAAGAATTCACAAACTTGTATATGTTTTGGTCATAGAAAATACTGGTACTGTAGATTTCAAAGAGAATTCAAAAGCGAAAGAGATGATTTCTTTACTTTAAAAAATTTCTTATTCAGATTTTTTAATTTTTTGTTTTTCTTTTATTAATTCTAGAAGAAAACCTAGAGACGTGATTATACCTATTATTCCAAAAAAAAGATGGAACCAATGTTTGCTTTCAATGAAATCGTGTATAAAAACTACGGCGACAAAGGACCACATAATAATATTGAAGGGCCTAGAATTCCAAATTATTTTGAATTTTTTCATATTCTAGTACTTTTTTAAAAATAATTTTTCACATTTCGGAAACAATTTGTCTTTATTGGTCGCTATTTGTACTTGTAACCAATGTGGTCTAGATGGTTTTTCTACTATTTCACCATAAAATCTCCAATAGTTCTGTTCATTTACCTCATTGTATTTACACGCCCCCATATCAATTAGACTTTGAAGAGATGAACCAATGCAAACACCTAAATAAAAGCTTGCAAGAATTCCTCCAGCTACTTTGGTTAGTTCAACAGCAGCTGGAACAGAAAGCATACCAGGTGAAATAGTTCCTACGACATAACTCAATGTCATATTTGGATACCTGTCCATATTGTGACTTATCGCTCCTACTGTGGCCAAAGTAGAAGCGGCTGTATTAAAAACTGTTTGAGGAACTGGAAGGCCCGTTTCTCGCATATATTTTTTAAAATGATCTCCAAATGTAGTACAATTTCTCTTTCCAATATGTGTACTCATCTTAGTATCTCCTTTTAATTTTTACTTTACGACTAGTAGCACAAAAAAATTTTCATATCAAGTTTTATGTAGTCTTAAGCAAAGATTATTTCACAATTAAAAAATTTCAAAATATTTGAATTGTACTCAAACCTGCTTTTTTATTGAATAAAACACTGTAAATTAACGGCCGTTTTAATTGGTTAATGAGTGTGAATTTTACTGGAATACTCCCCCAAAAATTGCATTTGAAAATTCCTCACACCTAGCGTTGATATAATGAATTAATTTTATTGATTCAGGAGGATTCGATGCTAGGTATGGAGGACTGGAAAATGATCAAGGAACTAAAAAAGTCTGGTTTAAATATTACAGAAATATCAAAAAGACTTGGGGTTGATAGAAAGACAGTAAGATCTCAGCTCGATAAAAACAAACCAGCAAGATATGAAAGAAAAAAATCGAAATCAATCTTAGATGAACATTCAAAATATATAGATCAAAGATTGGAACTTTATAATTTAACTTCGCAAAAAATTTTTGAAGAGATTACTGAACATGGTTTTAAGGGAGTCTTGGACAACTTTGCAAAGATTGATAAAGTTTAATCAACCGCCATGGTACGGAGCCGTATGCCAGATGGAGTGAGGGGACAGGGGCTAGGCCCTCTTCCTACTCGATCACAGAGGATTTTAAGCAATATCAATTGCACAGGTCACCAATTTGATAAGTTTATCTGTCTCTACTTTAAGACAATCGTAGATTGATACATAAAAGTTTGATAGATTGCTTACCAATTAAATAATAAGCACCATAACAAAAGGTTCAAAGTGAAATCAAAGGCCTATCAAGAACTTTCCCAAATATTAAACAAAAGAATACTCTTCCTAGACGGTGCAATGGGAACAATGATTCAACAATACAAACTTTCAGAAGAAGATTTTCGAAGTAAAAGATTTGAAAATCACAAATGTGATCTCAAAGGCAATAATGATCTGCTTAGTATAACTAAACCAGAAGTCATAAAGGAAATTCATACTAAGTTTCTCGAAGCTGGAGTAGATATCATCGAAACGAATACCTTTAGTGGAACTAAAATTGCTCAAAGTGATTACGATCTTCAGGACATCGTATATGAAATTAATTATCAATCAGCAATTATTGCTCGCGAATCTGTTAATGAGTTTGAGGCAAAAAATCCCGGTAGAAAATGTTACATTGCTGGAGCTCTAGGCCCTACAAATAAAACATGTTCTATGTCTCCAGATGTTAATGATCCAGGTTTTAGGGCCGTTGATTATGATGAACTTGTAGAGAATTATTATGAACAAGCTAAAGCATTAGTCGAAGGTGGAGTAGATATTCTTTTACCTGAAACAACATTTGATACACTAAATGTAAAGGCCGCTCTTTTTGCAATTGAAAAACTTCAAAACGAACTTCCTGAAAAAATTCCTGTTATGATATCAGTAACAATTACTGATAATTCAGGGAGAACTTTATCTGGCCAGACTGTGGAAGCATTTTGGAATTCCGTGAGACATGCCCACCCAATAAGTGTTGGCATTAACTGTGCCCTTGGGGCACAAGAGATGCGTCCTTATATTGAGGCCCTTTCAAAAAAAGCAGACTGCTTTATTAGTTGTTATCCTAATGCAGGACTTCCTAATCCTCTGGCCCCAACTGGTTATGATGAAACTCCCGAAAGTATGGCCTGTCATCTTACGGATTTTGCAAAATCTGGTCTGGTTAATATCGTAGGTGGATGCTGTGGTACAACTCCATCACATATTGCAAAAATAGTAGATGAACTTAAAGAAATTACTCCAAGAAAACCTCACCAAATACCAATGGCCACTTATTTAGCAGGTCTTGAGCCTTTAGAGATTTCTGTAGATAACCATCCTTTCATTTTAGTTGGAGAAAGAACAAACGTAACCGGATCACCAAAATTTAAAAAACTTATAAAGGAAGGAAATTTTAATGAAGCTTTAGAAATTGCTAGGCAGCAGGTTGAAAATGGAGCAAATATTATTGATATTAATTTTGATGAAGGAATGCTTGATAGTGTTGATTGCATGAAGCGATTCCTTAGATTAATTGCTTCAGAACCAGATATTGCTTCTGTTCCAATTATGATCGATTCCTCAAAATGGGAAGTCTTAGAAGAGGGCCTTAAAAATATTCAAGGTAAAGCTGTTGTGAACTCTATAAGCTTAAAAGAAGGAGAAGAAAAGTTTCTTGGACAGGCCAGACTTATTCAGAAATATGGTGCGGCAGCAGTAGTAATGGCCTTTGATGAAAACGGACAAGCTGCAACCAAAGATGACAAAGTTAGAATATGTAAACGGGCCTATGATCTACTTACCCAGAAAATCAATTTTGATCCTCGGGATATTATTTTTGATCCAAATGTTTTAACTGTTGCAACAGGTATGGATGAACATAATAATTACGCTGTTGATTTCATTGAGGCCGTAAGAGAGATTAAAAAGGTTTGTCCTGGTGCTCTTACAAGTGGTGGGATAAGTAACGTTTCTTTTTCTTTTAGAGGAAACAATACTGTTAGAGAGGCCATGCATTCTTCGTTTCTTTATCATGCTCAACATGCTGGACTCGATATGGGAATTGTTAATGCTGGAATGCTTGAAGTGTATGATGAAATCGATAAAGAGTTACTTGAGAAAATCGAAGATGTACTTCTTAATAGGAAAGAAGATGCAACCGAAAAATTAATTGAACTTGCTGAGAAATTAAAAAACATCGGAGAAAAGAAAATCTTTGAAAAAGAAGAAACATGGAGAAAAACGTCAGTTGAAGAACGTTTGAGTCATGCGATTGTAAAAGGAATTCTCACTCATATTAATGAGGATACTGAAGAAGCTAGAACTAAATACAAAATGCCACTCAACGTTATTGAAGGCCCTTTAATGGATGGTATGAAAGTAGTTGGAGATTTATTTGGAGAGGGCAAAATGTTTCTTCCACAAGTGGTTAAGAGTGCAAGAGTGATGAAAGCGGCCGTTGCTTATTTAGAACCCTTTATGGAAGAAGAGAAAAAAGCATCAAATAAAAAAGGTCAGGGCACTTTTTTAATTGCAACAGTGAAAGGTGATGTTCATGATATTGGTAAAAATATTGTCAGTGTTGTCCTTGCTTGTAATGGTTATCATGTTATAGATATGGGAGTTATGGTTCCGTGCGATGAAATTTTAAAGAAGGCCATAGAAGTTGACGCTGACATTATAGGACTTAGTGGACTCATCACTCCATCTCTAGATGAAATGATTTATGTCGCAAGTGAAATGGAAAGACTTAAATTCAATGTTCCTTTGCTTGTCGGTGGGGCAACAACAAGTTTGGCCCATACAGCAGTAAAAATTGCTCCAAACTATAGTGGTCCTATTATAAGAGTGGGGGACGCGTCTTTGGTTGTTGAGGTTTGCTCTAAACTACTTGCTCCCAATCTTAAAGAAAAATATATTCGTGAAATTGATGAAAAACAAGAAGCTCTGAGAGAGAGCTTCTTTAAAAATCAGCAAACTATAAAATTAAAAAGTATAGAACTAGCGAGAGAGAATTCTTTTAAAATAAGTTCAGATTATATTCCTGCAAAACCAGATTTTATAGGAGTAAAGGTCTTTGATAATATCTCTCTCGAAGAAGTTTACGAATTCTTTGATTGGTCTCCTTTCTTTTGGACATGGGAGCTTAAAGGAGTTTATCCTAAAATTTTAGAAAATGATAAAACTGCCAAACAGGCCAAAGAACTTTTTGCTGATGCTCAGAAATTAATTGTTGATATCATTAAAAATAATCGATTTAACCTCAAGGCCGTTATTGGGATATGGCCAGCACAAAGTAATGGTGATGATATTGAATTGTTAAATGAATTTGGAAAGCATTTTGAAACGTTGCATTTTTTGCGTCAACAAAATGAAAAAGATAGCAAAGCAAATTATTGTTTATCTGATTTTGTTCTTTCAAAAGGAAATAAACTCAAAGACTATCTAGGTGCTTTCATCGTTACATCTGGAGATGAGGTGGATAAGTTTGCAAAGAGTTTTGAAGAAAAAGGCGATGATTATACTTCGATTATGGTAAAGGCCTTGGGAGATAGATTTGTAGAAGCTCTTGGAGAGTGTATACATAAAAAAGTTAGAAATATTTTTGGATATGGACTGAATGAAAAATTGAATAATGAAGACCTGATTAAAGAAAAATATAGAGGGATTAGACCTGCTCCAGGTTATCCCTCTTGCCCTGACCATACTGAAAAACAAATTATTTGGGATTTACTTGAGGGCCAGAAAAATACTGGAGCAAAACTCACGAGTAGTTATGCAATGGATCCTCCGAGTACAATTTCTGGATTATATTTCAATCATCCAGAAGCTTGCTATTTTTCTTTGGGTAAAATAAGTAAGGAACAAATTGAAAGCTATGCTTATCGAAAAAAAATGTCTGTTAAAGATGTAGAGAAATGGCTAGCTCCTCACTTAAGTTATTGATCAAAATTGCCTCTGATTTCAGAAAGTTAATTATGTTAAAATATTAATTTTAGGAGGCATTTTTGAACGAATATTTTATCTTCACCAAGGATATTGAGTTTTTTCAATTAATGGCCATTAATTTTATGGCGTACGCCGGAGTGAATTTAGAAAAAATTTCTAAATTTGATGAAGTTAATGATGATTTTAAAATTCTTATAGTCGATACAAGAAAAATTTCTGATGTCGATCATAAAGAACTTATTGGGTTAACCCAATTCAAAGGTAAAAAATTTATTTTATTAGGGATGGAAAATTCTGATTTTGGAGTTTGTGTAAAATCAGTTTTTAATATCAGAGAAATAGTCCGTGCTTTTGCAAAAGAAAAAGGAATAACTGCTCAAGATATGATGAATACTGAAGTTCCTGATTTTTTTCCCATCCCTTTAGCATCTCTATATGCAACTGATAGTTTGTTTTGTAATATCTATAAAGAATACAATGAGCAGTATGAAATCTTATTTGAAGCGAATACAATCATTGATCGAAAAATTTTAAAAGGATTAAGGGATATTGAGGTTAACACCTTATATATCAATAAAATGAATCGCCTTCATGCTATTAACGATATCACAGCATCAATTATTACGAATCTTCAAAAGAAAAAATTATCCGCTCAAGAGAGAGTTTCATTAACGGAAATAGGAATGGACTCACTTGCAGCAAAACTTTCAACAGGAAATATAAATCCCAATGTTGTTATGCCACTAGCTAAGGAATGTGCGAAATCTATTAATAGTGCCATAAAAGATATGCCTAAGATTGGAGCACTTTTAACAGAGCTCCTAGAAAATAAAACGAGTTTTGTGTACATGCATACAATTCTAGCAACCCATGTGGCACACACTCTTTTAGATAAAGTTAGTTGGGGAAATCAGGCCCAAAAAGATAAAGTTGCCTTTGTTTTATTCTTTCATGATATATTTTTAGTACCACTTTCCATGAAATTCCCAATGATAAAAAATGAATATGATTATTTGTTTTTAGAAGGTGTTACTGACCGCGAAAAAGAAATTGTTCTAAATCATGCTTCTATGGCCGGAAATATTGTTCGAGAACTCAAAGGATGTCCTATGGGGGCAGATGTTATTGTTTTCCAACATCATGGGATGACCGATGGAAAAGGTATTGCCGTTCATTATCGAGATGATATAACTCCTCTAGCGAAAGTGATTATAATTGCTGAGGCCTGCGTTGAATACTTGTTAAAAAGCATGGACCCTCGAGAAGAATACAACTTCAATGTAGAAGAAGTTATTAAAGAACTTAAAGAGAAATTTTCGAATAGTACCTATAAAAAAATTATAGATCAACTTATTCATCTAAAAGTCTAATTTTTAAAAAAAACTATAGTTTTTGCTTAAAAATAAGTTCTAGCGCTTTATAAGGGTTTTTGTAATTTGAAAAATTGTGAGTTTCATTGAGTTCTTTTAAAACCAGCATGGCGTTAGTTAGTGTATAGCCTTTTTTTAAAATTCTTAAAGAAAACTGATAGGCGACAATCATGACACAATTAATCTCAGTTGCCTTGTGAGGCAACAATCCGTAGGGATAGCCTTTCCCATCAGGTGATTCGTGATGGTGGATTATCAGAAAATCTGTGTCTGGAAATTTTGTAAACTGTGTTGCAATTATTCCAGCTGCTTTGGGGTGATTTAGGAGAGCTTGCTGATCTTCTTCATCGAGTTGTTCAAATTCTTTTGAATTCTGATCGTCTATATATAATAAATCATCATTCGTGAGAGTTGAATCTAATAACAAGGAAGCAAGCATTACTTTTTTTCTTGTTAAAGAACTATTCCAACCCATTTTATGTAACATAACATCACTCACATAAGCAGTCATAATTGCCAGTGTTCCAAAACCTACAGTATCTTCATTAGTTTCGAATTCTTTCAATATACTAGTGAGCTCCTGAGTTTTTTTAAAAACATGAAACGTTGAATCCATAAGAATATTAACAAACATTCGAAGCGTTTCACTGATTCCTACAATTCGCACATATTGATGTATAATTGAGGCAGAAAAAATTTGAGTATTAATCGTATTTTTTAAGGGAACATTTTTATTTTTAAGAGATCGAGAAAGTGAAAGGATTGTCTCTTCTAAGAATTGAAGTTGGTCTTCTTTGGCAACATGAAAGTATTTCACCTTTTTTTTCACATAACTTTGAACCATTGAGTGACTATATTTTGTATCTTTTGCTATAAGCTTTACAAATTTTTTAGGTGTAATTTGTAAGTAAACATCATAAGGAAAACTATCAAAATAATAAAAATTTTTAATCTTCATTGGAAGAAAATCATCTAAGCTAAGTTCAACTAGTGAATCTTCAAAATTTTCTTGAGTTTTCCAATCAACTGAAGGAGTTATAGCGTCTATAAATTGCTGTTTGTTAATTGGATCATAAATGAAAGCGTTGTCTTGGTGTGAATTAAATAATTCATCAGTTACTTTTTGTTTTAACTTTGAATGGCTTCCAAAAAATATGACCGGCCTCTCACCCACTAAGTCGTTGATGGCAACCATAAAGTCGAGTATGTCTATTTCAATATACGTATCGATAATAATTGGCCCAATGTCACTTTCTGTACTGAGAGACTCAACAAGTTCAGGTATTGCTGAAGCAGGACGGAGCACAATTTTACTAAAGTGTGCGTTAAATAAGTTTGTAAATAGCTCCCACTTATCTTTTTGCTGACTGATAAATAGTGCTTTCATTTCTTTCCTTTGACATTATAAGAACTTATCGTCATTAGAGGAGAGACATTGAATTTTTGGGCAGAAATTACCACATAAAGTTACTAAAAAAATAGCACAAATCACTAAGCTTCGTGTTATAAGGTTGTTTAGTTAAAAAATTCTTCGAGGTAAATATGGGAAATCAAGTTTATCCAACGTCTATTGTTGCAGAAAATGCTGTTTTAGAGTCAATTAGAAATAGTGAAACTATTATGTCAACTTTTGCAATAGAGGGTATTCATATAACTGTTTTTGTCGTAGTCATATTATTCATTTTCCTTGGGATGTATCGCAGCGCAAAGAACTAGAGCTTTTTTGGCAATTAATCATTTTTTAAGGTTCTCACTTCAGTATTAATACTATAAATTTGCTGAAATTTGTTTTGAGGAGATTTTTTATGGAAACTATTGATCTTAGTTCTGTTGGTATCAAGGCCGATAATATATTTAGAAATTTACATCCTGCTCAGCTTTATGAAGAAGCTCTCACATTTGAAAAAGGCTCTGCCATTTCAAGTACTGGTGCACTTATTGTAAGTTCTGGTGAAAAAACAGGAAGAAGTCCCAAAGATAAAAGAATTGTCGTTCAAGATTCAACCAAAGAGGATATTTGGTGGGGCGATATAAATATGGAATTAAGCGAAAATACTTTCATGATTAATCGTGAAAGGGCCATAGATTATCTTAATAGTAGAAAGAGAATCTATGTCGTTGATGGGTACGCTGGCTGGGATGAAAAATACAAAATCAAAGTGAGAGTTGTAACCCATCGAGCGTATCATGCACTGTTTATGCATAATATGCTTATTCGCCCAACTCAAGAAGAACTTAAAACTTTTGGTGAACCAGATTATACCATCTACAATGCAGGGGCCTTTCCGGCCAATAAATTTACTCCTGAAATGACCTCTTCCACCTCAGTAAGTCTTAACTTTGATAGAAAAGAATTTGTAATTCTTGGAACTCTCTACGCTGGTGAGATGAAAAAGGGTGTCTTTACCATCATGAATTATATCATGCCAAAAAATGATGTCCTTTCAATGCATTGTTCTGCTAACGTTGATGAGTCCGATGATGTTACTATCTTTTTTGGACTATCAGGAACAGGAAAGACAACCCTTTCAGCTGATCCAAAAAGACGTTTGATTGGAGATGACGAGCATTGCTGGACAAATGAAGGTGTCTTTAATATTGAAGGCGGATGTTACGCCAAATGTATTGATCTC
Organism: Halobacteriovoraceae bacterium; assembly: GCA_020635115.1. Lineage (NCBI taxonomy): Bacteria > Pseudomonadati > Bdellovibrionota > Bacteriovoracia > Bacteriovoracales > Halobacteriovoraceae > Halobacteriovoraceae bacterium. The sequence continues at coordinate 244,520 of JACKAK010000006.1, read as the reverse complement.
TCTGCTGAAAAAGAACCTGAAATTTTTAATGCTATAAAATTTGGAACGGTTCTTGAAAATGTTGTCTTCAACGAATCAACAAGAGAAGTAGATTATACAAGTAGTAAAATAACTGAAAATACTCGTGCTTCTTACCCAATAGAGTATATTCCAAATATTAAAATACCTTGCCTTGGTGGACATCCTAAAAATATCGTCTTTCTCACATGTGACGCTTTTGGGGTTTTACCTCCAGTAAGTAAACTTTCTCCTCAACAAGCAATGTATCATTTTATCTCAGGGTATACCGCAAAAGTTGCAGGTACAGAAATGGGTGTTACTGAGCCTGAAGCTACTTTCTCAGCTTGCTTTGGTGCAGCATTTATGGTTTGGCATCCAAGTAAGTATGCTGAGCTTCTTGCTGATAAAATGAAAAAATTTAACACTGATGTTTGGCTTGTTAACACTGGTTGGACTGGTGGAGCTTACGGTGAAGGTAAGAGAATGTCTCTTAAGCATACTCGTTCTATTATTGACTCCATTAACAATCATAAACTTAAAAATGCAAATTTTGTCGTTGATGAGACTTTTGGTTTTGAAATACCGACTGAAGTTGACAATGTTCCTTCTGAAATCCTCATTCCTAAAAATACTTGGAAAGATCAAAAAGCTTTTGAAGACAAAAAGAAGCAACTCGCTTCCTTATTTGTTGAAAACTTCAAATTATTTGAGGCCGGATGTTCCTCTGAAATCCTTAACGCGTCACCTAAGATCTAATTAAATAGTCGGTCTCCTCTTTGGGGAGACCAAAATGTTTCAATGCAACATATTTCAAATATGATAATATCAATATTTTTTCTTTACCAGACCATTTTACTTTTCTATGATTCATTGTTCCTTCTCTCTATCGAGTAAGGTTGCTCGCTTGAAACTGACTTGGAGGTCATATGAAAAAATTTTTTACCGGAGTTTTATTTTCATTAGTCACAGTATCACCACTTTTTGCTAATACCATTCAACAAGAATTTCTTGGGCGTATGAACGCAATTATGAAAAAGGCCATGGCAGATAAAGGAATTTACTCTGAACTCACATCTGTAAATTTAGTTGTGGATTCTATGAATGTGAGTTCCGTGTCCGAATCAGAGTTTATTACTATTAAAACTCACAAGGGAAACACTTATACTTTGGAGAAAGCCGCTGTTAAACAAGAAATTCAAGGTCTTCCTCCTCGATTTCAAACTGTAACCAATTTTTATCCTTTTGGTTTTGTATCTGAATTTAGCACTGAAGATGTCAATTTAAATATCGTGAAAGTTGATGACAATTCTTATATGCAATCTTATATCGAACAAGGTTTTACTTATACAATCGTTTGTGACCTAGGAAGTGTTGACGCCTACACTTGTAATATTTCAACAGACAATCCAGACGTAAAATCTGTTAGAATGGAAGGCCTGTACAAAGGAGTTGCCGGTAGCAATCTTATACAAGAAGTCTTGGAAGAAGTTGATCAGACTTGTTTAATTGACCAAGGGAAATTGGCCTGTTTAGGAATTTTTCTTGATGAGTTCAAACAAGAAATCTTAGATTCTATTTAACAGACTAATCTTCTCCATCCTTTGTTGTAAAACAAGGATGGAGATAAATCTTTTTAGGCCCATTCGTGAGAATAGTGAGTTTTTTTAATATCCTTGAGAATTTCAAATGCATCTTTCTTTTTTAACATCTTAGGATTAAGCCATTCATTATAATATTCTTCTTTAATAAATATCGGGCATCGGTCGTGCCCTGCCTGCTCGATCTCTGTGGGAGGATTTGTTGTAATAATTGCAAAGGAGTCGATATAATAACTTTTGTCAGGAGAAATCCATCTGTCATATAACCCCGGGGCCATTAGATATTTATCATCTTTAGAAAAAAAATGAATAAGCCGTTTTTTTCCATTATCTTCAACCCATTCATAAAAACTTAAATATGGAACTAAACAATGATTACGCATGAAAATTCCCTTCCACGTTTTTCTACTCTCTAGTGAATCTAACCTAGCATTGAACAAATTATACTTTGAGGGAATTTCCTTAGGACTTCCATTGGGTCGTATGCGATAACGAAAAGGACGTAACGTTAATTGATTTTTTAAATTTAGAAGAATAGGTGTTGAATAGTTTGGATAAAGTCTATTATCTTTCTGCGGACGTTTAAAGATTTTTGGATATTGTTTTTCAAAACTTAAAAAATCTGCAAATGCTTGAGCATCAGCTGTTGCTTCAAATTGGCCTGAAAGACGTTTAATATTTCTGTCTACTTCAATTGAAAAACACATAATATATTATACCTATGGACAAGAAAGAAACCAATTTGTATTTTATTCTATTTGCTTGAGACGATTACTCAATCATAAAATATGTCTAACTATTTTCTCACACAATTCTAATACGAAAAATTTTATTCTATTTGCCGATAGATATTTACACTATTTTCAAAGGAATGAATTATGCACTCAAACTTGATGATACTTATTTGTTTCCTCTTTTGTGGATGTCATTTACCCAAAAATTTTCATGAAATTGATCCTGGAAATTTTTATCGTTCAGCACAACTTACAGGAGAAGAATTTGAGAAGGCCATCTCCAGATATGGAATTAAAACAATTATTAATTTGAGAGGAGAAGCTCCCGGAGAAGTTTGGTTTGAAACAGAAAAACTGACTGCAAAACTTTATGATGCCGAACTCATTAACATAAAGATGAGTGCTAAAAGATTACCGCACAAAGAAGATCTTATTAAACTTCTTGATGCCTATAAAAACGCACCAAGACCTATTTTAGTGCATTGTCGAGCAGGGGTAGATCGAACAGGAGAGGCCACGGCCATTTATGTTCAAGAATATATGGGATGGAATCGAGAAGAATCTCTTGAAATGCTTAGTTTTAAATATCTTCATATTCCCGAATTCATGCCGGCCAAAACATATTTTATCAGAAACATTTATCAAGATGAACAATGGGCCAGAGAGGAGTATAATCCATGTCAGAATAATTATAGATATTATGACAAAAATCTTTGTTCTCATTCTGTTCGAAGCAAGAAAATTATATTTTCCTTAGATGAAGATTCTTGATATCATTTTTGCGGAAAGGAAGTTATATGAAGATTTTAACTTTAATATTTTTAATTTTTTCTACGTCTGCTTTTTCACGTTTTCCACAATGTATGATTTATGTGAACAAAAAACTTAATACCTGTACTGTTGACAAATGTTCTGGTGACGTTCGAGAGATGATTAAGGATTGGGAAGACGAACTTGATCAAAAGATTTGTAAATCGATGTATTCAACGTATTGTGAAATTGCTGTTAAAAAAGGTAAGGTCACAAGAAAGCAGTTATGTGAGTCTCAAGGCCATAAGTACGTTCAGTACGAAGATATAATAAAATAATGAGATATTTAAATCAGATTGGGTATAATTATCATTTATGTTCTTTTTCGCAAAAAGGGAGTTATATGAAGATTTTAACTTTAATATTTTTAATTTTTTCAACGTCTGCTTTTTCATTTTTTCCGTAATGTATGATTTATGTGAACAAAAAACTTAATACCTGTTCTGTTGACAAATGTTCTGGTGACGTTCGAATGATGATTAAGGATTGGGAAGACTCACTTGATCAAAAGATTTGTAAATCAATGTATACAACAAATTGTGGAGATGCTGTTAAAAGTGGTAAGGTCACAAGAAAGCAGTTGTGTGAGTCTCAAGGCCATAAGTACGTTCAGTACGAAGATATAACAAAGTGATGAGTCATGGGAGAGAACAATTTAAATTAAGAAAGACTTGATGCGTTAATACAGTAACCTCCTAGGATGAACACCAAATACACGGCAATCCTTGCTGCGTCTTTTACGTAAGTAATACGTATGGTATACTTTTCTTTATGCATGTAGTTAAATTGAAACATACTGCCAGAGCGGCATGTGGCCTATTTGGGATTAGTGAAGACCATCTTGAAAATTATCTCTCCCTCGATGAGCGCTTTGTGAAAAATAAGGCGTCCACCTATTTTTTTGAAGCAGAAGGGGACTCTATGTTACCTCTCATTATGCCTAAAGATGTGCTAATTGTGGATCGCTCAATTCGCCCCTGTAATAACCAAATCGTTATCGCACACTTTGAAGGTAGCATGATCTGTAAACGATTTTTTCATCGAGGAGATCACGTTGTCTTACATTCAGATAATACAACGACTAGACCCATCATTATCGCCGATGGAGAACTTGAAATTTTTGGCGTTGTCGTCGGCGTGGCCAGACACTTCAAATGATTGCTCTCGTTGATTGTAATTCATTTTTTTGCAGCTGTGAGCGTTTGTTTCGCCCAGATCTTAAAAATGTACCAGTAATAGTACTAAGCAATAATGATGGTTGTGCCATCGCTCGAACTAATGAGGCCAAACGTTTGGGAATTAAAATGGGAGATCCCTATTTTAAAATTCGTGATCTTTGCAAAGAAAAAGGAGTTGCCGTTTTTTCCTCCAACTTTTCCCTTTATACGAATGTTTCTGATAGGGTGATGAGAACCTTGGCCACTCTGACTCCAACCCTGCAAATTTATTCCGTTGATGAGGCATTTCTTTGCTTAGAAGGAATACGTGAAAACGAGTTGGCCGATTACGGAAGACATATTAAAGAAACCATTGAAAAGGAAGTAGGAATACCCGTTAGTGTAGGAATTGCTCCTACAAAAACAATGGCAAAAATTGCAAATTTCATAGGTAAAAGAAGTGATAAGGCCAAAGGAGTTGTTGTTCTCAACGAGAAAAGACTTCAAGATATTGCTCTTGAGAGAGTGGGGGTGAGTGATATTTGGGGGATTGGAAGAGCAAATGCTAAAAAACTAGAATCTTTAGGAATAAAAAACGCCAAGCAATTTCGTGATTATAAAAATGAGACGTATATTAAGAAGATTCTTACAAAAGTTGGCCTTCAAACAAAACAAGAGTTGGCCGGCATCAGTTGCTTTCCTATTGAGATTGAAATTGAGAAAAAAAAAGAAATTATGTGCTCTCGCTCTTTTGGGCAGGGGGTGTTCGATTTAAGTGCCCTTAAGGAGTCAGTTGCAAACTATGTGAGCTCTGCTGCTGAAAAATTAAGAAAACAAGGATCTGTGTGTAGGAGGATTGATGTGTTTTTTAGAACATCTCCCTTTAAAGACAATGAGCAATACTACGCTTATGATACATATCAATTTTTAACTGCAACTTTAGATACTAGAAAGCTCATAGAAAAGGCCATACAACTCGTAGAGACTAACTATCGTTCAGGTTTTGAGTACAAGAAGGCCGGTGTACGTTTATGTGACATCATCGAAGAAGACGAAAACCAAATCAGCCTTTTTGAGCAGGCCGATAGTCTTCTGAGTGAACAGTTAATGAAAACAATAGACCAAGTCAATTTAAGAGAAGGCCCTCAAATGATTCGTTCTGCTTCGTGTGGTGTAGATAATAATGCATGGAAAATGCTAAGGGAGCATAAATCTCCACGCTACACAACTTCGTGGAGAGAGCTACCTAAGGTAAAATGATGTCATTCATTTTTTAGAGTGAGTATATATAAGTCACCAATAGTGAGCAGATTATATTTAAGATAAATCTCATCGACAAAAAGATTCAGCTCTATAGATCTTGAAATCCTTTTTGAGGCCAAAAAAGCACCAATTCTAGGCCCAAAAAATGCAACAATAAGAGGGAGAAGATATTTAAAAAAATCAATGAAATTGATAAGGATAAAATAAAAAAGAAAAAAATATAAAATGTAAAAAATAAGAGAAACGATAAGCTTTGTTATAAAAGATGATTTTCCATGAGACTCTAAGAAATGCTTATAGTTAGTTAAAAATATACCTTCGAGATAAGGCAACTTAATATGAAGTGAACGCATTTTTAAATCGTCTCTTTTCAAAAGTAGGCCATGTATACTTTTTTGATTTGCAAAAAGAGTTATTGAAAAATCACATAGCACCCAAGCTAAAACAAAAAGAGAAAAATAGGTCAGAAAATTTTCTTTTGAAATAATAAATACAAGATCATTAAATAAAACGAGAAAAAGAAGACTTAAAATTAATGCAAAAAAAGAGTAGTACTTAAAAAAAAATTCAAAAACTGTTAAGCGCTCTTTTTCAACGTCTAAATGATTTGGCATGTGTTTATCTCACAAAAGATTTAAAAGCGTTTATACATGTTTGCATTTTCAGCAATTTGCTTGATATAGTTTTTTAAATCCTCATCCTCCAGTGCTTTTTTTATTTTGTCACATGTCCCTTCTTTTACTTTTATCCATTCATTTTTTTCAAACTGCTGCTTAGCAAAACCAGCACAAGCATGAGAATTTGCCCCACAAGAATTGGCCGCCATTGGTGAAACACCTTTGCATTTTTCCATTCCAGTCATATCCCCCATGGCCAGTACATCATTTGATGTTGAGATTCCTAATAATGCTGCGGTGAGAAGTATTTTTTTATCCATGTTCATCCTTTTAAAGCAAAATTTAATAAATTTTGACATAATTTCAATGGGTTTTGACATCTATTTAACACACGCATGACAAACTTTGCATTCAAAAAAGGCATTATCAATCTTGTGAGGACGAGACCTAAAAAACTTTTTAAAGGAGGTTGCGTGGAAAGAGTCCTCACTGGTTTAATCCTTCGAATGAATTGTTTACGGACTAAACCATTTTTAAAAAGATATTCTCCTTGTTGGTGTTTTTGTTTTAGTAAAGAGAGAATGGCCTGCGTCCATACCGTAAAAAGGCCCTCCAAACTTTTTTGCAGGTCATTCTCTCACTTTAAGTGGATACGGCCCTCTTCCCCCCAAAACACTGACCTTAAAAAGAGTGCCGTATCCACTGATTCTTATTGACCATAAGCAATAAAAAGAATATGACCATAACTCTTAAATCAATGTTTTAGGAGTTTATGATGTTTCATAAAAGTGAAGTTTTTTATGATTGTTCGAAATACTCAACATCCGTTGTGCCAAGCAAAATAAATATGGTCGGATTTGAATTTGACGGAACGGCCTGCTTCAGAAAAGGTACAGTTGATGGGCCAAATGCTTTAAGAAAAATTTCAGATGGAATTGAAACTTATTCACCTTATCTCGATAAAGATCTTCAAGATATAGAGTTTTACGATCTTGGAAATCTTCCCTTAAATCAGACAGATGATGTAGATGAAGTATGGCAAAGCGGAACAGATTTCTTTATTGAAAACTTTACTCCATCATTAATAAAAAATGGACTGAAAGTAATGACACTTGGAGGAGAGCACTCTATAAGCTACGCTCCTATTACTCAGTATTTGATGGCCTATGAGGATTTAGTTTTATTACACCTAGATGCTCATGCAGATTTACGAGATGGGTATTTAGGGCATCATTTTTCACATGCTTCCATAATAAAAAGAGCTTTGGATCATTTTGGAGATAACCATAAACTTATACAATACGGTATCCGCTCAGGGACGAAGGAAGAGTTTGACTGGATGAAGGAAAATAAAACACAGTGTCATTCTAGAAAAGAATTTTTAGAAAAAGTACAAAAAATTTCGAATGATAGACCAATCTATCTCACTTTGGATTTAGATTATTTTGATCCTTCATTTTTACCAGGCACAGGGACCCCTGAACCAGGAGGAGAAGATTTTCATTCTTTTATCAGTCTTGTAAAAATATTAAAGAATAAGAATTTTGTAGGTTGTGATGTGGTGGAGCTATCTCCTCAAATTGATAGTACAGGTAATAGCGATGTTTTTGCAGCAAAAGTAGTTCGCGAACTTCTTTTAGTTTTAGACAGAGGTGACAATGAGTAAACAGTGGAGCATAGAAGAAGCAATTCAAACTTATTGTATTGAAAAATGGGCCGAAGGGTATTTTACAGTCAATGAAAAAGGAAATATGGCCGTATTACCTGTGGAAGGCGATCATACAGTCAATATTGATATTGATGAAGTCATTAAAGAAATTAAATCCGAAGGAATCCAGTTTCCTGCAGTTATTAGATTTCATGATATTCTTCGATCTCAAATTAAAAAACTTAATAGAACTTTTAGAAACGTAATTGAAGAGTCTAAATATGAGGGAAGATATTTCGGAGTTTATCCCGTTAAAGTCAACCAAATGCGTGAAGTCGTGGAAGAAATTGTCGATGCAGGTTCAAATTACGATTACGGATTAGAAGCAGGATCTAAACCTGAAATCTTATCAGCACTGGCCTACAACACAAATACAAACTCACTGACTATTCTCAATGGGTATAAAGATAAAGATTTTTTTAGATTAGGACTTTTAGGTAGCAAACTTGGAAGAAAAGTCATTTTTGTTATTGAAAAATTTTCTGAACTCAGAGCTTTACTTGAAGTCGCAAAAGAAATGAAGATAAAGCCCATGATTGGAATTAGGGCCAAAATTTCAGTCCGTGGAATCGGCAAATGGGCAGATTCCGGAGGGGACAATGCAAAGTTTGGCCTAACGATCCCTGAAATCATAGAACTTGTAAAAGAACTCAAAGATAAAGAAAAGCTTAGTATTATTAAATTGATCCACTTTCATATTGGTAGCCAGGTAATTGATATTAAAACTATTTCTGAGGCCGTTTCAGAATCTGCCAGAATATATGCAAAACTACGTAAAATGGGTGTACCCATAGATTATTTTGATATTGGAGGTGGACTTGCCATTGATTATGACGGCTCTAAATCGGTAAGTGACTCATCTAAAAACTACAATTTGAATGAATACGTTGAAGATGTGGTTTATGGACTCAAACAAGTTTGTGATTTAGAAGGAGTTCCTCACCCCAATATTGTATCTGAAAGTGGACGATCTATAACTGCTCATCACTCATGTGTTATTACGAACGTTATTGATTCCATCGAAAAAAAGACCAAACACTTCAACACGAATAAAGTTACTGGAGAACATATACTCGTAAGCAATATTCGAGCTCTATATAATGATCTTAGTGCAGATAATTTTCAAGTAACATATAATGAGGCCCTTCAGATAAAAACTGACTGTATGAGTGCATTTAGATTAGGGGTTATCGAGTTAGAGGAACGAGCTAAGATTGAAACAATATATTGGGAGCTTCTTGAAAGTATTAAGGAAATCACCAATAAAATTTCAAAAGTACCCTCAGGACTTCAAAATCTTAACGAGGAGTTGTCTTCACAGTACATTTGCAATTTTTCAGTCTTTCAATCAACTGCTGATTCTTGGGCCATTAATCAATTGTTACCAATTGTCCCCATATCTTATTTGAATGAACGTCCTACAAAAAACTGTTCCCTGGTCGACATTACTTGCGACTCAGATGGGAAAATAGATAAATTTATTTCTATGGATGGAAAAAGCAAGACTGTACCCTTGCATGATATTGAGGGAAAGGAAGAATACTATATTGGTATTTTTCTAACTGGAGCATATCAAGATGTCATGGGAGATATGCATAATCTCTTTGGACGCTTGAATGAAGTTCATGTTTTTTGTGATGATGACGATCCAACTGACTTTTATATTGAAGAAGTTATTCAAGGAAATTCTTCCGAACAAGTACTCTCTACAATGCAATACAATCCCGACTATATGGCCATGGTAATGAAAAAGAATATTGATCGCCAAATTCAAAGAGGAAAAATACAACCTCGAGAGGGAGTAAGATTGGTAGATTTTTACGAAGAGTGTTTGAAGAGCTATACCTATTTGAAATGAACTATTTTGAAGGATTGAATCTTCCGGCCAGAAGTTCAGCAAGAGGTCTGGTTGCTTCAATCCTGTCAAAAACGAGTTTGACTGATGCGGTAATTGGTACTGCTAAAAACATGCCAGGTAATCCCCAAACCAATCCCCAGAAGATTAATGAAATTAAAAGGCTGATGGGGTGTAAATCCAAAGTTACACCCATAAGTTTAGGTTCAATAATGTTTCCAATGATAATTTGAGCAAAACTTGTTCCAATTAATACAAAATAAAATTGCCAACCTAGGCCATATTGTAAAAGGATTATTGGTAAAGGGAGCGTTGTTGCGAGAATCGAACCAACTGTAGGGATAAAATTGAGCAAAATTGTAATTATTCCGAACATGAGTGCTAAATCAACTTTTCCAATGATTAGAAAAATCCAAGTCACCAAACCAGTGACTGTAGAAGTAAAAAATTTTGTGGCCAGATATCTTGAAACTTTATTTTGAATATCTCTTACTGTCTGAGAGCTGCTTTCTTTGGTTGTACCCCCTAAAACCAGAAATAAGGACATCACTGAAATAAGAAAAAAACTTCCTATAAAGCCCAAGACATTTCCTGTTACATTATTTGCCATTTTTAATAGCGGCATTTCACGAATTTCAGCTTGAATGACACTTGCGTTAATGTCATACCCAAAATGATGAGCGGTATCACTAAACCATTGGATTGAGGTCACGAGCCTATTTTTGTAAACATTTGCACTTTTAATGAAATGTTCTAAAGAATTTGCAATAAAAAAAATAGCTAAACTTAAAAAGAAAATAATTACGGCCATTGTAATAAATGTAGATAGAACACGATTTAACTTAAGTTTAGATTGCATAAAATTGATCATTGGATTTAAAATTTCATAAATAATAAAAGCAAAAACAAAGGGAACCAACACAGGTTTTGTAAAATTGAGTGAGAACGTGACTAGAATGATCGTTATTATAACAATACATGTGTTATTAACCCGTGCAAATTGATCTGTCATACTTCTCCTTCAGTTGCATTGCTAGCATAAGCATAAGAAATTATTTGAGTTAAATCCAGAGATGAATTACAATTAATACACATGAGGTACGGTTTAAAATAATGAAATATATTTTAATAATGTTATTCACTTTCCAAATTTATGCTGAAAGTGAAATTAAAAATAAAATTCAAAATGCATTTGGAAATGTTCAGTTCTTGAAAATAAAATATACAACCACTAAGAAGAATCAAAATATTGTGAGTATTTATAAAGAATTCACGAAAAAAGATGTTATAGTAAATGAAAAATCTGAATTTTTAAATAGAACAAAATTGTCAAATTCACTAGTCGATAATTGGAAAAACATAGAGGATAAAACAAGATTTTCGCTTTACTTAGAGCTTATCCATATTGATGAAAAAAAGCTTCTTGCTTACGACAAAAAAATGTTTCAAAAATTTCAAATTATTAAAGAAAATATTAAAAAACTTGAAAAAAATAAAACCAAACCACAAGGATGGAGAGCATCATTATTTTATATGGTTTCTGTTGGAAAATTTCAGCAAGAAAACCCTACCAGAGCTCAATTAAGTTTTTTCCAAAACTCACCCGTAACCCTAGGAATTGCCTCAAGTTATTATCCTCAATCAATTCCCTATAACTTTTCAGGTAGCCTATATTTTTCAACACTGGTGGCCGCAACAAATAATATAAATCAAAACGAACTCTCAATTCCTGCAGAGATTGGAATTACATCATATATTGAACGATATTTTGACCAATTTAAATTTAAATTTAGCGGATATTCAGGATTTGATTTTGAACGATTTAGTTCACTTAATCTTGAAGGATTACAGAATAACCAAGAGCTTTTGGCCGATGAACACAAAGTATTTTACTTAACCATTGGAGCATCAAAAACATTTACAATTTTTAAGAAAAATTTTTTCTCAAAACTAAGCATTTCAAGATCAATCTTTTCATCCACAACTCTTGGTTACTCTCAATCAACTGATTCTACCGAAATAAGTGGATTTAAATTTATGGGCTATATTTTTCACAAAATTCACAAAGATTGGTTCGCTCACTCTCTTATAAAGTATCATACAATGTCAGGAAGCTCAGATTTAAGTTCTTTCAGATTTGGAATTGGTATTGGTTATATCTTAAAATAGAGGGAAGGTTAATGAGAATCATTCTAGCTACATTTCTTATAACACATTTTCTCTCCTGTGCCTCTCAAAAATCCTCTGATCAAGAAATGGGCGGAATGGTCTTTAGACAAACAGAGGACGGGGTAATTGAATTAGTCGATAGAGCTGATGAAGAAATTAAAAAGGTCAATGAAAGTGTTGCTCCAACTTTTATCTATGATGATCAAGAGCAAATTAAAAAAGTTAAGTCACAGGCCAATGTAGTTGTTGTCGAGGCCATTCAAACTGAAGTTAAAAAAGTGGATGAAAAAAATTTAGAATTAGTTGATAGCGAAATTGTAAATTACAAAGTTGAAAAAGGTGAAAATTTAATGTTAATTGCCCAAAAACTTTATCAAGACTACTCAAAATGGAAACAAATCTATGAACTCAATAAAAACACGATCGCTCAACCCGAAATTTTAAAAACAGGAAGTATTTTAAAAGTGAAGGATCCACAAAAATCATTGAATGATAGGGAAGGAAGTCCTTACCTTATTTCAAATAATAATGATACGTTACAGAAAATTTCAAAGAAATTATATGGCTCTTCGCGCTATTGGTATCATCTCTGGTTTCTTAATCGAGAATTAATTACAAATCCCGACAAAATATATCTCGGATTTACAATCTACTATCTACCAAAAGATACGGTTAAAAAAAATCTTAAAAATTATATAAGCAATTTCATTTTCCATTTTCAAAATCAATAAGCATTGCCATGCATTAAAAATATTCATCTTTTCAAACTCTTCTACGCATTTTATAAGGAGCATACTAAACTAGAAGAGGTAGAGATATGAATGTTTTTAACAAACAAAGTATAATTTTAAAAACAGGACTTGCTGAAATGTTAAAGGGCGGTGTGATCATGGACGTCGTCAATGCAGAACAGGCCAAAGTTGCTGAAGATGCGGGTGCTGTCGCTGTTATGGCCCTTGAAAGAGTCCCTTCTGACATCCGTAAAGAAGGTGGTGTCGCAAGAATGTCTCCTCCTGAATTAGTTGAAGAAATTAAAAATACAGTTAACATTCCTGTTATGGCCAAGTGTAGAATTGGTCATATTGCTGAGGCACAATTACTCCAAGAATTGGCCGTAGATTATATAGACGAGAGTGAAGTTCTTACTCCTGCAGACAATGAATATCATATTAATAAACATGAATTCAATGTGCCATTTGTTTGCGGAGCTACTAACTTAGGCGAGGCCCTAAGAAGAATTGGTGAAGGCGCGGCCATGATTCGAACTAAAGGTGAACCAGGTACCGGAAATATTGTCGAGGCCGTAAAACATTTAAGAAAAATAAATCAAGAGATCAAAAGAATCACCCTTTTGGAAAATGATGAACTCATGACAGAGGCCAAAAATCTAGGTGCTCCCTATGAACTTCTTCTACGTTTAAAACATGAAAAAAAATTGCCTGTACCTAATTTTGCTGCCGGTGGAGTTTCAACTCCAGCTGATGCGGCACTTTGTATGCTGTTAGGGGCAGAGGCCGTTTTTGTTGGATCTGGAATCTTTAAATCTAATGATCCTGTAAAATTTGCCAATGCCATCGTTAAAGCAACGGCCAGATGGAATGAGCCTTCAGTTGTTCTTGAAGCACAAAGAGGTCTTGGGAGTGCTATGAAAGGATTAGAAATCTCAAAAATATCTCTTGAAGAACGTATGGCCGAAAGAGGCTGGTAAACAAGTGAAAAGAATAGGAATCTTGGCGCTTCAAGGTTGTGTTACTCCACATATTCCTCACATCCATGGATTAGGTTGCGAAGCTGTACTCATAAAAAGAAAAGAAGATATCAAAAATATTGATGCTTATATATTACCAGGGGGCGAAAGTTCCACAATGTTAAAGCTTATAGATGTTTTTGGTCTTGAAAGTCTACTTAGAGAAGAATTTCAATATAAACCTGTTTGGGGAATATGTGCAGGCGTGATTCTGATGGCCAAAACAGTTAAACATCCAGAGCAAAGATCTTTTGGATTAATTGATATAACTGTAGAAAGAAACGGTTATGGGAGTCAACTAGATTCCAAAGAAGATTTTTTAGAAAATTATACAATTACTTATATTCGAGCACCAATCATTAAGTCAATTTCCAAGGAAATTGAAGTTCTGGCCAGAAGAGACGACTTTCCAGTTTGGATCACAGATAAAAATCAGTTTATGGGTACAACTTTTCACCCTGAACTTAATAATAACTGGCCTTCTCCAATGCATAGGGCCTTTTTTGAACTAATAAAATGACTTATTACCGCACTCTTCGAGTGGGGCCCTCTGTAGTAGGATACTATTATTTTCTCCGGTGGATTCACAGTTAATTTTTTTACCATTTGAAGTCAAAGTGGAGAGAAATCCAAAATTAATCTTAAGTGAATCAATTATCGTAATCTTGCTTGTTTTACATTGGAGTAAGCATTCTCCATTTTCCATATTGCATGTACCATATTCATACGAATTGATTGTTCTAGGGTTTTGATCATTGTGGTACTGACCGGGAATTAATTTACCTAACTGAATTTTTACAGATGCTAGTTCGTTGCTATTTTCTTCTTTAACGAAAACTTTAAGATCATAGAATTTTCCTCGTGAAAATTTATAAGCGTAACACCTATTTTCAGCAAAAATTTTAGTCGAGAGTATGAAAAGAAAAATAAATAATACACGTGTCATTGGAACCTCCATTATTTCCAGACGGTGACACTCTAGCATTTACTTTTAATCACGTCATAGAGAACATTCTTACCAAAACTGGCCGTTAAATTTTAAATTCAGTCATTTAATGGAATATAAAAGTGTTCTGCCTTTGTAATTCACTTCTATATTAATCTTGAAGATAAATTTTTCATTTGGATAACAAAAACTTTATGCGTATATTTTCCAAAATTAAGATTCTACCATTTTTTGTAAGATAGGTTTTGATTTCAAAATATGAAACATTTTTATTCAACTGAGATTACTCTTGAGAATTGCATATTTAGAATACAGAACATTAAATTGACAATGGTAACTTAACTATAACTGTACTACCTTTTAGTTGGCCGTCACTTTTGAATATTACTGTACCATGATGATTTTTTACAACGCTTTTAATAATTTTCGTTCCTAGACCTGTACCTTTTCCATTAGTCTCACTTTCTTTTGAATAAAGTTTTTCAGAATCATTCATCAATAAATTTAATTCTATATCTGTAAGACCCTTACCATAATCTTGAACGGAAAAAATATGATAGTTTTCTTCTTGAGAATAAGTAATATCAACAGGTCTTCCATAATTTGAAAAATTAATTGAATTTGAAAGTATATTATTAAAAAGTCTTATAAAAGAATTGAGATTGATTTTCACGAGTACGTCTTGACTGGCCAAAATTTTAAATTTGAGCTGTATATTTTTTAATTGAGAATATGGTTTCATTGAACTGTTAATTGAATCGAATAATTTTTTCACAGGTACAAACTCGAAACTGATTTCATCATCTTCTTCAATTCTTCTTAAATTGAGAATTTCATTTACCATTTTGAGTAAGAAATTTGCAGAAGATTCAATCATCTGAATTGATTCAATTTGATCATTATTGAGATTATTTGATTCTTTGATCATTTCTGAAAGTCCAATTATACCCTGAATGGGAGTTCTGATATCGTGAGAACAAACACTTAGTACTTCGTCTTTCATTTGTTGGAGCGCCTTAAATCTCTTTATCATCGTCTGATTTGTTTTGTTTTCACTATTTCTATCTAAAATATTTAAGACACGAACTTTAAATTCTTCTTTTAAAAAAGGTTTGATTAGATAGTCACAAGCACCGGCAGAAAAGAAATTAACTATCTCTTGATTATTGGATTCAGCACTAACAATAATAAATGGCACATCAATACTATAGTTTTGTTTTAAATCTTTTATGAGTTGTAATCCATCTTTCTTATGCAAATATTTATCTAATACAATTGCGCTTATATCATTGTTTCTATTTTGAGCAACGGAAATGGCCTCATCATAAGAATGAGTTACAATTGTTTCTATTCCTTCTTCATTTAAAATGTAAGATGCAATTTTACATATATGTTTGTCATCATCTACAATCAAGACTGTCTTGCCCTTAAATCTTGAATTTGATTTAAGTATTTTATCAACACGTACTTGAATCTCTCCTGACGATAGATTTTTACTAATAAAATCAAGAGCTCCAAGCTCAAAACCTTTAATTCGATATTCATACTTATCACTTGCTGAAATAAATAAGCATTTAGTTCGTTCGAGATCTATAAGGTTATCGTTTATTAATTCCTGAAGAAGATCTAAACCATTTTTCTCGGGCATTTCAATATCGAGAATCAATAAATCAAATACATTTTTCTCAAGAATTTCTCTGGCCGCGTGTGGAGAGTTTGCTATTTTGATATTATAATCAGCAATTGATAATTCCTCTCTAATGATTTTTAGAAAAAACATTGAGTCATCTACAACTAATATATTCATGAAACATTATTCGGAGTATAATCAAAAAAAAATAAATTTTTATGGTATTCAAAATGGTGGACAAGAAAGGTTTTATTGAGATTTCAAGAAAAAATATGAAGGGTGTAGTACAGGTTCATGTTGATGGCTTTATTGGAGATGAGGCCCATAGTATATTAAACCCAAAATTAAGTGAATATGCCGTATGGAGTGGGTCAGGTTTTTTTGTAGAAGGTCCAAGTGACCAAGGATACATTATCACCAATTCTCACGTTGTTAGGAACGCCAAAAACATTGAAATAATGTCAATGATGACAAGTGAAGAGAGATTTGAAGCTGAAATCGTTGGACTGGTCACTTCTCTTGAACCAGATATTGCATTGTTGAAACTAAAAGAAAAAGAATTCAAAAGATTTAAAAAAATCGCTGGACGTGACATCGTATATTTAAAAATGGCAAACAATTTTGTTATTCAAAGAGGGCTTCCTATTAAGGCCATTGGATATCCTATGGGGATGGTGGAACCAAATATTACTGCAGGAGAAGTGACAAATTTTATTTCAGGAAATAGATATGAGACTGAAAAGTATGTGACTGATGCAGCGATAAATCCAGGAAACTCTGGAGGCCCGGCCATTAACGAATTTGGTGAAGTTATTGGTATAAATACAGCAATTATTAAGGAAGCAGAAAATATAGGGTTTATAACACCTGTAAGTTTTATCAATATTATTTTTGATAATCTAGTGAAAGGCAGTGGGGCTTGTTATTCAGGACTAGGAGCAGATGTACAAAAAAATTCTCTGGCGCTCTCTAAATATCTCAAACAAAAAAATGGGCCTAGTGGAATAATTGTTTCAAAATTGCTTAAAGGTGGTTTTTTAGAAAATATTGGAGTTCAGGAAAAAGATATTATTATCTCCTTGGATGGTGAATATTTTGATCGTCATGGAATTGTCGAATATAGAGATCAGCATCATCATAAAAATATATTTGATGTGTGTAAACTTATTCCTATTGGCGAAGAAGTTACAGTCGAGATTCAAAGGAATGGAAAGCATCTCTCTCTTAAAGGCAAAGCAGTTTCTCTTCCAAAAAGGGCCATACCAGCTCGTCCAATCGTTAAGGATAGAAAGTTCATTGAAATTTTTGGTATTATGTTTCAGGAGTTATCCCTTGAAATCCTAGAGGCCTTCTATGTGCTTGATCCAATTATCGGAATGGATCTTTTGAAGTATATAGATTCAGAAAATCCTTTAATTGTTGTTACAAATATTGAAAGAAACTCAGTCGCTGATAAAGAAGAATGGATTGTAGGTGAAGTCATTCATCATGTAAATGGTCAGACAATCCATAGGCTTGAAGATCTTTCAAAGTTATTACAAAAAGTTGCGAACAATAATAAAAAAGATGTTCTTATAAAATGCGTCAGTGGCCATCTTGGAATTTTTGATCTTACTAATGTTAAGGATAAGGAGTTAAAGATTAATGTGCCTTTTGAAAAAAATTAAATTAAAAATCAGATGACGAATAATTTCACAAACACTAGACGTTAAACATCTTTAAATTTTTTTGATCTTGCAAAAAGAATTAATTCTTTGAATGGCCATCCACATATTCTTGATACGTACCTGGATACAGGTGAATTTCACCTTTATCAACTTCTAAAACTTTATTTGCAAGGTGTTTAAGGAAAAATCTGTCGTGACTTACAATTAGTAATGTACCTTCATATCTTTGAAGAGCATCTAAAAGTACTTCTCTAGAACCAATATCCAAATGGTTTGTTGGTTCATCTAAAAGAAGTAAATTATTTCTTTGAGATAGAAGATAGGATAGAATGACACGCGATTTTTCTCCTCCTGAGAGATATTTAATTTTTTTAAAGACATCATTTCCTTTAAATAAAAATGCAGCAAGCAAGTTACGTATGAATCCATCACTCGCACTTGGAAGTTGGGCCTGTACTTCATCAAATATAGTATTTTCAGGATTAAGTACTTCTAGGGAATATTGACCAAAGTATCCCATGTTAATACTTGGCCCTATTTTACACTCCCCTCCAGAGGGCCCTAATCTATTTGCAATTATTTTTAAGAGTGTAGACTTCCCCGCACCATTTACTCCAACAACTGCAAGTTTATCTTGTCTACTTATTGTAGTACTCAGACCTTCAAAAACTTTTTTAATTTCCCCACTTTTTAATTTAAAAGATTTAGATAGATCTTTGATAACAACAACATCATTTCCGCCTCTAGGGAGTTCGGGTAACAAAATACTCATCTGCTCAATATTTGCTTCAAGTTCAATCCTCTCAATTTTATCTAATTTTTTTACTCGTGATTGAACTTGTGCCGCATGGGAAGCCCGAGCTTGAAATTTTGCAATAAACTCTTCTTCTTTTTTTAACATTTCTTTTTGTTTGGCATGTTGTGCTTCTAGCTGCCCCTTACGAAGTTCTTTTTCTTTTTCATAGAAATCATAATTTCCAGAGAATGTTGTTACCCTTCCGTTAGAAACTTCAATGACCTTCTTCACAATTGCATTCATAAAATCTCTATCATGACTTGTCATAAATACAGAACCTTTAAAGGTCTTAAGCCATCCTTCAAGCCAAATGATTGTTTCAAGATCTAGATAGTTTGTTGGTTCGTCCATTAAAATGAGATCGGGAAGGTTAATAAGAACTTTTGCAAGAGCGATTCTCATCTTCCAACCGCCACTAAAATCTTCTACATTCTTATTAAATTCATCAGGACCAATTCCTAATCCAGTGAGTATTTCTTTCGCATTTGATTCAAGCTCATACCCCCCTAGCTTTTCAAATTCTGTTTGAACCTCACCCATTTCAATTAAGACATTATTCATTTCGTCAGGATCTATATTAGGATCACATAATTGAGTTTCGAATTGCTTAAGTTTTTTATCAAGTGATGAGAGATCTGTATTTCCCTCTAAAACTTCTTGGAGCGCAGACTTACCATGCATTTCTCCTACATTTTGTGAGAAATATGAAATTCTTGTTTTTGAAACAAGACTAATTTGGCCTTCGGTAGGGTTTTCTTCACCTACAATCATTTTGAAGAAAGTTGATTTCCCTGCTCCATTTGGACCTACAAGACCTACTTTTTCGCCTTCATATATTTGAAAACTTGCGTTTGAAAACAATGTTTGTCCACTGATGATCTTTGATACATTCGCAACATTTAACATAGAAATCCATTGAAAGAGTTATTTCCTGAAATATGGCCTCTAGAGTATACAGAGTAAAGTGTTAATCAAGAAAGTTTTGTGAAATAGTATGTTTTATATGAGTAAAATCTAATGGTTTAGAGAAGAAAGATTTTATTCCAATATTTTTGTATTCAATTTTAGTAGGATCTAAACTGTAGGCAGTTGCCAGAAAGATGGTGGTACTTGGAAACTTTGATCTGATAATTTGCGCAAGCTCAATTCCATTCATCTGAGGCATATTAACGTCGGAAAACAAAATATCAACATCAATTGGATTCGCATCTAAGTATTTTAGACAATCTTCTGCGCTATGAAAGTGAAATGTTTTAACATATCCCTCTTTAATTTCATTTTTAAATTTAAATTTAATTAAAGTATGTAGTGAGGACTCGTCATCGACAAAGAAAATATTATTGCATCTTTTTGCCTCAATGTTCATTCTTGCTCCGTGTAAACCTAATAATTTTCATTATATCAAATTAATTAGGAATTTAAAAAAAGTTAAGTGTTTGATTATATTTGTTAACTGTTTTTAACTTCTTTTTTATTAATATAGAATGCGGCTTCTGGCCAAAGGAAAACATAATTTTTTATGTCATAAATGTCTGATTTGGGGGGTAGATCTTTTTATAAAAATCAGTCATTTGAAATTAGGTTAAAATTAACCCTTTTTTTTGGGTGCTAAAGATAAATATTAGATTAATTTATTTTATAAATTGATTGATTTATAATTGATATTTGAAATCTATTGAATTCTATTCGATAATTTTTTTGTTGAACCATGTATAAAAGGAGAAAACATGAATACATTAATCAACTCTCAACTTCCAGAATTTAAAGTCCAGGCATACAGAAATGAGGATTTTATTACTGTAACTGAACAAGACTTATTAGGTAAATGGTCTATTTTGTTTTTTTACCCTGCTGATTTTACATTTGTATGTCCCACTGAATTAGGAGATATGGCCGATAAATATCAAGAGTTTCAAAAAATGGGCGTTGAAGTATATTCAGTAAGTACGGACACACATTTCACACATAAGGCCTGGCATGATACTTCTGAAACTATTAAAAAAATTAATTACCCAATGATTGCAGATCCAAC
This sequence comes from Halobacteriovoraceae bacterium, assembly GCA_020635115.1. Lineage (NCBI taxonomy): Bacteria > Pseudomonadati > Bdellovibrionota > Bacteriovoracia > Bacteriovoracales > Halobacteriovoraceae > Halobacteriovoraceae bacterium. The sequence goes on along the minus strand of JACKAK010000006.1, from coordinate 223,791 downwards.
AGGACACTTAACGAGAGCGTTTGGAGTTCATATCGAAGAAGCAGGTCTGGCCTATAGGGGAACTTTTCTCATTGCACCAGATGGTAAAATTAAAATCGCTGAAATTCATGATAACGGAATTGGAAGAAATGCAGATGAATTAATGAGAAAAGTACAGGCCGCACAGTTTATTGCTGAACATCCAAATGAAGTATGTCCCGCAAAATGGAAACCTGGAAGTGCAACCTTAAAACCAGGTCTAGATTTGATTGGAAAGATTTAACAGGAGTACCTCAGGGTACTCTTTTAAAAGGAATGTAAAATGCTAGAACAAGAAATAAAAAATCAACTAAAGAGTGTTTTTGAAGTATTGGAAAACGAAATAACTCTTTCATATTTTAAAACTCAACATGTTAAACAAGATGAGTTAATTGAAATGTTGGAAGAAGTCGCAAGTACTTCTCAATTGCTGAAGGTTGAAGAAATAGATGAATTAAGAGAGACTCCAACTTTTATTATAAAATATAAAAATAATGCTAATGGTGTTTCATTTAGAGGTATTCCTGGAGGACATGAATTTTCTTCACTTGTTCTAGCAATTTTAAATAGTGATGGTAAAGGAAAAATGCCTGATCCTGGGATAGTACAAAGAATAAAAAATCTTAAAGGTAATATTTCCCTAAAAACCTATGTTTCACTTTCGTGTGAGAATTGCCCTAATGTCGTACAAGTTTTAAATCTTTTTACAATCCTTAATAAGAACATATCTCATGAAATGATTGATGGAGAATTTGCACTCGAAGAAACTCAATCTTTATCCATCCAAGGAGTTCCAGCAGTTTTTTCAAAAAACGAGTTAATTTCATCTGGAAAGACTGAATTAATTGAAATCCTTAAAAAATTAGAAGACAAATTTGCAACAGTTGATAAAGAAAAAAATGAATTGGTTGAATTGGGAGAGTTCGACGTTGTTATCATTGGTGGAGGCCCTGCGGGGGGAGCAAGTGCTATTTATAGTGCGCGTAAAGGACTTAGAACTGCAATTATTACAGATAGAGTAGGAGGACAAGTTAAGGATACTAAGGGAATAGAAAATCTTATCTCTGTTCCTTATACTGAGGGAGCAATATTATCGTCCCAGATTGAAAAGCATATGCAGGAATACAATATAAGTATTTTCGAACATAGAAAAGTTGCAAAAATTGTAAATAACAATTTAAAAAATATCATTCTTGAAGGGAATGAAATAATCAAGTCTAAATCTGTTATCATTGCAACAGGCGCCAAGTGGAGAGAATTAGGAATTGAAGGGGAAAAGGAATATATCGGAAGAGGAGTTGCATTTTGTCCACATTGTGATGGGCCATACTATAAAGGTAAAGATATAGTAGTCGTAGGAGGGGGAAACTCTGGAGTTGAAGCGGCAATTGATTTAGCGGGTATTGTAAAATCTGTAACGTTACTCGAATTTGCTGATGAAATAAGAGCTGATAAAGTTTTAGTTGATAAACTTAATTCTCTTAAAAATACAAAAATCATAATGTCTGCCAGAACTTCAAAAATTATAGGTGATGGTTCAAAAGTCGTAGGACTAGAATTTGAAGATAGAAGAAATCAAGAAATAAAAAAAATGGATATTGATGGAATCTTTATTCAAATTGGACTTTCTCCCAATAGTGATTTTGTTAAAGATTTAGTTGAAATAAATAGACTAGGAGAAATTATAATTGATGAAAAATGTCGGACTACTGTTCCAGGCATTTTTGCCGCAGGTGATGTAACGACTGTTCCATATAAGCAGATTATAATCTCAATGGGAGAGGGAGCTAAGGCCGCACTTACTGCTTTTGAAGATTTAAGTTATAAATAGTAAAAATATAGGTTATAGGATCATTTTTTCTTTCTGGATAAGAGTCACTAGATACTTTAACTTATAAGTATGAAAAATGATTTTGAATCATCTGATAACAGGTTGAATTATATTAGAGTTAGTCAAGTTTATGAGAAAAGTTATTCAACGTTCTTTTCCTTATTACTTGTGATCTCTTTATTGGTTTATGTACTTCGAGACACTGTCAATTATATTGAAATTAATCTATGGTATGGAATAATATTTCTCTTAACAATTGTAAGAGTTATAAATAGTTATTTATTTCAAAAAAATGAAAGTAATAAAGAGTTCGGAAATTATTCTAAATGGGAAAATCGCTTTTGTTGTTTTAGTTGTCTGACTGCGATCATTATCAGTTTGGGAGCATTTTATTTTTTCCCAAAAGAATCTGTTATTCATCAACTTTTTGTGATCCTTATTTTGGTTGGTCTTATGGCCGGCTCAATTTCATCATATGCTTCATCAATTAAAATATCTGTTAGCTATTTATTAATTTTGTTAATACCAATTGTATTTGCCGTTTTTATGCAAGGCAATGAAATGTACTCAATCTTGGGAATATTACTTGTTTTATTAGGCATCAATTTAACGAGAGGTGTGATCAAAATAAATAGATTTATTATCAAAGGTATAGAATTTCTTCTTGCAAATGAAGTGTTTTTAAAAAAACTTGAAACAGCTAATAATGAATTAGAGAAAGTAAACGAAGAACTAAAGCAATATGATCATGCAGTTGCACATGATTTGAAAAATCCAATAAATACAATTAATAATTATCTTGATATTATTTTAGATAAAGAAATCAAACATCACAATAAAGATGAATTACTTTATAACGTACGCAGGGCGGGAAAAAAGGCACTCAATATTATAGATGAAATGCTTAAGATTGCACTTAAAGGTGGAAAAGAGGAAATTTCAGAGGTTCAGTTTGAAGAAGTATTTAATGATATAAATTTTCAACTTCATGATTTAATACAAGAAAAAAATGCGAGTTTTACTTCGGATTTTAAAATTCAAAAAGTGTATTGTGGAAAATCTTCACTTACTCAAAGTTTGACAAATATTGTTTCAAACGCAATTAAGTACACTCCTCCAGAGAGGATTCCAAATGTGATAATGAAAACCGAAGAAATTGATGAGAAAATTATTATTCAAGTAATTGATAATGGAATTGGATTTAAAGAGGAAGATCTAAATAAGGTGTTTACGAAATTTAGTAGACTAGAGAATGTAAACGCTAAAGCTGATGGACATGGAATCGGGATGGCCACAGTGAAAAGACTCATCGAGAATTGTGGTGGTAATATTGAGATTGATTCTATCTACGGAGAGGGAACAACAATCTCAGTAATTCTTCCAAGAAAATATAAAAACATGCACAATATTGGAGATATTGAGAAATCGAAATCAAATAAAAAATATAACATTCTTGTTGTTGACGACGATCCCGATATTAAAATTATACTAAATATATACACCAGATCAATTTGTAATAAGATATTTTTTGCTCTTGATGGCAAAAGTGCCATGAAGTATTTTAAAAATAACCATATTGATTTTGTCATTATCGATATGAAACTTGAAAATGAAAATGGAGCTATGATAGTGAATCAAATTAGACAGTTAGAAAATTCTAATGATAAGATGAAAATAATTGCTCTATCAGCCACAACTTATGAAAAAGATTTTGAAGCTTTAAAATTGTCAGGCTGTAATGGTTTTATATCGAAACCATTTAATAAAAAAATATTGCTCGATGGAATTAATAAAATTCTTAATTCTTAGAAAGATTAGTCTGTGTATCTAAAAATATTAGTAGCATGTATTTTTGTAATCTATTCTATATCTTCATATAGCTCAGCCGTTGTATGTACTCAGGGTGACAAAATTATAAATATGAATCATGGTGGAATTTTAAAGAAAATGTCTGGAGAAGTGATTTGTAAACGAGATGAAAAGATTCAAAGGAAGATAATGATGAATTCAGGCATTCAAAGGAAAATAATCTTTTTTGACGAAAATGGAAAAATTAAGACAGAACAAAATTTTAACCAGAATAAACAGCGTCACGGAAAAATAATCGATTTTCATACAAATGGTAAAGCTAAAAGACAATATACATACAAAGATGGAATTAATATTGGCCCAAACTATGTGTATTATGAAAATGGAAACAAAATGAAAGTTGAATATATTTGGAATAATGAAGTCTCATATTTTGAATATAATATTGATGGAACTCTTAAACATTTAAAATGTCATAAAAATGTAGAGAAACAACTAAGTCAAAGAGAAAAAGAATTGTGTGCAAAAGTTGAAATAAGCAAAAAATAAACTAGCTTAAAACTTACTTGCTAGCAAAAAAATCATCCTTTCTCATCCTATAAAGGACATGTTCTGAATGTTTATGACCTTTTGGAATTTGAGAATGGAAAAAAGTACCATTAAGATCTTGTTTCATTCCAATTCTTTCCATTACGTTTCGAGAAGGCCTATTGGCCGTTGCTGTACACGCAACAATTTCATCGAAATTAAATTTTTCAAAACAATACTTAAGACAAGAAAATGCGGCCTCTGTTGCGAGGCCTTTTTTCCAATATTTTTTATGAATCCTCCAGCCAATTTCTATCGCTGGAACAAAATAGGCCTCATAATCAGTGTCAGTGAAACCAACAAAACCAATAAACTCTTTTGTCTCTTTGAGCTCTACTGCAAAGAACCCATAATTGTTTTTTTTAATCAATTCGATAGTTTTATCAATAAAATTGTCACTTTTGTTTTTGTCGTAAGTACTCGGAAAAAATTTCATCATTTCTGGATCGGCATTGATCTGTGCAAAGATATCTCGATCAGAGTTTTTCCACTGTCTTAAAATTAATCGTTCCGTTTGAATGTATATATGCTCTATTTCTTTCATTGAGTTTATTTGTATCATACTTTTGCCAAAAAAACGTTATGAACACCCTGTCGTTTCTCCACAACTATCACATTTCAAACAAGATCCATTCCTAACCAATGTTAGTGATCCGCATGCACTGCAAGCATCACCTTCATACCCTTTAATTTTGGCCTCTTGTCTTTTTCGCTGGTTTTTTATCATTTCAGAGTTTTGTGAAATGCTATAAACTTTTTGAGTACTTAGTTGAGATGAACCCCCTATCTGTTCTTCATGTTTATTCATAATTTTAACCAGAGTTTCCTCTTTTACTTCTTCACTTGCGACACTATCTGGTCTCAAGTCTTCAGGTTGGACATGTACGAGATCATATCGATTTAAATATCTCATTCCGAGCTCTCGGAAGATGTAATCAATAACAGATGTTGCCATCTTTATATTGTCATGTCCTATAACAATGCCGTTTGGTTCAAAGCGAGTAAAAGTAAAAGCATCTACAAATTCGTCTAATGGAACACCATACTGTAGTCCAAGTGAAATAGCGATTGAGAAGCAATTTAGAAGAGACCTATATGCTGCACCTTCCTTATGCATATCAATAAAAACTTCCCCTAGTTTTCCATCCTTATACTCACCTGTGCGTATGTAAATTTTGTGCCCTCCAACAGTGGCCTTTTGAGTGTATCCAGATCTTCTGTTGGGTAAAGTCTTCCTCTTCACTGTATGTATAAACTCTGTAGACATGCTTTTTGCCAGTTTTTCAATTTTTTCAATATTTGAATCTACTTCTTCAATATCAAGATCATTCAAAAGAGTGCTGTTAAGAGGTTGCGATAATTTTGAACCATCTCTATAAATGGCATTGGACTTTAACATCATTTTCCATGACAGATAGTAAATATTACCAATCTCATTGATTCCGATTTCGTTTGGCATATTAACCGTTTTTGAAATCGCCCCTGAGATAAAAGGTTGGACTGCGGCCATCATGGATAAATGAGCTTGAGGAGGTATTTGTCTGAGGCCCTTCTTTCCACACTTATTAGCACAGTCAAATACCGACAAATGTTCATCCTTGATGTGTGGGGCCCCTTCCATTGTCATCGATCCACAGACATATTCGTTTGCTAGTTCAATTTGTTCACTATTAAAACCAATATGTTTTAATATTGAAAATTGTGGATCATTGAGCTGGTCTTCTGATATTTTTAATTTATTTTTGAGAAATTCATCCCCTATGCTATACCTATTGAAGGCATATTGAAGATCAAATATCCCAGGAAGTATTGTTTCAATTTGATTTATTATCTCTTCAGAAAAACCAATCTCTTTGAGAGAGTTGTTATTTATAAAAGGACAGTCTCTTAACGTTGCATATCCAGTGATATATGGGATAATTTCATCAATTTCTTTTTTTGAATACTTCAGATGGGAAAGTGCTAAAGGAACTGACTGGTTAATAATTTTGAGGTATCCCCCCCCTGCTAACTTTTTGAATTTGACTAATGAAAAATCAGGCTCTATTCCTGTAGTATCACAATCCATTAATAATCCAATCGTCCCTGTTGGAGCAATGACTGTTACTTGAGCATTTCTATATCCATATTTTTCTCCATATTCTAAAGCTTCATCCCAAGAATTTCGTGCGGCCCTCACTAGATATTCTTCAATTAATTGGCCCTCAAATTTTTGAGGAAGTATAGTGAGATCTTCGTAATTATCAGTTTCACTGTAAGCGGCCCTTCTATGGTTTCTAATAACTCTTAACATGTGCTTTTTATTTATTTTAAACTTAGAAAATGGGCCCAATTCTTTGGCCATTAAGGCCGAAGTTTTATAGGCCGTTCCTCCCATAATGGAACTAATGGCCGCTGCGATAGCTCTACCTTTTTGCGAATCATAGGCAAGACCCATTTGCATAAGGAGTGCACCAATATTGGCAAATCCTAGTCCCAAAGTTCGATAATCAAATGAATTTTGAGCAATTTCCTTAGAAGGAAACTGTGCCATGAGGACTGAAATTTCAAGAACGATTGTCCAAAGTGAACAGGCATGAATAAAACTTTCTACATCAAATAAATTTTTATCTTTATTGTAAAATTTAATTAAATTAAGGGATGCCAGATTACAAGCAGTGTTATCTAAAAACATATATTCCGAACAAGGATTTGAAGCATTAATCCTTCCTCCTTCCGGACAAGTATGCCACTCATTAATTGTATCATCGAATTGCAATCCAGGGTCAGCACACTGCCAAGCGGCCTGATTTATTTTTTTCCATAGACTTTTTGCATGAACTGTTTTTGAGACACTTCCATCTGTTCTTCTCCTTAAATTGAATTGAGCATTTTCTTCAAGAGCTTTAAAGAATTGATTTGAAATTCTAATTGAATTGTTCGAATTTTGTCCAGATACTGTCATATAGGCCTCAGAGTTCCAGTCAGTATCAAACTCTTCAAATTCGATATGATCAAATCCTTGCTTCGATAATTCAATCACCCTATTAATGTAATTTATCGGAACATAATGTTCTTTTGCTTCTTTTACAGCTTTTCTAAGATTTTCATTTTTCCTCAGAGAATATTTGTCCTCTTCTTTTGATTTGGAGATTGTCTCCATGATTTTATTGAGATGATATTTACATGTCTTTGATCCTGTGACCAAAGATGCAACTTTATGTTCTTCTTTTGATTTCCATTCAATAAAATCTTCTATATCAGGATGATCTATGTCTAAACATACCATTTTAGCGGCCCTTCTCGTTGTTCCACCTGATTTAATTGCTCCAGCAGATCGATCACCTATTAAGAGAAATGACATAAGTCCGGATGATTCACCTCCTCCACCGAGTTTCTCACCCTTTGAGCGAATATTTGAATAATTAGTTCCTGTTCCTGAACCATATTTAAATAATCTGGCCTCTTTTGACCAAAGATCCATGATTCCACCTTTATTCACAAGATCATCATCTACAGATTGAATAAAACAGGCATGAGGTTGAGGTCGTTCATATGCTGATTTTGATTTTGTTAACTTGCCATTATTTTGTTCTACAAAAAAATGTCCTTGTGGATTTCCTTTAATTCCATATGAATCATATAGACCTGTATTAAACCACTGAGGGGAATTAGGGGCACAAAATTGATTTGCAAGCATAAATTTAATTTCATCTTCAAAATTATCTGCGTCTTCTTTTGTGTCGAAATATTGATATTTTTCACCCCAATTTCTCCAACATTCACTCAACCGATTAAATATTTGTCTGGAATCTTTCTCTCCTTGTTCTGTAAATTTGCCATTTGTATTGATTCCACTTTTGCGAGCATACTTTTGTGCAAGTATATCAGTTGCGACTTGTGACCAATTTTTAGGAACGACTATTTTATAGTGGGCCATAGACTTACCATCAACAGATCTAATTTCACTATCACGTTCTTCAAATAAAATATTTTCATAGGGATGAGAAAGGGAATGAGTATATTTTTTTTGTATTTTGATAAGGTTCTCCTGAAAAAGTGTCCATCTTAAATTCTTTCACTATAAGGGTTATGAGTCAATGTCGTTAATCTCATTTCTAATACTGACAAGAATCATGTGAATATGTAATTTTAATGTTGTAAGAATTTTTTTTACTGAAGTTGATTTTGTTTTATCAATAACTATGAGATAATAAAAAATTTACATTTTTGATATTATTTTTTAAAAAGTTCGTTAATGAAAGATGTCATACTTCCATCGAGCCATTCTTGACTTCCAATTACTTTTCTTAGAATTTTAAATTGTGAATTAACAATGAAAGTTTCAGGTAAACGTAAGACATTGAAATAGTCTGTAGAAATTTCTTTATATTTATCGTGGGCAAAAATGATTCTATCATTTTCGAGTTTTGGATATTCTTTTTTTAAACGTTTTAAAAATTTATCAATATCTTTTCTTTCTTCATCATTTGAAATTGCCACAAGAACGGTGTCCTTATTACTACTGACAATCTTGGCCATTTCTGGAAATTCTTGCTCGCAAGGTCCACACCAACTGGCCCAGAAATTAAGAATGATAACTTTTCCTTTAAAATCATCTATTGATAATTTTTTTCCTTCAAGGTTTGTAAAATTAAAATTTGGAAGGGGAATTAGTTCTTTTATATCATTCGATACAATGTTTTTTTGATCATCTAATTTGGGTATAGATGATGAATCGATATAATGAGTGATAAGGAAAACAACGATAAGTGAAGTTGTAATAGCTATGAATTTCACAGTACAGCTCTTTTTTTAATATAGATAAAGGCCCCGAAACAAACAAAGATTTCAAAGAACGAAAAAAGTGCAATATTTGTAGCAATATTTGAAGTAAAACCATATGAGTGGAGTCCAACATTTAATAGATTTACTCCAAACCAGGCCAAGACGACAACGATACTTGTAAGAGAGACTACGAGTGCATAAGTTAAATCATTAAAATACTTCGTTAAGCGGCCATGAACGGCCCACAACATCCACATACAAATTAACATTGCACCATTTTCTTTAGGATCCCAACCCCAGAATCTACCCCAAGATTGATCGGCCCAAATACCTCCGAGTATCGTTCCAAGAACTGTAAAAAACAATGAATACAAACACGCCCCGTGCATGTTTTTTTGAATTGTTTTTTTATCCGGGCCAGAATCCGATATACTTAAATTGACTTCTTTAAATAAGTAAACATGTCCAAGGATGCTGGCAACAAAACAACATCCATATCCAATTGTAATTGTGACTACATGTGTGGCCAACCAGAAATTAGTATCTAAAACAGCTGATAACATTCCCATTGTATCACCATCTTTTTCATAGGAAAAACTTACAAAAAGAAGAATTGAACCTAGGCATGACGCTATAAAAGTTCCAAGGGTATTTTTTAGCCGATATTCCATAAAAAGGGCGCTAATAACACAGACAATCGATACAAAAATAATTGATTCGTATAATGTTGATACTGGAGGCCTACCCATGATAAAACATCTAATTGTTAGGCCAATAGTATGCAAAACTGCGCCAATTCCAACTGAAACGAGTGATGCTTTTTGTAAGTATTTTGCACCTACAATCCAACTCAAACTTAAAAGTAAAAATGCAAAAATATAGAAGACAACAGATTTTGTAAAAAAATCGATATTATTATACCTCACTTCCCAAATAATTTTTTGTTGATTGATGAGGTCTTTTCCAAGTTCAGTTGAATAGTTAAATGCTTTAGCTGAGATATTCATCCATTGGCCAATATCATTATTCTTGTAGGCCAGGTATAGTTGACCCCAGAGTTTAAAGTATTTAACTGAAAGTGGAGTTCCGAGTCCTTGTTGTATTGTTTGCCATGGAGAAGTCCATTTTGTATCTAAGTTCTTTTGGAAGGGAGGTGGAATGATTCTTAGTAGTGTCGTATCGTTATCCATAGAAATTGTTTCGAGTTTTCTACCTAAACTTAGTATGTCTGATTCATCTATTGTGTGAGCATCATGTTTTTTTTCAAAAATACTATTAGCGAGTTCTTGGTAGAGAGGTTTACTTTTTAAAATTTCTAAATATGAAAATGCTTGATTAGGTTCTAGCCTTAATCTTTTGGCATGCTCAGCATTTTCGATTACAAACTGTGGAAGTAGAAGGGAGAGGGATCTTGAAATATCCAATATATTTCTAACTTTAAAGTAGAGTTCAAAAATTTGTTGTTGTGAAGGTGTTCTTTCTTTTTGATTTATTTTATTAATTTCATGAATAAGTTTTTCTTCTTTTTTTATACTTATAGAAACGTCTATAAATGAATATAAGTGTTTAGGGTTAAATTTTAGTCCTAATGTATTAATAACTTCTTTGTTTCGTATTCTGAATATGTTTCTTTTAAAAGCAATTTCTGGTTTAAAAAGTAATTCTTGCAACCATTCGATAGCAGACATATCTTCTAATTTAGATTTCTCATATATCATAAGAAGTTGACTGCGAGCAAAAGTATCAAGGGGTTTAATCCTTCCTCCTTCTAGGATGGGAATCTTTGCAAAATCTGAATTTTTAAATTTATTGTCAGAAGAGAAAAGGACTGTTGAGTATAAAACTAAAAAAATAGTAAGAAATTTATTAAAAATCATGCTTCTTTTTCCTTTTTTGCTTTAAAAAGTGAAGGAGTCATTAAAAGAAGATGGACAAGCAAACCAAAACAGATAACTAAACTTGAAATATATGGGAAGAGTCGGCCTACATTTTTAACGACAGCTAAGATGGTTGTTTCTTGTCCAGGGGCCTCGACAAATGAGGACTGATAAAAAGTAAATCCTTTATATCTTAAGGGTTCATTCATTTGAATGATGGTTTTTTGTTTTAATGTATTATCTATGAGATTAATAATTGATTTATAACTTTTTGCCATTGAAGTCGCAGCATGGACTTTCTTTTCAAAATCTATGAGTTCAATTGAAAAAGGGAGTTGGTATCTTTTGTGTCTAACTCCGACATTAAATATCTTTCCTGCTGCTGTCACTGTTTGTTCTACCGGCATAGTTTCTACGGCCATATAGATTCCATCGTTATCACTACCAGTAACTTTGAAAATAGCGCCTGATCTATTTTCACTATCTTCTTTGTCGAGTTTTTTATCTTGAATTTCAAATCTTTTTGCAAATCCCTTATATTCATCACTAGGATTTTCACGTTGTAAAATTTCACAGTTTTTACAAAATTTAAGAATTTCTAAAGAAAATGGAATATTTGAGTGTGAGACAAGACTTCCTTCTTCTAAGAATCCATCACCAAATGCATAAGTAATATTTTTTTCTTTTGGGGATGTATCTATAATTGATAGTTCAAGTTTGTGATAATCTTGAATGTATGAACTTGTTTGCCCTTCAGGAATGACCATGCTCCCTTCATAACTAAACATACCAGTTAAAATACCTCCTGATAGGAGTAGAAATGAACCAAAATGAGTAATTGCAATTCCAATATTCTTTTTTTTAAAGCTTGTTTTAAAAGTGAGCTTTGACAATAATCCAACAAAAATAACTGTCATTGTAGTGGCCCCTCCAGGAAGAGGAAGTGGACCTAACCACCATATCAAAGATGAAAAATATTTTACTTGGGCCTGATGGAGTCCAATTTCTTTTTGTGCTATTGTTCCTACAAGCAAGAGGACCATTAGCCAACCAGTAGAGATGAAAAAAATTCGGGTATCACACAATTGTGTAAGTAGTTTCTTAATTTTTATTTTCATGAATAGTCTTTAGAAAGTTTTTAAAGGTTTGTTCTTCATTTTTGATAACACTTAAATCTCCCATTGCTTTTATAAAAAGCGACATACCATTATGTTTAGCGATCGCTGCAAGTATTCCTTTTTGTTTTTCTGGATTCTCAATGAATTGATAAAGATAGTTTGTTAAAGTCCCATCAACTGTGGAAATAGAGTTTTTAACTTCCTGTTCACTCACATCTGGCAGACCAATTTGTCCTCTCCATCTATTTATGTTTGGAGCCAATCCTCCGGCCATACCTGATAAAGTAATAATTGTAACTTCTGCCTTTTTATCTTTCTCGTTTATATTAAAAGATGCGATTCTCATTCCGTTTGCACTTCCTTTAACCCAATGTTTGGGAGCAGTCCATGAAAGAGTTTGAGTATTTTCTTCAGGAATTGAATTTTGAAATAAAGAGTTCGTCTCTTTTTTAGTTTCATAAACATTCACCGTGTAATCTTTTTGATCACAAGAAATCAAAACTTGAGACAACATTAAGATGTAAAAAAGTGGGGGAATTTTTTTCATACGTATTCTCTTTTTTTTTTAGAATTTTTTTACCTTTTGCTTTTTTATAATTGCGTCTAGCTGCTAGGTTTAAAACTTTTATTCGAAATTTGCTGATATTTGTCATATTGTCCGAATAAAAAATATTTAGATTTATATAGCATTTATGTATAAGGGGTGTATAGTTACTGTAACCATATATTTTTAAAAGATTACTAAATTAAGAGGACAGAGGTGTATTATGTCTAAAGAATTGTTAGTTTTGTTAGCACTTTTTATTTGTCCTTCTTTGATGGCAACGGGAAAGCTCGATACACTGTCAAAGAAGTCTCAAGCTTGTGCTAGTTGCCACCAAAAAACGACTCCAGCAGTTTATGAAATGTGGGGATCTTCAAAGCACTACAGAGGTAATGTTGGTTGTTTTGAGTGTCACCAAGCTGAAGCAACTGATAAGGATCAGTTTTTACACCATGGTGAAAGAATTGCTACAATTGTTTCACCTAAAGATTGTTCTAAATGTCATGCTCAGGAAGTTAAAGAGTTTGATGAGTCCCACCACGCTCAAGGTGGAAAAATTTTAGGATCTTTAGATAACGTTCTTGCTGAAGTTGTTGAGGGTGATAGATCAATGATCACTCCAGGGTTTCCTCATGGAAACAGTGCTGCTGCAGTCAATGGCTGTTGGCAATGTCATGGATCAGAGGTTAAAGTACTTAAGGATGGAAAACTTGATCCAGCAACATGGCCTAATACTGGTATTGGACGTTTGAATCCAGACGGCTCTCGTGGTGCCTGTTCTGCCTGTCACTCAAGACACAAATTTTCTGTTGAACAAGCACGTAATCCAGAAAACTGTGGAAAATGTCACATGGGACCAGATCACCCACAACTTGAAATTTATAATGAATCAAAACATGGAATTGCCTTTAGAGCTAATAAGCACAAAATGAATATGGATAATTCTAAGTGGATACCTGGAGAAGATTATAATGCAGCTCCAACGTGTGCCACTTGTCACATGTCTGCAACTAAAGATCTTCCTGTCACTCATGACGTAGGTCTAAGAATTTCATGGAATAATAGACCTGTAACTTCTATAAGACCTGAAGAATCTGATAAAAAACTTGGATTGCCAGGTCAAAATGTTGATTGGAAGACAAGAAGAACAAATATGAAAAGTGTTTGTACTAGCTGTCACAATTCAAGTTATGTAGATAATTTCTATGTACAGTACGATTCTTTAATTGAATTTTATAACGAGAAATTTGCAAAACCAGGTCTTAAGCTAATGGATGCAGTTAAGCCGCTTCTTAATCCTGTTAAGTTTACAAATAAAATTGACTTCATTTGGTTTGAACTATGGCATCATGAAGGTCGAAGAGCACGCCATGGTGCTGCCATGATGGGACCAGACTATACTCACTGGCACGGTACTTATGAAATTGCTAAACACTTCTATGTTGAAATGGTTCCAGAGCTAAAAGAATTAGCAGAAAAAGCAATTCATTCAGGAAATGCTGAGAAGAAAAAACAAGGTGAAGGTGTTTTAAAGGCCCTAGAAGAAGTTTTAAATATGGATAGTCATAAATGGTACCTAGGTAAAATGAGTGACGATGAAAAGAAAAGACGTAAAGACGCAGCTGAAGAATTTAAGAAAAGGTATAATAAATAATGAGTGGAGAAAACCTCGTCAATCAGACAATTCAGATTACTGATATTTCAGATGCACTAATGAGTATGCCTGAGCCACGAGGTTTCATTCTCCCTGATGAAAGAACTGGGATTAGGCCTCAGTTTGCTCCAGAGATCACTGCTATCTTTGAGCTTCTGCACTGGCCTTTTATTAATATGGGTAAAGGTTGTCCTATAGACGATTCTAATACCGCAATTAATCTTTACGCAGCATTAGTTCAGCACGGAAAAACTCATGTCGCAGAAGTTTTTGTCGCTGAAGAAAGGAACAGAAAGTACATAGGTACTATAAAGGCCTTTTCTGTAGATATCCCGAATAATATTTACGATGCGGGATATGATGATTGGTTGATGGAAGAATTGACTAAGAGAGTGACTGGTATAGCTCGAGAATCCTCTGGACTAAACTTAGAACCCAAAATTGAGATGTAGGATACTGAAATGAAGTTAGCTTCTTTTCTCTTTTTGATTTTCCTTAGCGTAGTTTCTTTCGCTGAGATTACTTTGGAAGATCGTGGGTTGAAGATTAAAAACTTCCCCTGTATGAACTGTCATTCCAATATTAATAACTCTCAAGCGAATTTTCCTCTTCAAAAACCTCATGACAGGCTCGAGTTTAAGCATATGGATTCTGTAAAGAATTGTTTTCAGTGCCATGATAAGTCTGATCGAAATCAGTTGGTTTTATTGAATGGTGAAAAAATTAATTTCAACGAGTCACATAAGCAATGTTTTCAATGTCATGGTACAAAAAAACGTGATTGGGAGCTTGGCATTCATGGAAAATCGATTGGAAGTTGGAGTGGAGATAAGTACAAATTCACATGTGCAAGTTGTCATGAGCCCCATCATCCAAAATTTCGAAAAATGCAGGCAGTACCTGGGCCTGTCCATCCTAGGAAAGGTTTCGTTCATGGAGGAAATCACTGATGAATGAGCAAAAAATTCTGGATACCCTAGATAAAAAAATAAAAAGACGTTCCTTTATCAAGACTTTTCTTGGTGCTTCGGCAGCAACAATTGTTCCAGTAAAGACGGCCTCAGCATTTTCTTTTGAAAAATTTTTTCAACGCCACTATAAGGAAATGACTCCTGAGCAGAAAAAGAAAGTTTTTGAAAGAATTAAAAAAGAAACTAAGCAAAACTATGGGGTTGATGTCAATGTAGATGATCCGCAACCACTTGATGGTGTTAAATATGCTTACTGTTTAAATCTTTCAACATGCAATGGAAACAGATTATGTGTGACAGCATGTGCGGAAGAAAACAACATTCCTAAAGAAATAGGAAGTTATATTCGTGTACTTGAGATGCCTATTGGGAGTATGAATCCGGAAAAAGGATCTCTATTCTATGAGGGTAAATCAGTTCCTAAGGATGGAAAGTATTATTTACCAGTCCAATGTAATCACTGTGAAAATGCTCCTTGTACAAAAGTTTGTCCTGTAGAAGCAACTTGGACAGAAAAAGATGGGATTGTAGTAGTTGATTATGACTGGTGTATAGGATGTCGATATTGTCAGGCCGCTTGTCCATATGAAGCTAGACACTTTAATTTCAAAGAACCAACTATTGATAGAGCTAAAATTAATCCTCAGCAATCTTATTTAAGCAATAGGATAAGACCAAAAGGAGTGATGGAAAAATGTACTTTCTGTCTCCACAGATCTAGAAATGGACAATACCCAGCTTGTTTAGAAGCATGTCCTACTGGAGCAAGAAAGTTCGGAAACATTTTAGATGAAAACAGTGAAGTTGCACAAATTTTTAAACATAAAAAAGTTTTTGTTTTAAAAGAAGAGTTAAATACATTACCTCAGTTCTTTTACTACTTTGACTAAAAAATAAGAGAATAAAATGGCACAGTATCTAGATTTTTGGAAAAGAATGCTTTTATCGGCCTTCAGTGGTACTAAAAACTATTACTTACTTCTAGGCTCTCTTTTCGTGTTAACCTTAATTGGACTTGGCTTCTACTCTCATCAATTTTCAGTAGGCTTAACTGTGACGAACTTGACTGATGAAGTAAGTTGGGGAGCTTATATTGCTAACTTCACATTTTTAGTTGGTGTTGCTGCTGCAGCGGTACTCTTAGTTGTTCCAGCGTACATTTTTAAAATTAAGGCAGTTAAAGAAGTCGTTATCCTTGGGGAAATTATGGCCGTAACTGCAATTATAATGTGTCTACTTTTCATTCTAGTCGATATGGGGAGACCTGATCGATTTTTACACGTTATTCCGTTTATTGGGAGATTGAATTTTCCACAGTCTATCCTCGCATGGGATGTCATTGTTCTAAACGGTTATTTAATCTTAAATCTACATATTCCAGGTTATTTGCTTTATAGACATTATCAAAACCAATCTCCCAAAGATAGCTACTACAAACCGTTTGTGTTTATTTCAATTTTTTGGGCCATTAGTATTCATACTGTAACCGCTTTCTTATATAGTGGATTAGGTGGGCGTCCTTTTTGGAACACTGCAATTCTAGCACCTAGATTTTTAATCAGTGCTTTTGCTGGAGGTCCTGCTCTTTTGATATTGGTGTTTTATTGTGTAAATAAGTACTATCCACATCTCAAAGTTAAAGAAAGCGTTTTTGAACTCTTAAAAAATATCGCACGTGTTGCCTTTCCAATAAACCTTTTCTTACTCTTTTGTGAAGTATTTAAGGAATTCTATACCGATACTGCACATGTTGCTTCGGCCGAATATTTATTTACCGGACTTCATGGAAACTACCTACTTGTTCCCTATATTTGGGCGGCAATTATTTTCGGAATCTGGACAACTTATGTTTTTCTCAGTTCAAAACATTCGAATAACGACAAAATATTAATTCCAACATGCATCATTGGCTTCGTTGGTATTTGGATTGAAAAAGGTATGGGATTAATTATTCCAGGGTTTGTACCTTCTCCTCTAGGTTCAATTGTTGAATACTCTCCATCTGTTCATGAATTCTTCATTTGCTTAGGAATTTGGGCCTTTGGTGCACTACTGTTTACTTTGATGTGTAAAGCGGCCCTTGATATCCTCTCTGGCCAGTTAAGAGAAAAATAAAGCTGTTACATTAATATGATGGGCAAACATACCATACCTTTTCACTACAATCTACTTTTCCTTTAAGACCCTTGGGTGAGAGAACTGAATCGAGACATTCTAAGTGAAAATCCTTTGTGGGGTAGTGATCTTTTAATTCATTATCACTTATAGAAAATGGGGGGCCAGGGGACTTATCCTGATCAAACTCAAGAGTGACTAGCAATTGCGGAGCATGATTAGTAATTTTTCTTAGATGAGCTGCATATTTAGACCTCATATCAAAAGGAAGTGCAACTAGAGCAGCTCGGTCATAAACACTATTGATGAATCCAAGATGATCTTGTGTGAGCTTAAAAAAGTCACCTACCCATATTTCAAGACCATTTGTCTGATATTTTTGAAAATCTTGCGTATTTGTTATTGTGGGTTTTATATCGAGATTTTTGAATAATTGCTCAATGGCCACTTCAGATAATTCAACTCCTACAACTTCTATGCCCTTGTTAATAAACCACTTAATATCAAGAGTTTTTCCACATAATGGTACAAATATTTTATCTCCAGTATTCATATGGAGAATATTAAAATGTTTTAGAAGGGCCGGGTTGACGCTTTCGTTATGAAAACCTATTTCATTGTTTTGCCATTTGTTCAACCAAAATTCTGCTTTCATTTTTATCCTTCACTAAAATTTGTTCACAAATTCTAATTTTAGATATAGATATCACAAGTTCTTAGAAATTGTTTTTTTATTTGATTTTTTTGGAACAAAACAATTTGTTATTATCTTGGAGATTGAAGTGGGAATGAATATTTATATAAATGAAAACGTAAAAGATCAGATGGCCCTCATTACATTTTTTTGTGATCAGTTTAAAGTTGAAAGGGATTATATACTCGCATTGAATTTTATTTGTGCAGTATGCGGTGATTTCGAACTCGATCCTGAAATTACACCAGATGATCTCAAGGAAATTGTTCAAACTGCTAAAGAAAAAGAGGGAGAATTTACTTTTGAAATTTCAGAAGAGGGAATTGAAGTTAATTTGGAAAAAACTCTACAAGTCTGAGTCGATAAACTTTTGAACTTTTATAGATTTTGAATCTGTTTCTCCACACTGTGTGGCCTCTTTTCTTTCTGTCACAATTCCAGGAACCCCAAGTTTAGAAGTTGATACTAAATTAATAGTATATTCGCCAATTTTATAAACAACTTTTTTATTTGGATTGAATTGATTAGGTCTAGCAAATGAGACGGTTAACTGGATGTATTCGTCATTTGGATTTTCATCAGTCATAAAAAAATAAACCGTATTATCGTCTGCTAATGTAAATTGATCATTTCTTAGTCCCGCTGAAATTTTATTGCAAAGTTCTTTAGTCATGAGAGAACTTCTAAAAAGAATATCTGAAAAAATTTCATCACTTGGGGCAGTTCCCGAGCTATATAGTACAGTACCATTGTTCGAATCAATTTCCCCCCAAAAATTATCCTGATCTATAAGTTCACTATCTGTGCATGACTGTGTTTTAAGATTATAATAGTGTTTTGCTCCATTAATTGTTGAGATTTGATATTCCTTTGCTTCTAGGGAATTACAAAATTTTTTTACAAGAGATAAATCTTTAGTCGTTATTAATTTTGAGCTTGTTAACGATTGTCCTATGCTCCTAGCAAAAGTAGCATCATTATCTATGAATTTTCTATTTGTATTTAGTTCATCTATAAAGTCTCCGCATGAAATCAGAATAGACAAAGAGAAAAGGTAAGGAAAAAGTTTCATAAAATATCCCAGTTAAAAATAATTTTAATAATTTTTTTCGTAAAATCAAATTCAAAAATAGAAGTGATTTAACCAACCATAAAAGTCAAATCAAAAATATTCCTGCCCATAAGTAATTCATCAGATATTGTTATAAAATAAAAAGGAGTAACAATAAAAAGGATGTTTTTTTGGATAAAGAAGAAAAAATATTGTCATTTGAGGGTGAAGCATCGTCATTCATTTTTGATCTTAGAAATTCAACAGGATTAGTAAAAAAACTATCTGAAAAGGATATTCTTAGAAAGCATGTCACTTTTATGTTAGAATTAAATTCTAAAATTCTAAATGCATTATCAAATCTGGCCGAACCCTCTAAATTTGCATTTAATGATACAGGTGATGGATGTCTTTGTGTCTTTTGGGATGAACAACATGCAATAACTTGCTTGAAAATTGCACTTGATATCTATCAATTTCTAAACATCTCTTTAGAAAAATATAACACAGATGTTAGTAAAAAATTGAGTACTGCTCCACTTCTTTTTGGAATGGGTCTTCACACAGCACATTGTTGTATAGGAAAAATTGAAATAAATCACGATACATTTAATGTTTCACGTGATTATATATTTGGAACAGTCGCTAACTCTGTAGCAAGACTTGAATCATTTTCAAAAAATTATATACATGACAATTTTTTAGTAAGTGCCAATTTTATGAATATGGCCATAAAGCAATATGACTTAGATTCACAAAATAAAGGTCTCTCTCTACGACAATTACTCCATGGGACGAACTGTTTAGGAGAAGTTGATTTAAAAGACTCAAAAGAAGATGGACATTGGGTCCATTCTTTTGGAGAAGTAACAATTGATGAGCTACTAGCTAATTTTGGACTATTTAGGCACCAATTAAATATTGGAGAAATTGCATGAGTTTAACTTTATTAATTGGTGATGATGATAAAACTTTAGATCTCTATTCTCTCAATTTAGAGATGTATGTTGGATGTGAAGTTTTAAGAAAAAAGAATTTTCAAGAAGCAATTGATCTCTTAAAAGTGTTGCCAAAACTAGATCTGATTATTACTCAAAAGCAGACAGATAGTCGTGAAACAATTAATATTCTTGAGACTTATTTACTACAAAATAAAAAAGAGACACCCATAATAATTATCGGTGAAAAATTTCAGACTCAAATTAAAGCAACATTTATCCCTCAAACAAAAGAAGTAAAACCCCTTATAAAAACAGCTGCGACGATACTTGGAGTAAGTGCTCAAACAATGGTCCAACAAATTGTTCCAGATTTTTATCCAATAAGTATTAATTATTTTACTTGTCTGGAGAAAAGTTTTTGCAAAATTTTTGAAAAAGTTGGAGATGATTACAATATATTATTTGATATCGGTATGTTGATAAAACATGAGGATGTAAAGAATAGAATTGATTTAGGGATTGAAAATTTTTATGTGTCTAAAGACTATAGACTAAAATTCGTATCAGAAGTAACAAGCGCAATAGTTGAACAGCTTGGAAATAAAAATCTTGATACAGGTCTGCGAATACGTTCAAATGAAGCAACTGTAAATCTCATCCGTGATAAAGTTGGACTTGAGCTCGAAGGATTCAACCAAGAAACTGTAGAGCTGGCAAACGCTGCAATTGAATCACTTGGAACCGTTGTTGATCAAGCGCCAAGCTTAAAAACTCTTTTGTCGGCCTTAATTAATAATCAATCTTCATATCTTTATAAGCACTCTCAACTTACTACATTTCTATGTTTTCATGCTCTGGATAATATGGAGTGGGGAACAAAGGAGCAAAAAAATAAAATGGCCTTTATTTCTTTTTTTCATGATATTGCCCTCACTCGAGATGAATTTGCAAAAATTCACAATGAAGATGAACTTTCAAAATCACATTTTTCGAAAGAGGACAAAGAAAGAATATCTAAACATGCCTTGCTCGCCGCTAAAATAGTGAAAGACTATCCTAGAGCTCCGATTGGAGCGGATACAATTATTAAACAACATCACGGCAGTAGAAATGGGATTGGATTTGCTAAATATTATGGAGACAATATTTCACCTTTGGCCATAGTGTTCATTGTCGCAGAGGCCTTGTGTGATAAAATTTTAGAAAATGAAAACCAAGATGCGAATATTTCTAGCATCATCGAAAAACTCCATTATCGATTTACTTCAGAAAAATATTCGAACGTATTAAGAGCACTAGATACTTTGAAGATGAACTAAATTTATAAAATGATGGATAAATATTAATTTCTTCTTATTCTTTATGTGACATACTTTCTTTAAACTCTTCGATTTCATCTTTTCTAAGTTTTTTAGGACGAGGTCTACGTCTTCGTCTCGTTTTTTCTGGAATGAGTTCTTTCATAACTTCTATTTTTCCGTAACACAAAATCTTATCTTCTGGCTCTAATACTCTTTCAGCTTTCGGATTTGTAAATACTTTTCCATTTCTATGAAGCGATAAGGGATTAATATCTTTATCTCTCAATCCTGATTCACTAATCGTTTTTCCCACATATTCAGAATTTTTATGTATGACAATTTCAGCTATTCCATGGCCTTTACTTACAGTAAGTTTTTCATTGAGATCAATATCTGGATAATCAACATTTGCTGCAATGTAATCTATAAATGCACCTGCGACATCAATCTGAGTACAACCCTCTATTCCTTCTAGCCCTGGAGAAGAATTTATTTCCATAATTTGAGGACCGTTTTTTCCTTCCAGCATATCAACACCGGCGATACCAAGGCCCATGAGTTTTGCGGCCCTAATGGCAATTTCTTTGTAAGAATTGTCTAATTCTACTTTTTCAGTTAATCCACCTCGGTGCACATTACTTCTAAATTCTTGCCCTTGGGCAACTCTTCTCATCGCAGCAACAACCTGATCACCCACTACGATGGCCCTAATATCTCTTCCTTTACTTTCTGCCACAAATTTTTGAATAAGGATATTTTGCTTTTGACTTTGGAGAAGTTCAATTATTGATGTTGCCGATTCAAGTGAATGAGCAAGAAGTACACCTATACCTTGAGTACCCTCTAGTAATTTAATGATGACCGGTGCCCCTCCAACTCTTTCAAGTGCAGGAATTATATCTTTTTTATCTTTTACATAGACTGTAGAAGGTATCCCTATTTTATGCTTACTTAGTATTTGAAAACTCTTTAATTTGTCTCTTGAATTTAGGATCCCATCTGCAGAGTTAGGAGTGTAGACTCCCATCTGTTGAAATTGTCTTACAACTGCGGTACCAAAATAGGTAATCGAGGATCCTATTCTTGGCAAAATAGCATCACAGTGACTTAGTAGTTTTTGTTTGTAATAAAGATCTGGATTTTCTTCTTCGAGATCTAATGCAAACTTGGTTGTATTTAGAACTTTGACCTTATGTCCCCTGGCCCTAGCGGCCTTTACCAAGCGTTTCGTGCTGTAATTCCCAGGTTCTCTAGAAAGTATTCCTAGTATCACTTTTATCTCCTATTTGAAAAAATAATTTTCAATATATTTCAATTTGAATTTCAAAATTAATTGCTTAAGTATTTTAGTTACCCAATAGGAAACTCCTAAGACTAAGATTATTTCATTAGAGTGTAGTTTCAAGTTGAATGGTATTAAACTAACTATTTTCATTCGTAAATCATTTTAAGATCGTGAAATGTTTCCACTATGCATTTTTTTCCATGATAAAACTAAGCGATTTAAGGATTGCTCAATATCAGCAATTTGAGTGTTTTTTACAGGAATTTTCAATAAAACTATAACTTTATTATCAGTTTTATCATCATTTTCAAAAACAATCTTCGTTCTAGGGCTTAATGAAGGTATGAGAATACCTTCTTTTTCACAAAAATTACTAATACTTCGAGTTGCATTTTCAATATATGAAGCACAAATTTCATTTGAGATTTGTAATAACTGCACTTCAAATTCGTCAATATTTTCATTGATGTTAAGTTTGAACTGAAATGATTTTATTGAGTATCCTTTAAAATAAGATTCATTTTTTAAAGATTTACTCAAAAAAATACTATTCGGGATTGATACAACATCACCAGTAGTTTGTTGTGAATATTTTTCTGGGCCAATCTCAAGTACCTTGGTTGTCAGAAAAAGTCTTTCAACAACAAAACCTCTTATGTTATCTATTTCAATACGATGACCTTCTTTAAAAAGATTATTTTGTCTTAGGTAAATTCCACCCATAGCACACATAATAATTTCTTTGGTTGCAACAACAACAGCGGCAGCTACCGCAACAAAAGAGACAAATACAACTTGAAGTTGAGAAAACCATAGAATAAAAAGAAAAATAAGAAATAAATAGTTCGTATATTGTGAGATTTTTTTTTGCAAAAATATTTTCTCAGGTCGGTTAATATTTTTTTTTGCAATGTTTAATACTAAAAGTTTTTTTATAATTGTTGCAAAAATTAAAAGTAGAAGAGATAAAATGACTGTTTTTAAATATGGTAAACTTTCAAACAACTTTACAACATTATCAAAGAACCCAGACATAATTAATGACCCCCTGTTGCTTTAAATACAATTCTAAAATCCAATTAACGTCTAATAATAGGCCTAATATATTACGATTATAAGTGATATTCAAATCAACTCAATTTTGAATTTTAAAATATATAATCATATAGTTTATGAGATTGTTGCTAAAATCGTTGGTACCAAAATATTTAAAATAAATTATTTTTGTACAGAAAATCTAAATTTGAATCAATGCAATGCGTTGAGTATTTATTGAACTCTTTTTACAAAATTTGCAGTATCATGGACACATGAAAAAAGAAATCGAAATCATTAAACCCAATAATTTTGAGCAGGACAATCACTTTTACCCTAAAGCATTGAACTCTCAATTGCATCCAATCGTAAACCACTTCTTTAATTTAAATAAAGATAGAATTATCAAAAGATACTTACACTTAAATCCTCAAGTGAATGAATCTACTTTAATAGATATTCTTTCTTATCAACCTAAACACTTTTTTTGGGGTGGAGCTGATTTGTTTTATGTGACCACAGAAACAGGCAATCGAAGAATGGTCGTTCTAGAAACAAACTCGTGTCCATCCGGGCAAAAATCAATGCCACCACGAAGTGATTATGATGAACATCGTGGATATCTCTATTTAGTTGAAAATGCTTTTCTTCCTGCACTAAAAAGAAAAAAACTACCTAAAGGCGCACTTGCTGTTGTTTACGATAAAAACTACATGGAAACTTCCGGATATGCTCAAACTCTGGCCGATATCACAAAAGAAGACGTTTATCTTGTTCCACTCTTTGATAATGATAAAAAGAAAAATATAAAATTTGAAAATGGAATAATGATAGTAACACTCCAAAATAAAAAAGAAATTCCTATCAGGGCCGCAATCCGATATGTCACTCAAAAACCGTGGAATAGAATTCCACCCGTAACAAAGACCTTCATTTGTAATTCAACTCTTGTTTGTTTATCTGGAGGTAGAAATAAATTGCTTGCAAATAAGGCCTATGAACTTTTTAACTCAGAAGTTGGAGGTTCTGGCCTGCAAATAAATATGCCAGAAACGATAAAAGATGTCTCAAAGGTAGAAATTCCTCTTTGGGTTCAACGCTTTGGAGGCAAGGCCGTCATCAAAAATCCTTACTCTAATGCTGGGCAAGGAGTATGGACAATCACAAATGAAAAAGAACTTAAAAAATTTATGGAAAATGATTATAGTTACGACCAGTTCATCGTTCAGAGTTTAATTGGTCACTATGATTGGAGTTCAACTAGTAAGCATGGAAAGTTCTTTCATGTTGGAACTGTTCCAAATAAAAAAGGGAATATATATATTTCAGATTTAAGAGTCATGGTTTGCTCGTCAAAAAATGGATTTTTACCTTGCGCTTTATATGCCCGCCGTGCGAGATCACCCCTTGAATCAGAAATTAAAGGAAATAGTTGGGATATTCTTGGTACAAATCTATCCGTTAAACTAGGTGAGAATCAGTGGGATTCTGAAACATCACGTTTATTACTTATGGATAGAAAAGATTTTAACTCACTTGGGATTGGTATTGATGATTTAATCGAGGCCTATATTCAAACAACTTTAACAATAATCGCGATTGATAAAATGGCACAAAATCTGATAAATTCTAAAGGTCTTTTTAAAATGAAGTTGTTCAAATCTCTTGATAACGATGAAGCTCTGATAAGAGAGATTATGGTATAGAAAATGAGTAATGATATTGTATTAATTAAAACCAAAGATGACCTTGAAATTTCTGAACTTGAACCAGGAGAAGTTCATAGGATTTATGTTCAGCTAACAGATAATTCTCTTGGAGTCCCATGGAAAGTACCCTTAGTCGTTGTTAAAGGGGTTGAAGAGGGTCCTATATTTGGAATTACTGCTGCTTTACATGGAAATGAACTAAATGGGATCTCCACCATTTTCAAACTTATTGAAGAAATAGATCCAAAGAAACTTAAAGGATCCCTCATTCTAGTCCCCATAAGTAACATTCCTGGCTATTTGATGAAAAGTAGATACTTTTCTGATTCTGTTGATTTAAATAGAATTATGCCAGGTAAACCTGATGGAATAACAAGTAACCTTTATGCTCATTATTTCACATCAAAAATTGTTAAAAAATTTGATTATTTATTGGATTTACATACTGCCAGTCATGGAAGAGTTAATAGCTTATATATCCGAGCTGACCTTGATAATGAGGTAACAAGAACATTGGCCTATTTACAAAATCCACAAATTATCGTTAAAAAATTTGATGTAGAAGGTACATTAAGAGGGTGGGCCAATGAAAATGGTATTCCCTCTATTACGATCGAAATTGGTAATCCAAGTGCCTTTCAACATTCTCTTATTGATGAAACCCTCGAAGGTATTCTCAACACCATGAGACACTATGGTATGATCGAGGGAGAAGTAAAAGACATGGTCACTGATGCAATCATTTGTGATAATTCATACTGGATCTATTCTAAAAAAGGTGGAATTGTTGATGTTCATCCTTCTTTGGCAGATAAGGTACAAAAAGGACAACGTATAGCCATTGTTTATGATGTTTTTGGTCAGATTAGAGAAGAAATTCTTGCCAATAAAAATGGTGTTGTGATCGGCAAAAATATTAATCCCAATTGTGATGCAGGCACCAGAGTTTTACATTTAGGAGTGAACTTAATTGAGCCAAAACCTGAAAGTATTCCAGGGCATGATGATTTCGCTCTAGGTGATTAGTTATTATTAAATTTAGGAGTGCTTAAATTTCTTAAAAGAACAAACTCAAATTTTTCACTTTTTAATTTTTCAATTGCACTCTTAAATCCCTTTAATCTAGAGGCCGATGGTTTATTCATATGCATTATGACAATATCTCCAGGTCGTGGGTTACTTGTGAGTGCTGAATAAAGTTGATCTCCACTGTATTTACCCCCTCCATCACCATTAATGCTAAAACCTATGGGTTTTACTTTCATATCTTTTAAAATTTTTATACTCATTTCATCATAATGAGCAGTTCCTGATCTGAACAGTTGAGGATTTATTCCAGTGATACTTGCAATTTGTCTTGAATTTTCTAGAACTTCATTTTTTACTTCTAGGTATGAATTTGTACCCCTTATACCATATGCACTTGCTCCATTAACTGATAATGGCCTATGAGTGAAACCGTGGTTTTCAATCTGAAAAAAATTGAGAGCTGAAATTTTTTTTAAAAGTTCTCTGTTATGCTTTATCCATTTATAACTCACAAATAATGTCGCCCTAATTTTATTTTCAATTAAATAGTTTATTAATTCATAATCAGTACCTGCAAAATTATCGCAAGCATCAAATGTAAGGGCCATGATTTTTCTTTTAGTTTTAATATTCGTTAATATTCCTTCAAGATTTGTACCCCATTTTTTAGGTTTGTTTGATATGACCTTAGGACTGACCCCTTTTGTGGGTTTAATTTTAGGATCCGATTTTAAGTGGATTGGCCTATGAGCACAGGAAGTGAGTAGAGTGATTAAAATTATCAAAAATCTTGTTTTCGACATGATTGCCCTCTGGCTACTTATCGGTAGATATACCAGTACACATTAGTCAGATAATTTATTTCATATAACTATTTGAAATTTATAGGCAACTTAATTTTGAAATTGTTTTGGATAATTCTTCATTTTTTCCACAGACCTTCCCACCAACTTTCTTTGTTATCTTCTTTTACTTGAGGAAACTGAATTTTTATCTTTTTGCGGATTTCATTAATGTCTATCCCTGTGAGGTTCGAGAGGTTTTGTGCTTCTTTTTCAAAACGTGAAGGAAGTGAGTCTAAGTATGTTTTCGCTTCACTGCATTTTGTCACATCAGCTGCCCAAGGGTGATTGATCACATAACGTCCCTGAAAATTCGACTTATCTTTAGTTTCTTGGAACATAAGATCGTCAGGAAAGGTTTCTTTAGTATAACGAAGATGAAGTCGAGTAACTTTAACTGGTTGTGCTCCTGTTCCAAATGGGCGTAGCTGACTTTGAGCATTGTCAGAATTGACCCAAAAAACACCAAGACCTCTTAGCTCTTCTTTTGAAAGTGGGTCAGCGGCACAAGGATCACACCAACCCATATCCCAAAAGTACTCAGTAAAGACGGCCTTCATTCGTTCTTCTTTCACTTGTTGGTCAAACATTGAGCGATAAAATGTATCGAATTCTTTCTTTACATAAACAGGAATATTTACATCCGTAGGTAACTTTACAGTTTGATAATTAGTGGTCTCTACCCGTCCATTTTTAGTGAGAACATAGACAAAAAGTTCTTGTGGACCTTTTGCATTAAGCATACCCAATCGAATTGGAAGCATAAATTTCTCTGAGTTGAAAGCAAATTGAAGTGGTCTTAAATAAGATAGACCCATTTTATTTTGTTCTTCAAGATTTACTTTAGCGACGAAGAATTTCATTTCTTGTTTAATATACGGAGCGAGAGCTTGATTTGCTCCCTTGGGGATTGAGTATCCATTCTCTCTTAGCCATGTTTCAAGACCATTTGATTCTTTAGCGGAGAGAATGACGATATCATATTCACCCACAGTGTACTGAGCTTCAACTGTAACTCCATGAGAATTGCTTCCCCCTCCTGTGTTTCGCATTGTATCTGTTGGCAAATTTTTCATTCCACTAAAAAATGACTTTTGAATGATTGGTGCACAAGGATCTGGATCAAAGTACTCAACAAGTCTTGGTGCTGTAAACGAATCGATTCTAGAAAAAAGTTTTTTTTCACCGACGTTAACTTGTCCTTCTTTTAGTACAGTAGGAACTGGCACAACCATGGCAAAATTTTGAAGTTCGCCTTCATAATCATTCATCATGCTAATTACGGTTCTATCTCCATCTCTTACTAAAACTACTTGAGAGGCCTTATTATACAGAGAGGTGTCTGCTTTCGCGACATAGAAACCGCAAAATGCTTGGAGGTGATTAGCTATGGACATTAAGATGATTATTTGAAACCCTAAAATCTTCATTATTTCTCCATTTAAAAGATTCCGCCTGAATCCATTTGTTCAATAAGGGAACAAAAAAAGAGGTACCAATCAAAGCGTAAATATGGCCGTTTGTTATATATAGATAATATTGCATGAACAAAGAAAGAGTGGCAATGATTAACGCTAGTATGATTTTACCAAAAATATGATCCGGAGATGTTTTAGGATCTGAAATCATAAAGAATGCAAAGAGCAAAAGTGAACCACTAGAGGCAGAATGCCAGAAAATCTCTATTTCATAACCGAGATAAAGATTTCGTATAAACAGACCACCTAAATAAAAGAATAAGTACAACCAAGAGATATCTATTCTTTTTGCTCTTGAGGCAATAAGACAACCGATTGCTGCCAGCCAAATTCCGCTTGAGGTAGTTGAACCCCATTGACCAGGTGATAACCAAGTGTTAGGAAAAAACAACAAGGCCAGTACAATACCGAAGGCCGAAGGGTTAAAAAAATGTTTTTTACTCACCTGAAACCAAAACTTTGAACTAATAGCAATTACACTTACTAAAGGGTGCACCCAAAGGGAGTTTGCTCTAAGAAGTAGGGCCAGTCCTAAACATGTTATGACCGCACTTAAAAGACTACTTTTGTTAAGACCAAGATGATGGATCCAAAAAATCTGACTAAGAATTCCTGCGATAAATGTTAAAGCAACTTGTTGGTAATTTAGAGTAAAATCATAGACGAAAACACCTGTTCCTAGCAGTAAACTCATGACAATAATTTGGAAAATTCGAATGTCAGATTTTAAAATTGTATGGATCATATTCCACCTAGTGTAATATATTTGAAGATTTTTTAAAAATTCTATAGAAATAAAATAGAATCGACAAGTTACATCAATGAATGAGTAGATTAGAAATATAAATTATAATTTGCCCATTACTCCATTTTGGTAATCAGTAATTGCTTCAACAATTTCAAGTTCTGTATTCATGACAAATGGGCCATGAGCGACCATCGGTTCATCAATTGGTTCTCCATTTAAGAGGAGTGCTTTGAAATTTGATGATGTGGTAAAATTTAAGTCATTTCCCTCTCTTTCAAAAATCACTGCGCTCTGGTCCATGTACTTTGTGTTGTTTATATCTAATTCTCCACTTAGAATCAAAAGAACAGTATTTGTATTTTCATCTAACTCTAAATGCAGGTTTTCTTTTGCTGAACTAGAAATGTCAAAAATATTTATGGGTGTAAAAGTAGATGATGGGCCTTTTGTTCCTTCATATTCACCGGCGATTACTCTAAGATTTGTGCTATTGTTTATTTTAATGACTGGAATATCCTTACTTTTAATTCCTTGATACTTTGGTTTCGTTAGTTTGTCTTTTTTTGGGAGATTTACCCAGAGTTGAACCATTTCAAAGATTCCGCCTCTTTTAGAAAATTCTACAGAGTGAAACTCATCATGTACGACACCTTTACCTGCGGTCATCCATTGTACATCTCCGGGTTTTATAATCCCTCCACCACCAGAAGAATCCCTGTGTTCTATTTCGCCTTGGTAAGCAAATGTTACAGTCTCAAATCCTCGATGAGGATGTTCACCAACTCCTTTTGGTATATCTGTTTTTGGGAATATTTCTGGACTTGCATAATCGATAAGTATAAATGGACTGATGAATTTATTTAATTCTTCTGATGGCCTTAATAAATTATAAACATGAAAGCCATCCCCAACCCAATGTTTATGTATATTACGGAAATTGTATTTTACTTTTTTTTTGCTTGAAAACACTTAAGACCTCCAGTAAATCTTTTAACAAATGAATTGTATAATCTGTATTCACTGACATTTATTAACCTTCAAGATAGTTTATTCTATTACATTATGAGTTATTCGAGTTTGTTGCAATAGGGGACATTAATAGATATCATTGTTGCAATATTAATAACAATAAGTTTTAAAACTTCTGAATTTCAGTATATTTATATCCTATAAGAAGTATTTCTTAAGGAAGGGTTTAAATTTTTTCTTTAACAGATAAATTTTCTAACTACAGATATTTTTAAATTTAATTAAAACTGATTACTCCATTAATTATTGTGAAATTAGGATTGTAAAATTTTTAAATGCGAAATAGAAAAAAATTATAATCAATACTCGTATGATGATTCTTGATTGATTTCCAGTGAGAAATTTGACTCGTTCAATGATGGAGAATACTCTTGAATGCGAAAGTAATCAGTATTTACCAAGAATTTTTGAAATATATTATAGCTGTAATAACTCTTCTCTTTCTGAATTTTTCTGGGAACTTTGTTCCTTGATAATAACTCCAGTTGTTTTGTCATCCATTAAATTGTTTTTTCTAAGAAGTTTAGCTAAAGACTTAGGTTTATCTAGATATTCTTGATCGAGTAAGACTTGCAACTTGAAATTCTTGCTTTTATCATAAGAGAAAAGATTGTGAGTAGATATCTTTATATGGAGTGAATATGTTTCAATTGATTTATGTGAGTACTTCTGTACGTGATATGAGTAAAGAAGAGTTATTAACTTTATTAGATCACAGTGTAGAAAATAATAAGAAAAATAATTTAACCGGAATGCTACTTTATGGAGGAGGAAATTTTATACAAATTATTGAAGGTGAGAAAAATAAGGTGAAATCACTTTATGAGATTATAAAACAAGATAATAGACATCGAGGTTGTATAACATTAGTTAGCAAAGAAGTAGAAGAGAGATTATTTCCAGGTTGGTCGATGGGTTTTAAATATTTGACCGAGAATGACAAGAATGAAATTGAGGGATTTACTGAATTTTTAGATAGGAAAATGGAACCAATTGAATTTGCAAATAGGTCTGATGATATATTAAATCTTTTATATAGTTTTAGAAAATATAACCGTTAAAAAATGCCACGAAAGATCTTAGGGAAAACGTGTAAGTGACCTTTATGAACATAAAATTAAAGATTATTTCAAAGGAAAACAATCGTGTGTGATGATTTTGAAATTTTAATAAGACTAGATAAGGACTCTTTACCAAATACTGAAGTTCTAGCTTATCATCCAATCAGTAGTTTGATTAAAAGAAATCTTTGGAGTTTTGGTCCTCATGAAAATCCAGTTTCTACGGAATATTCTCATGAAAAAGAAATTGTCTTTAAGGATTGCTTAATTGAGATTCATGATCAAAAAACTTTGGAAAAACACACTTTTGAAATCATATTAACCTCCAACGACTCAAGTAATAAAAAAAATTCTGGTGACATTATAATATGGAATTGCTCTGGCTTAAATGTCCTACAAGGATCTGAAGTAACCAGAACAGTTTGGCCAAGATTTTATGAGATTGAACAAAGAATCATGACTTGGATAACTAAGTCTAACACTACTCCATTTGGAATAGAGATTGCTAATAAAGTTTATAATAAGCTTTTTTCATTGAAACCAAAAGAAACAACGAATAATTTTAATAATTTTGAAGGTCTTTTTTATTCTCATAGAGACTACTGTGGTACAGGGCTTTTAATAAAGCATGACGGATCTATTTCATATTGTGAAATTAGTGATGGATATGAAAGTAATGAAATTCAATCATTTTCTGGCCCCAAAGCTGAAGATTTTATATTATGGTTAAGTCAACAATCTAATGAATCCTTGTCACAAAACAAAGGAGATTTCTATTACTACAACCAAACCGTTACTCGAGAACGTCTATTGGATTTTATTAATCTTCACGATCCTAAGAAAAAATCATATTAATATATTTTCTTTTTCTATTTGTTACATGTGCCCTACTTATCCTGAACTTAAATCTTCCTTTAACATTATTTATTAGCAAAATTTATTTTTAATTTTTTCGTCCTCTTTATGTAGACGAATCCATTTCTATGTGTTTGCTCCAGCTTGACCTTAAACTCAAAATTTTTCGATAAACACTACAAAAATGGCGAGTAGAAATATTAAATTATTTTAAAAGAAGGCTGACGAATGCAAGAACAGAAGGTTATAACAACGTCTGTAAGCAGCTCCAGAAGCGGGCTTACGGATATAGGAACTTCAATAACTATCGATTGAAAGTGCTTTATGCCTGTCGTTGAGGTGTTGAGTGCGGCGTGTTCCACCATGAAGGGATGGGAGTCATAATTAGTGTAGCCCAGGAGATCATTTTGTCCTAGAAAAAAAAATGGGGTGGTCTATGCCCCTTTAATCGAGAATACCGTCCTCCCTCAGAAATGTCGAATATCATTGACTTCTTTCATGAGCCTGAAGTCTTGACCAAAGAGTTCCTCCACCAAAAATATGTCTTAGAAGGCCTCTCTTGTGCCGAAATTTCGAGGTCTGTGGCGTCCTCCCGAACGACTATATTAAAACGACTTAAAGAGTGCAATATCGAACTTCGACCAGTTGGGTCTAACCAGAAAAGAAAGCGTGGCGTTGGGTATGGAGAAAAAGTAGAGAAGAGAAAATTGATTGAACATAAGCGAGAGGCTGAAACAATTCGGAAAATGCGTGAACTTAGGGACAAAGGTTTTAGTTATAGGAAGATTGCTGAAGTTCTCAACACAATGAAAGTTCCCACAAAAACAGGGCGAGGGAAATGGCACGGAAAAACTGTTTATCAAATTTTGTCTCTAAGGGATATAGGATAGCCCCTAGCTTGGTTCATTGTTTGATTGTATGCTTCATGACTGCATTTAATAACTTCCTCTTAAATAGAGTTTTTAAACCTTAGAGTGGGTTTGTATTAACTAAGGTTTTGGAAACAGCTTCTTGCCGTTTTAAAAAAAGTTTAAGTAGTTAGAAAAACTGAGATTGGGAAATTACATTAAATATAGAATTGACATGATGCTAAACGCGAAATTAAACTTCCAATTACTTATTATTACAAGGTTTATGGAGAAGAAATGCTTGATAGTGCTTTAAATCAGTCTAAAAATATATCAAAGAAATCAGGTACAAAAACAGATAAAAGTTTAAAAGACTTAAATGTTCTTAGCCTCTTTAGTGGGTGCGGAGGCATGGATTTGGGCTTTGAAGGTGCTTTTGAGGTTCATAAAGATAGCGTTAATCAAAATATTCATTCTGATTGGGTACAGGAAGAAACTCGAAAAGATTGGATTAAACTAGCACCAACAAGATTTAAGACAGTTTTTGCTAATGATATTCGTCCGGGTGCTGAAAAGGCATGGAATAATTTCTTTATTAACAATTACGATGCTGAGAATGGTTCTTTTCACTTAGAAAGTATTGTCGATAGGGTAAAACGATATTGGGATGGAGAGAAGGGGGTATTTCCTTCAAACATTGATGTCGTAACAGGCGGATTTCCGTGTCAGGATTTCTCTGTAGCAGGGAAAAGAAAAGGTTTTAGCTCACATAAAAGTCATCATGGTGGTTTATTAGGTGAAGGCCCTACTGAAGAGAATAGAGGCAAACTTTATATGTGGATGAGAGAAGTTATAGACATCACTCGCCCAAAAATGTTTATAGCTGAAAATGTTAAAGGGCTTATTTCGCTAGGTGACGTTAAAGAGATAATTCAAAATGATTTTCAAGAAATTGGAGAGGATGGCTATATAGTAGTAAATGGAGAAGTATTACACTCCGCCTATTATGGTGTACCTCAGTCTAGGGAGAGAGTATTTTTTATTGGTTTCAGAAAAGACCTGCTTAAAAAGAAGGCTTTGGAAGCTCTATCTAAAAATGAAATTCCTGAAGATTTCACGCCTTTTCCTAAAAAAACACATTACTTAAATAAAGAAGAAAATACTTGCGGAACTTTAGTGCCTTTTGTTCCTTTGAAAAAAGTCTTCAAAGACTTAAAAGAGCCTGAATTTACGAATGACCCTGACCAAAAGTCTTATTCAAAAGCAAAGTGGTATGGAAAGCATTGTCAGGGTAATAAAGAAATTAACTTAGATAAGATTGGTCCAACGATAAGGGCAGAGCATCATGGCAATATTGAGTTTAGAAGACTGTCTTCAGAACATGGCGGAGAAATCTCAAAAGAACTTAATAAAGGATTATCTGAAAGAAGGCTAACGATTAGAGAGTGTTGTAGAGTTCAGACTTTTCCTGATACCTATAAGTTTGTTGGAGAAAAAAGAGGCGTGGGTGTTAGTAGTTCTGAAGCCTACAAGCTAATTGGTAACGCAGTTCCGCCTCTATTAGCCTATCATTTAGCAAAAAGAATAGAAGAGTTGTGGCCAAAAGTATTTAAGAAGTAAATTTCATATTTGAAAGGTTAAAACCTTAAAATAATTATTCTTTTGACTCTTTGCTTTCTGCAAAATAGAATTTTATGTATCAACGGAGAGATACATGGAGTTAGCTCGTTTAAGCAAAAACAATCCAAAAAATCAGCACAAAATTATACTATTTGATAGGTATTCAAACCATAACGAAGTGATTTCAAAGAGACCGCTTTGTTTTTTCTATTCTGGCTGTTCAAGCGATTTGGAAGAGCTAGAAAATTATGCTCTTTTAGAGAAATCCAATCTCTTTACGCTTGGTATAAGGAAAGACCTTGAGTCTTTAGGTTTTAATTTTGAAACTTTTTTAAGACTAGCTGAAGTGGATAAGGTCGCAAATGAGCTTATTGAGGATGAGGTTAAAGCAATCTTGTGTGATGAACAAGCCAATACGCCCTTTTCAAGACAAGATGAGTTGGACATTTTGTCTGACTTTTTCAACACCTAAGTCATGCCTGCTCAAGTATCAGATATTCACGAAATTTCAGTATTAGTTGGCTTTATTGATAAAGACATTATTAGTAAAAGCGTTGATGAAAAGTATAAGTCTTTTATTGGTACAGTTGCAAAGTACGGAGAAGGCAAAATCAGTGTCTCTAAAAAAGATTTTGAAAAAAATATAAATCTTTTTGATAGGGGAATTGAGCTTTCAAATGTTTTAAAAAGTGATTATGGCCTAGTGGGAAAAAACCTGAGTTGGTCTGGTGTTGAAAATCATAAAGAGGACAGTTCTGATATTTATGTTGATGGAATGGGAGTGTCTTTAAAAGACTCTAGCAAAATCATAAGAAATAGCGGTTTTGAGCAGTTGTTAGAAACCTTTTGTGAGAAGCCTATCAAAAAGTTTAAAGAACCATTTTGGGAGTTCGCCCCTAAACTTAGTGCGAGTTACTTGATTACCGTTATTGCAGATTGTTACAGTAGAGGCTTTGTGAAACTGTCGAAAGGGAAAGTAATAATAGATGGTAAAGAGAGGGCTGTGTTCAGTGGGGATATTTCTTCATTGAAGAGCTTAAATCTAAAAGAAATATCAGAAATCTTTAAAAAGGCTGACTTGAAAGTAATGGTAAAAGATTTTTCTAAAAATGGTGATTTGAAAGAACTGTTTAAAATAAGAGAGGCTTTAGTTAAAGATGTTTCTAAAAAAGTAACGAGCAATTTAATGGAGGGCCTAATACAAAACCCTAGTCATTTTGCTTCAAAAATAAAATATATGCTTCAGTATAGGGAGACGGAAAAGCTATTTGGCTTCAGTAGCTCGAAGGAAGTTTTTGCGGGAAAAATTAAGTCAGAAAAAGATGTGTCAGTTTTAGGAAAGGCTGTTTTTACAGAACCCTCTCAGTTGACGGATAAAACGACAGGATTACAAATAAACATTTACACAGATATAGAAATTGATATTTCAAATAAAAAAGAGAGTGTCAGGCTTCAAAACCAACTAAGATATAAGCACAGAACATTTAGTTGTGCCCCTGAGGCTAACTTTCATTTGTTAAATTACTCAGATTGGAAGAAGTTGTACCCCTCGAATTAAATGCAATCATTTGCATTTGATTAAGCTCTTGAAATTGTTCTGGTCAAATATCATCTTCATTCTTCGTATAAAATCGTTGAATGGAAGATAAGAAAAGTAATGCAAGCGATTGCATTTGTCGAAAGAGGTCATCACGACCATCTAAGAGTGTGGCAAGGAAATATGGAAAGTTCAGGAGAGGTCGCAACTATGTGCAGAGGTATCTCTGCAAGTTGTGTGGAAGGACATTTACACCGAAGCCTCGAAGGAAAGAAGAGAAAAGTCGTGGTCGCCCTCTTTCGGTTATAAATAAGCCTGCAAATCAATTTAAAAGCTATGAGGATTATTGTTTAGTACAAATCGTAGCCAAGATGTCTAAGGCTTCAGGATGGGGTTTTTACAAGCTCTTGAGCAAATATGTTTCATTAACGAAAAAGCAGATTGGCCAAAGAATTGCGAAGAAGTTTAGCTTTGCCACGAATGATTTATGTTTTGAAGCATTGGAAGATTACTTTCGTTTCTATTTAGGGATGATTGAAGAAGGGCTTGAAAGATGCGGTGAAGAGTGGTGGTGTAATCATACGAAACATAATTTAATCTTTAGTGCTATTGAGTCAGCAACGGGCCAGCCTGTAGGAAATCCTGCTTATGCTTTTGCCCTAGCTGACTCTGTGATTGAAAGGAGAAAGCAACAACCATTATTTTCACTCTACCTTGAAGAAGGTAGGATTTTTAACTCAGAACTATTTGATTATCCGATAGATGACCCAGAGATTTCTAAAAATTTAGGTATAGACCGAAATAAATATCTTGTATTGGCGGATGAAGAGAAGCCAATGTTGAAAGAGTCATTTCTTCATTTGGATATAACAGAATTATTAAAAATTGATGAAATCAAAAATATGGAAAGCTCTACAAATTGGGAGAATATCACTACTTATTTACCTGATAATGAATATTTTAAGGGCTTGTCATTGCAACTAATGGTGAGAAGTGAAAAGTTGAGTCAGGACTTTATTAGAGTTCATTGCATAATGCCCACCAATCTTAGTGAAGATAGAAAGCCTCTTATAATGGATTTTAGGTTTTGTATTCAATGGTTACCAAGGCATGGCCACCTCTTTTGGTATCGGGTTTCAGGAGAAAGGGATAAGTATTGCAAGAGAATGTATATGAGTCCTTGTGGAGATGGGTTTTATCCAAGGGAATACTTTAGGATGCGTTATTCTTCTTATGTTAAGGATTATTCGGAGAAGAGGGCCTATACATTTTTAGATGAGCTTAGAGATGCAAATATTTATTGGGCCACTAGACAAGCAGAGCAGGACAGAGCTTATTCTGAAATTATCCATTAGCTTCATTTAAGCAGTGTTCTATCATTTGAGTAATCATCTTATTGATACTCAAGTCTTCCTTGTCAGAGAACTTTGCCAATCTTTTATGAATGTCCTCTGGAAGTCTGACTGTTATAGCGACTTCTTGTTGTTTACCTTCTTTTTTCGGTTTGAATTTTGCCATAAGTTCACCTGTATTTAAGTAGTTGCAATATATGATACCATAAAACGGTGGCATAAAATGGTGTGACGTGTTATAATTAAACATGGAGTATAGAGATTATCTTTCTAAGAAGGCTATCTATCTTAGAGTTAGTACAGATAAGCAAGATACTGGTCTGGAAAGCCAGAGGTTAAAGGCAATAAATTATTGCAAAGGAAGGGGCTTTGACCTTGAAGGCATTGAGTTTTATGCGGATAAGGTCAGTGGTGCTAGAGCTGACAGGAAAGAACTAGGAAGGTTGCTTGAAGATTGCAGAGAAGGAAGGATTGATACTGTCATAGTGATTTCACTATCTCGGTTGTCCCGTTCCCTTAGTCACTTATTAGATGTCACAAATGAATTATCCTCGATGAGCGTGACGCTTATATCCATTCAAGAACAAATCGACTTTTCTACACCTATTGGCAAAATGATTTTGGCAGTTGTCGGTAGTATCGCTCAATTAGAACGTGAGCAAATTTCAGCTCGTGTTCGCAGAGGTCTTGAGTTAGCTAAAGCCAATGGAAAGTCTCTTGGCCGAGCGAGAAAGATAGACCACGATTTGGTAATCAATCTATTTAAGCAGGGTCTCTCATATAGGCAGATTGCAGAAGCCTCAAAGTCCAGTAGTTCAAATTGCTATCGAATAGTTCAAAAGTACCTAGAGCAAAATCAGCCTTAATTCAGTCATTTACACCTATTTACTCATGAAAAACCTAGATATTCCGATAGGTTACAGTAAATACAGGTTTTAGGAACGGAAGGAGTCTTTGGACTCCGTCCCTATGAGAATTGTTTTAGGAACAAGAGAAATTGATTTGAGTAACAGGGTTAGAGAACGAATTTATATTCAAGAATTAGCAGAAAAGTTATCTACTGATATTTTTGGTGTGATTGCGAAAGCTATCAAAAATGAGCTTAGACTTTATGTAAATTTGAATGAAAAAAGGTCTGCTCCTGAACTTCCAGAAAAAAATCTACTTAGTAAAACGGGAAACCACTTTAATTTAATCTCGAAGGAGAAAGATACTTTTGAGATAAGCAAAGAAGGACTTGAGGAAGTGCTTCAGCTCCAAAAGCCTATTGAAGAAGATAAATATATTTTCATTGATTACTTAAAAAGAAACGAGTTCGCCTCTTTATGCAACGACAACATAATTAACTTAGATGCGATTTTTTCTTTTGTTGATGATAGTGGTTTGCTTTCAATTTCACCAAGAGATGAGTTGGTTTTACTAGAGGGAGTCCCACTACTCTTGTTTAGAGAATGTATCGTTGATATTTCTGACCTCTCAGGAGCAGGAGTTGTTTCTGCGTATAGCTTGTTTGAAGAAGGGAAAAATACCGTTCAGAAAGATGAAGTCATGGCTAAGTTTAGTGAAGTTCGCTTCGGAAAAGTTGATGGCAAGCAATCCAAAACAAATAAATACTATAAGCTATTTGAGAAGTTTGATTTTGTTCATGGAGATAGTATAGACCCAATTTTAAGCCAATCTCCTAAAGACTCTAAGGCCTATCAGTTTATTCTTGGAGAGAGTGAAGAAGGAGAAGTCTATCCATCTTTAAATAATAGAATTAAACTTTGCGTTATCAAAGAAACTACCTAAATCTGAAATCATACGACCCAATTCGAGTTTTTCACGACCCTCCAAAACAGGGCCAATCAATCTTGTTTAATGTTCTATTTGCTCTCAAGAAAAACGAATATTGGGAGAAGGACATGATAAAGAAAAAGGCAAAGCAATCCTCTCTTGGGGAAGAATACAAAGAGAAAGAAAAATCTGTAATTCCTAAGAGAGGTTTCCTTAAAAACAAGAAGTTAATGCGTAAAGGCAAATTGCCTCTAACCTTAGACGAGATGCAAGCGATTGCACAAAGTGAGGACTCTAGTGAGTTAGAAAATCCTTGCTTGGATAAACTTGAGATAAGTTCTAGTTATGGCCCTTCAGGTGATAGCTATATCAGGTTTTACGATAGGCTACATTCAAGAGAGGTAATTGCACATTTTAATTACCCAAGCCATCATTCAACTCCTAAGAATATTTCTAAAAGAAATGAGTCTGGTTTTTATACCTTTCTCTCTCTTGGAACTTATGATGAGAGGGGAACGATTATTACCATTGGAAATGGTGTTCGTTTCGGAGCGTATCTCTTTGATGATAAGCTGAAGCTCACTCTTCAAGGCAATGATAACGCCCACGAGAATGAATTGATTTACTCATTACATGACTTAGTCTTTCGTGAAGTTAAGAAGGTTTTAAAAAGAGAGATAGATAAAGCAGAAAGGTTTTATAAATCTATTTTTATTTTCAAACAACACAGGTTCAAGAGGGATTATAAGTTTCGCCATAAATTTAAGACGGTAGAGTTCTTTTGGGTAATTAGAAGTTTCAGTCCGAAAGAGGATTATAAAAGACTCGTGAAACTCATCGAGGATAGATATGGGTATGTTACAGCAAGAATAACTACTGAAGGCACAATTCAAGATGAAATAAAATTCAGATTTCAGAATGATGAGCTTGGTGGAGTCGTTCTTAAAATTTATAGGTTTGACGATGACCTTATCAAGTTCGAGGTTCAGTTCACTTCAGACTACTTCGGTAAAGGAACTAAAGATTATCGTTTTTTAGAAGTTTGCCCAATCCAAACTTTGGCAGGACTTAGGAAACGAGCATCATCCCTATTTGTGAAGCTGTTAAGTAATTCATTTCAGTTGAATGAGCTAAGTTATCCGTATGAGACCTGCGAAAAGAAGTTTCGCAAACTCTGCCCTAAGTATTCAGACAAAATTATAGATATGTTCAAAGTTGGAAATGGATTTTGTCGAATTAACTCTTCATTGTCACCTAACTTGTATCGCTCAATCAGCAAACTTGTGAAGGCTGGCCTTGTCTATAAACAGCGAAAAAGTAACTACCAATTAGCAGATAGTATGAAATCACTCATTCAAAAGGAGGTATAGGGTGTTGGATATGAATTATTTAGAAAGGCAATTCTTAGAGGGGCTTCTTATAGAGACTCTTGCAGGGTTCGATTACGATGCGTTTGATTATGCTTCTTTCACCATTCAAAAAGACTGCAATAGCATCTTTAAAACGGGAAAGGAGTTGGTGAAGGATTTTCTCAGTCTCTATAAAGAATATCAAATGGAGCATGACCCTGCATATTGGGAGCATAAGAAGATTGAAGTGTTGAAGGGAATGAATGAGGCGTTAAGTGGAGGAAGTTATGAGCAATGAAAAGATTGAGAATAAAGAAGATAATAACTTGATGGCCCTAGGCCTTTATGCACACTCAAAAAACGAGAAACTTGAAGGAGCTTTACTAGAGGTTCGCAGTATCTTTGATGAGTTTTATGAGACAGGTGCTTGGGGAGAGATGACGGTTTCTTTTAAGAACGGTTCAGTTGTTCTGTTAGAGAAGAAAGTAACATCAAGACTATTTTAATCAATTTGTATTAAGCGTTGAGTAGGAAGAACCACCTTCGCTTTCTTTAAGGAGAGAGTAGAGATGAAGGTGTGTACAAATAAAAACTGTAAATTTAAAGGAGAATTGTTGCCTTTAGACAGTTTTCACAAAAAAGGAAATGCTTATAGCTCACGGTGCAAAAAATGTGTGAATAAAGAAAAGAAAGAGAAAAGACGAAAGGATAAGAGAAAAATTTTACAGTCCTTCAATGTTAGGGTTTTAGATGTGAACCGCCCTTGTTTTGTTGAAGGGCTGAGATTGTTGTTAGAAGAGGGAGTTTATGAAGAATAGTAATAAAAAGATTAAATATTGTGCTGTGTATGCAAGGACTTCAGACGAAGAAACAATGGCAAAGGAACATAACTCAGTTGAACAGCAAGGCAACATTTGCAAAGAGTTAGCACAAGGCAAGTCTTTGAGTTCAGGTATTGAATATAAAATAATTCATGTACTAGCAGAAAAGGATGCAATAAGTGGTGGAACTGCGGATAGACCGAAATATAAAGAGCTTAAAAAGTTAATTCGTAGAGGTGAGATTGATGTTGTTTTGGCCAAAGAGCTTTCTAGGTTAAGTCGTAACTTAGGAGATTTTTGTGGTTTTATAGAGCTTTGCAAAAAGCACAATGTTGAAATTCACATGAGAGGGCTATCCTATGAACCGGGCAACCCTTTTTCAGATTTAATTGTGAAAATTATTGCTGTTATTGCTGAATTTGAAAGACAGTTAATTATAGAGAGAACCCGTTCCTCAATTCGTGCAAGGGCGTTAAATAATGCAACAATTCATGGAGGTAAAGTTATTTTAGGGTTTGATAAGGTTGAGGGGAAGACGGGAGTATGGAAAATAAATAAAAAAGAGCAGAAAATCCTAGTCCATGTAATGGAGATTTTCTTGAATAGTTCCACTTATACTGAAGCTGTACAAACAATCAATAGTTATGGTTATCGCTCAAAGACAAATAAAAAGTTTACGAGAGAGTATTTGAGTCGTTTGTTAGTTAATCAGAAATATATTGGTAAATTAAAAGTTCCAAAGGACATTGATGACATGAGTCCTGATATATATGTAGATTTACCCACAGGCGAAGTTGTCCCTTTTGATTTATTTGAACAAGTACAAAATAAAATAAAAAGAATGGAAAAGTCAGGGAACGTAAATAGAAAAGGTAAAAATAGGATTTACCCACTTTCTGGTTTGATTAAGTCAGAGGCAGGGCAAAGGTACACAGGGGCAATGGGGGGAGATAAGATTTATTATCA
This sequence comes from Halobacteriovoraceae bacterium, assembly GCA_020635115.1. Lineage (NCBI taxonomy): Bacteria > Pseudomonadati > Bdellovibrionota > Bacteriovoracia > Bacteriovoracales > Halobacteriovoraceae > Halobacteriovoraceae bacterium. The sequence goes on along the minus strand of JACKAK010000006.1, from coordinate 181,172 downwards.
GGCAGGGAAGCATGATAAGCGGTTGGATGCTCTTGCTTTAGAAAAGGCCGTAATAGACTCATTTAAAATCTTTGAAAATGATTTAGAGATGGCTTCTCTTGTTAGAGAGATGGTGAAGAAAAAGAATGATAGGTTGGAATTAGTGGACTCTAGTATTCTCGATATTCAAAAAGAAATCGATATGATTGAGGGAGAAATTCAGGGATATGTGAAAAGTATGACTGAAATTGGAAGCTCTGAGCAAATGAAAGAGTTAATTTCGATAGTTTCTGAGAACGTATCTAAATCAAAAGTTAAGAAAGATGAATTATTAAATACGGTAGAAAGCCTTCAGTTAAAAAGAGATGAAATTCGTTCTGAGTCTTTAGACTGTATGCCTTTAAAGGAGATTATGAAGGAAGTCTTTAAGAAGTTGAGCAGAGCAAGCGATGATATGAAAAAGGCTATTTTCAACAACCTAATTAAAGAAATCAAAGTTTTGAAGGAAAATAAACTAGAGATTGTTTGGTTACCAGAGGTTTGTGGCTTTGGAGGACAAAGTTTTGATTTAGGGGAAAAATGGGGTGGACGATGGGGCTCGAACCCACGACAACCAGAACCACAATCTGGCGCTCTACCAACTGAACTACGTCCACCATAAATGCTTAGTTGGATGTGTATTTATAAAGATCTGTATGAATATCGTCAATCAAAATATTGCAAATGATTCGTTGCGCATTTTGACTGATACATTTAAAGCAGATTAAGATGGTTTTATTTGCAAGGAGTGTTCTATGTTTAAAAACTTTTTTTGTGTCATTTGTTTCATTTTAACTTCAAGTGCTTTTTCCTATGGACTTGGAATTTCTAATTATCCCATGTTAGTTGATAAAAAAATGATTTCAGCTGAAGCAACAGGTATTTTCTCAAGTGGTGGAGGGATGGGCTTCCAAGGACGTTTTACTCAAAAAGTATCCCAAAAAATTGTGGCCGATGCTGGAATGGGGATATCTGGTGGAGATCGGGTTGCACGATTGTTTATTGGTGCAGATTATGAAGTTATCCCTGATTATATGAAACAACCAAAAGTCTCAATAAAATTAAATTATGAATTTACAAAAGAATTTAGGGCAACTCAAAATTCATTCTCACTAACCCCCATCGTTTCTAAAGGATTCTCATTTTGGGGAAAAGAGGCCTATCCCTTTCTTTCTTTACCTGTAGGAATTGGTTTAAATGATACCTACAAGACCTATGACACATTTGTTGCTGCAGGTGCTGGAATTTCAGGAAAAATACCTTTTGAAAACTATGAACATTTAACAGCAAGTTTAGAAACAACAATCAATTTACGAAACTCTGTCACTGCTGTATTTTTGGGGGTAAATTTCCCTTTAAATTAAGAGCTTTGAATGGATTTTAAATTATATTTTTCTGATTTTGATGGGACTTTAACTCATGGACATGTTTTAAAGTCTCTTTTCTTTGATATCCTTAATGAAATACATTCAAAAAAGGCAGAGTTAATTATTGTTTCCGGTAGAAGTGTTTCATGGGGGCATTTTTTTATCTCGCATCTCCCTATGCCTTTTGCGATCATGGAAGGGGGAGGTGTAATCGTTAAGAAAAATAAGCATGGACTTCTCGAAGAAGAATTTCTTGTGTCTAAAGAAAATTTGAACAAGCTCGAAAATATTGCAACAGAGGTGATCTCCAATTTTCCAATGCTTTCACTTTCTGTTGACTCGGCCGGGAGAAAAACAGATAGAGCGATTGAACTTAGAAGTTTAGAAGATGAAACGATAATGAGAGAAGTAAAATCACTTTTCGATGAAAAAGGTGTTCATTATTCTCAATCTAACGTTCATTTAAATTTTTGGTATGGAGAAATCTCAAAATACGAAACAGTCAAATATTTAGTTGAAAAGTATTTTCCTGCAGTAGATTTAGATGAAACTGTTTTTTTTGGAGATTCTTTAAATGATGAATCCATGTTTAAGCATTTAAAGCATACTGTTGGTGTGAGTAATATTTCTAATATTATAAGTAAATTAAAGTATCGTCCTCATACTATTCTGGAAGGCCCAATCAATGAAGGCCCGTATGGAGTACTCAATTTTTTGAGAAATACTCATTAATTTGTAATTTTATCATTTGTTCAATCTCGTCTAGTGAACATGTGAAATTCTTTGTGATCCAAGGAATAAAATCGTGTGGAATGGGGGCCTGAAAGATTTGATCTTTTCCCTGATATGGAATTTTCAAAGCAATGGAATGAAGTGCATGTCTTGGAAGTTCCATTAATTGGTGATCTTCTCTACTTGCAAGATTGTCTTTAAAACGTTGAAACATCTCAAAACTTCCAAGGTAAAGTTTATCTCCAATAAGTGGAATATCTCTAATCATAGCGTGAACACGGATTTGATGCTGCCTGCCAGTCTTTGGAAAAGCAAGCCCAAGGCAGTAATCTCCTTCAACCCTAAGAATTTTAAAATGAGTAAATGCTTTTTTTCCATGAATCGAATCAATAGGGAAGTGATGTATATAGACCCTCTTCAATCCTTCTTCTGTTGCTCCAAGCCTTTCATCTGCAGAGAATTCATCACCCTCTTTTACTAGACGTTTTGGTTTTGCCATAAAAAAATAACATTTTCTAACAAGCTCTTTTTCAAAATGATCAGTTAAAATTGCAGAAGCTTTTGGGTTTTTTCCCAAAAGAAGAATTCCGGAGGTTTCTCTGTCTAATCTGTGAATGCTATGAATTGTGTGTCCGTAGATCATTTCAAAATAAACTGTAGCACAATAAAAAATGTGTTTGCCAGTAGGATGTGTTGACATAAAAGGTGGTTTTGAAATCACAATTATATTATCGTCTTCAAAAACTATTTCTGGTTTCTCTTTGAGTTGAACAAGCTCTCCTTGCCAGTATTCGTCTTCATGTGTAGTTTTCTTTGTTTCGATGATGACAATATCTCTAAAGAGAAGTCTTGAATGTGGTCGATTTTTACCAGGGCGATCCAAAATTTTGATATCACCTACTTTAATTTTCTTCTTAACATCCTCTCGACTAAAACTCTCAAGGTAAATTTGACAGAATTGATCTAAGCGCAAACCAACTTGCTCTTCGTCGACAGAATACTCAGCTCTATAGAGTTGAGTTGTAAATGTTTTGTTCCTTAATGCCATATCACTAGTATTTGGTTTTAATGAGCTCCTTTAATAATGATATAGCGGCCTCTTGAGAATAATTGAAGGTTTTACATAAATTATTTAAAACTTTTGTAATGAGTTCTCTGCCTTCTTTAGACATAGGAGTGGACTGTCCATCGTCATTTAGTTCGGAAGTGAAATACACAAGATTATTTGAAATAATTTCAATAAGTTGTTTTTGTTCATTTCGAAAGGATTCTTGTAGCCTGCTTACCAAGTTTGGAAACACGTCAATATAAATTATTGTAGTGTGAGGATTATCTAAATAATAGGCGCCAAGTTTTGAGATTAAATGAGAACGGAATGTTTTTGGATCCTCTTTCAGATTTATATTTTTTTCGAACTCATTAATAAAATATTGATCTGGATCTTCAAATCGATTAGAGAACGCATTTTTAATTTTTTCTCCCTTGATCATAGCATTTATGTTTTCAACGTATCGTTTGATATATTCTTCGTAAGACCTATTGTCTACCAAACCAAGACACGAGCGTAACTCTTTATCGAATTCATCGAGTGAATAATCGCGTAAGAGATTAACAAAATGGCCAGGATGATGATAGTCGCCCTGAGGAGTCATATTTAAAAAGTCAAATTCATCCCTTTTTTCTATAAGTTGCTCTAGAAAATCTAATACCTCTATATAGGTAATAGATTTATATTCAGCGACCAAATCGAAAATAATTTTTTTCATTTCTCTAGGGGAAATACCAAATTTTCCTTCATAAAGGTTAGAATTTATATATTCATCTCTTATTTCTTTGATATTTTGCTTAAGCAGCTGTTTACTTTCAGAGTCTAATCTCTGTGGCAGAAATTCTTCACTTAGTAATTGTGCTTTCTCAAGTGGAGTAAGTGTGGTCACAATCTTTGCCAATTTATTATTTTGATAGTGTTTTGCCAAAGGTGAACGAAGTCTTGTGAAAACTGCAAACATACATAGAGCTCTAATTGCGTGTGGAGCAAACTGAGCATTATCTGAAAGACCTTGGACCTGATCTTCGTAAATTTTTTCTTCTAGTATATAATTTAAAAGATAAGGAACTTTAATAAAATTAAAACGGCCCTTAAAGGAATTAAAGTCGGGATGTTGTTTAAATGCTGTTAGATGGATCTCATTTGAAGTACCAATAAAGAATATATCAAGTTCAGTTAAAATACCTTGAAGATTTATGTTTCCGCTTTCCATCGTTTGCAAAAGATATTTAAAAGTGTCAAGAGGCCTTTTCAGTAGATCAGAAAATTCCAACACTCCTCTATTGGCCAGTACAACTTCTCCTTGAGTTGAAAACAAATTGAGCGATTGTAAACTCGGAGGAAGAGAGGCAAGTCTTTTGTCCATTGTAATTTGTTGTAATCTTGCATCAACATGAAGTTGAGGTTCAATTGTAACTGCTCCGTTAGAATATCGCTTGCTGATTTCAAATCGTTCAACTCGAATGTGTTTAAGTACATCAAAATGATTGCCTTTATAATTCTTTAAAAGAGCATCATAGATAAGTTTATTTCTTTTTGATAAGTCCCCTCGGTATAGGTAGGTTTTTTTGATCGCATCTAAATAATCTATATCATTTTGAAAAAAATCATCAAAAAGCTTTTGTCTATACTGCCTAGGAATGAGAAGAAGTGGATGATCTTTTAGCTCAGAGTTTAAAATGGCATTTATATCTTTATCATCTAAATAGGCATAGGTATTGATAGAAGTCTCAGTAGGAGAACTATTTAAACCTAGTGTTCCTTTCACAAAATTATCAATAGGAAAAACCCAACTGAAAGTGTAGAGTTGCCCCTCTTCACTTTGAGAATAATTTTCAAGACCTCGCATCATTTTTTTGACAAGACTAGATTTAGAAGATCCATTTGGGCCAACTAATAAAATAAATTTATTATTGAGACCTTCTTCATAAAAATTAACGAGATTTCTGTAGATTTGCTCTTGAGTGTCATACTGCCCATGAACTGGAGTTGTCTCATCATCCTTTTGGAGAAACAAATTTAAATGATCTTCTGAATCTCTCCCATAAAAATCAAACATATCTTTCAGATAAACAAAAGAAGGTCTTGCATGTTGTCTCGGAGTTCTTTCAAATAGAGTGTAATAATCATGGTAAGAAAGGATATTTCTTTCTTTTTTATTTTCGCTGTTTGCAATTTCAATCCAATCCATATTACTTCCTTGTTATTTTCCCTCTTATATTATAGCTTTAAGTTTATGGCAGCGCCAGTATCTAGTGAATCCTCAAAAAGGAGAATTTTTTTATGAGGAAAAATTTTCTTCTTGTCCTTTTGATGGGTTTTGTTGTTTGTCTCTTCTTTTTGGGAAATTCTTATTTAGAAAATGAAAAAATTATCAACAGATCTAGTAACCTTATTGCAATTCAAGAAGCGATTAAAGAAGTAAGCAAGTTGTGGTTTGAAGGTGATTTTTCAGACTTTCTCTTTCGTGAAAAAATCTCTTGCAGTAATCTCGAACTTTTAAGACGCCTGGACAATGAACATTTACGTTGCAATCCAAAATTTCTGGATTGCTACTTTGAATCACAAGAGAAAAATAAACGTCCTCATATCCAAACTAATGAATCTATGGCCTACATTGAAAAAGTAAATGGCCAATATTTGAATGTGATACCAAAAGAATTTTCTTCTGGTATCGTAGGCCCTAGATTTGGTTATTATCTCAATATACATACCTCAAGAATGAAAAATGAAATCTATAAAGTCCTGTTAGAGGATACGTGTCATGAGGCCTATCTTCCTCAAAAAATTTATGCCTATGGAGAAGTTGATCCTAAAAAAGAGTTATGGACTTGGGATAATCATGGACGACATCTTTTTGTCGATAAACGCCCTGTGTTGCGCAGTGAAATAGAAATTTGGAAAAATATTGGATATAAACTTAGAAATGATGAAGACTTTATGGCCGCCTCTGATTTAAGTATTGAAGAGATGCAACTGTTTTGCGCTTCAAGAGGAAAAAAACTACTTCAAGCACATGTCTTCGATGCAGCTTCTTTCAAACCTGTAGATCAAGGTAGACAGTTTAGCGTTCCAAGCAAACTTCGAGGGCGATACCCATGGTCAAATAAGAACAGTAAAAGTTTCCTAAATATTGCTGCAGACCTAAATAAAGAAAATGAAATATATCAACTTAGACCTGAAGATTGCAAACTTGCATGGGTGAAAGGTTGCCCAGAACTTCTCCCTAATCAAGACCCTTTATTTTCTGGATCATCTTGGACTGGCATTTTTAGTGTCATTGGAGGAGGTCTCGAAGTCATGTATAACCCTATTGAACCTCAGAAAAACCTAAAACTTAGTGGACAGTTTCTTGAACCACATTCAAAATGGCACGAACTAGGTAAAAGAGTTTATTGGTCAGATGAGAATCGTCAAATTCAAGAATTTGGTGGGAGTGACCAATATCTGGTTGGGTTTCGATGTATGAGAGAAGTTTTTTATGATTAAACTTTGTTTTTTTATTTATTCTGCTTCTCTTTTTGCAAGTCAACTTTTTCATAGTGATTTTGATCTCTTCAAATCTCACCTTATTCTAGCAACTTCTCATTCTGTGATTGTAGAAAAAATTGATACAAATCTTAAAAGTGGGAAAAAAATAATTCATCCCTACAATACCTTTAGGCCATTGTTTTCATTTTTGAATACTCAAGAAGAAAAATTTTGCTTGATCTATAAGGTACCTTCTAATGAGACTTCATCTAATGGAAATTTAGAGTTGATTAAAGTAAAAAAACAAGAACTTTGCTCATTTGCCAAAGGGAAATTAATTAGCAAAGTCAGTGAGATAAAAGATCTTGTTTTAAAATTTTCATTTTATAAAAAATCGAAAATGATATTTAGTTTTAATTATAAAAATGATCCAAGAAAATTTTCAATAAATTTTTATAATCTATCAAAAAACATAGATGACAATTCATTTAGTAGATATGAAGAAAGTTCAACAAAGAATTTTATAAAAGGAACCTTTATTTTAGATCCAAATTTTGTTCCCATTCAAAATGTTTCCCTTGGAAAAAAAACAGACACATATTCTAATGGAGCAGTTGCCTGTCAGCTCTATGATGAAAATTGTAATATCAAATTGGCCAACAAATGTTTCCAATGTAAGTATGGATATTATGGAGTCATATATTCTAAATGCCCTGGAAAATATAATAAATATTGTGGAATTGATAGATGTGGAGAGTTGGGCTCACCTGCTTGTCCAAGAGGAAATCTGTATACTGGAAAATTTCTGAAAACCAATTGTAAAAGTGAGAATTCTGCTGGATTTTGTCAAAAAGGCTTAAAAGTTGTTTGCGATGAAACAGGAAACTTCATTTGCAAAGATTAACAATTATAGTGTATTTGATCTAATTTTATGGCCTAGAAATTGTGCACTTCTAGTCTCTTTACTGTCCCCTAGGCCCTTTTCACATGTATCAATTTCATAAAAATAAGAGCAGGTTTGAATTGGCCATGTCACAACTGATAAACTCTTATTCAATTCTTTATACTCTCCGTTGAATACTAGTTTTAAGAGATGAAATTTTTTTGAATCATTTTGGATTTGTATGACTGGAATATCTCTGATGTTTCCAACTGCAAATCGTTCGCCTGTTGTGATGATAACTTTTGGTCTGTCAAATGGAAGTCGCTTAATAAAAATAAGCAGAGGATCATCATTGTCACAGTATAGTTGAGTTTTAGGAAAATCTGTAAATGAAATTTGATCTCCTCTGGCAAAACCAACACAATTTGAACCAAAATTTGCCAGAACTACAAGTGAATCCACCTTCTTAAAATTGAGTATACTTTTTTGTTTGAGATATGTAAGTATTGAGTCCTCGTATAAGTGATCAAGATCTGTTTCTTTAGGACGTTTAACAATATGAATTAGGCCAATCCTGTTTTTACCACTTTTTAAAATGATATTTTTTTCTGCAAGTTCATTTTGCAAAGGACCTCTAATCCTCTCAATATTACTACCTAATAATTTAGAGTTTATTTTTTTATTATAAGGAGAAGAAATTCCGTAAATGTCAAATATTCCACTATCACTTTCTTGAATATCTCCTAAGTGAATTGACTTAAACGAATTTCCAAACTCTTTTTTTGAAATATCCACGTATTCGTGAAGCAAATCAGTCTGATTATTTTGAGCAAGACTACTGGCAGTAATCAGAAAATATTGAACATAATTTCCACTTTCAATAGGTTCAAGAAGACTATTTTTGGGCATACTTCCCAAATTGGCCACTTGATGTGAACAACCCAAGACAATCAGTATTGCAAATATGTATTTATTTTTAAAAGCTATCAATCTTACCAAGTTTTTTATATGCCTTTACTAAGGCCTCAAAAATTTCGTCATAAACGTCTAGTGAACAACAGGTTCCCAAGCTAATTCTGACAACCCCTCTTCCAACCTCATCACTAACATTCATACTTCTAAGCACCCTTGAAGTTACTGGTTCATTGTCAGAACATGCTGAAGATGTAGTCACAAATATATTCTGAGCTTCTAGCTCAATTTGTACTGCCTGTCCATGTACTCCTGGATATGAAACATAGGTAGTTGACGCCAATCTGGGAGCACTTTCTCCCATAATGACAATATTTGGGAAAGCTTGTTTCAGTTTATTTTCAAATTCGATACGTTTCGACTTGATTGCTTCGAGTCGGTGAAAGTTTTTTGTAATTGCATCTAAAGCAACGGCCAAAGTTTCATTTCCAAGATAATTTTGTGTTCCACCCCTTAAACCATTTTCCTGTCCTCCCCCAATAATGAGAGTTTTCAAATTTGTTGGCCTTTTTGCAATGAGAATTCCCGTACCCGTGAGGGCCCCGACTTTATGGCCGGCCACAACTGCAAAGTCTAATCCCGATTCCTCAAAATTAAAGGGATATTTGCCGATATACTGAGTCGTGTCACAAAAATATGGTATATCCGATTGTTTACAAATTTGAGAAATTTCCTGAAAAGGCTGAATAACCCCTGTCTCGTTATTGGCGGCCATTACTGCAACTACTGCTACTCTTTTATGGTTTCTAGAAATTATTTTTTTTAGATCTTCTACATCAACAACCCCATTTGGAAGAGTTTCAATAATTTCTAAATCATATCCTTCGCACTGGTAGGACTTGGCAGTTTTAATGACGGCCGAATGCTCAATTCCCGATATAACCATAAGGCCTTTACCTTCTGATTTTTGCCCATGCATTATGGAATGAAAAACAGTATTAATCCCCTCTGTAGAGCCAGAATTAAAAATAATTTGTCTTGGAGTCGCACCTAAATTTTTTGCGCAAACCGATCTTGCATTCTCCATGGCCATTTTTACTTTTTGTCCTAAATAGTGAATTGCATTTGGATTGGCAAAAGGACCCGAGATAATTCGGTTAGTAATATATTCCTTAACTTCCTCAGCAAGTGGCGCTGAGCCATTGTAATCTGCATAGATCATGTGAACCTCATGTTAATGAATCTTTATAGCAATTTTGGTACAATCTTGCCAACATAACAGCAAATCGAGTCTATTTTTATCGCGTCATGAGAGAGCTAAATTATCCTTAAGTAATTTTAAACATAGCTTCAAGCGCTCTTAGAGAAAACTCCCTCGTTGTCTTATCCACTTTGATTACATTTATGGGATTATTGTTTTTTATGGCCCGCATAGAGGCAAGCAACCATCTTGGGCGAATTCGATACATGGTTGTACACAAACATTGATAAGGAGAGAGGGAGATTATTTTTTTATCAGTCATTTCATGCGCTAGACGATTGACTAAATTTATTTCTGTCCCAACTGCAAATTCACTACCTGCAGGAGCTCGTTTAATTTTATCTATTATATACGCCGTAGAACCAGCATCATCCGCAGCAGAAAAAACTTCAAAATTGCATTCAGGATGAACTATCACTTCCATCCTAGGATTATTTTTCTTAATAGTTAACACCTGTTCTTTTGTAAAACCTTGATGTACCGAGCAAAGTCCATACCATAATATAACTTTTGCGTTTTGAATTTGTTTGGACGAGAGTCCTCCATTTTGATAGTTTGGATCATAAACAACCATTTCTTCAAGTGGTATTCCAAGTTCAAAGCAAGTGTTTCTACCCAAATGTTGATCAGGAAAGAAGAGTAATTTATCCCCTTTTTCTAAGGCCCATTTGATTACTTTTTTGGCATTGCTTGAGGTACAAATACTTCCTTCATTCTTACCAACAAAAGATTTTAAACTTGCAGCACAATTTATATATGTAATAGGGACAATTTTTTCATCTGTAGCACTTTTAAAAAAACTCCATGCTTTATTGATATCTTCAGCACTGGCCATATCCGCCATAGAGCAACCTGCTCTTAGATCTGGTAGAACTACTGTTCGTTTCCCATGTGTTACGATATCAGCTGTTTCGGCCATAAAATGTACTCCGCAAAACATAATATATTCTGCTTTTGTCTCTTTTGCTTTTTGGGCCAATGCTAGAGAATCACCTTTGATATCAGCAAAGCGGATAATATCATCTTGCTGATAGTGATGGCCTAAAATAATTAGCTTTTCTTTCAACTCAGCTTTAAGTTGATCAATTTCAAAAAGAACTTCTTCATCGCTAAGTTCAGTTTGAGTAATAGGTTCTGTATTTTCAATGTTATTTCCAAATAGATCTATCATATTTCTCGAATTTATCTTTCTACTGGAAGTCCGGCCTTCTCCCAATCGAGAATTCCCCCTTCTAAATTATAAAGGTCAGTAAAGTCATTATCTTCTAAAATATAGCAAGCGCTCATACTTCTTCTACCGCTTCTACACTGAATTATTATTTGTGAGCCTTTTTCAACTTTAAGATTTTTAAAGTTTTCCTTAAATGTACTTAAAGGCATGAATATGGCCTCTTTAATATGTCCTTCATCCCATTCTTCTTGTTCTCTGCAATCAATTAATGTCAGTGACTCTCCAGCATCAAGTTTATCTTTTAGTTCTTGTACAGTGAGGGATTTAATAGGCATGACCTTTCCTTTTGAATTTTTCTTCACTTCTAGCAAGAGAGGAGAAACATATCGATATGCAGTGAGTCTAAAATAAACTTTGTAAAAAAAGAATATTATAAAGTAATTTTTTTGACGAAGTGTTTTTTGTCTTCATACAATTTAGATGCGAAAAACTTTTTCGTTAAAACGCGACAAGGAAGGGGGTATCATGGAAGTTATCACAGTCGCCAATAACAAAGGCGGGGTCGGAAAGACCATGCAGTGTTATCAACTTTTATGTCATCTAGCAAATAAGGGCAAAAAGGTCTTGGCCATTGATTTAGATTCACAGGCCAATTTAAGCTCAACATTGAACGTGACAATTCAGAGGACACTAATTCCTGAATGGCTGATTGGCGATGTTGAAACAGAGGATGTCATCGTTGAAATTGAAGGGGATGATGAGTTTTACAAGAATATAAAACTCATTCCTTCGAGTAGGCATCTTGCAAATTTATCAAAATTACTTATTTTATCTGAGGGTGAAATTCGTAAAGATGCAGGAAGAAAAGAGAGGCTTCTCAAAAAGAGATTGAGTGAAGCAAGTTTAGATTTCGATTATATTGTCATTGATACCCCTCCGATGTTAGGAGATGAACTTATCATGTCTCTTGTTGCTAGTGATAGGATACTCATACCCACTCAAGCACAGGATTATTCAATCGATGGACTTGAAGAATTGATGGATACTTTTGAGATTATTAAGGATACAGAGAATCCAAATCTTCAGTTTTCAATAATCCCTTCCATGTTTAATTCAAGAAGGAAAATTGAAAGACAAAGAATCGGTGAGCTAGCTCAATCATTTGATATAACCCCTCCTGTGCGTAATCTTGTTCAGATGCAAGAATCAATTTCTCTAAAACGACCAATATTTAAGTTTGGAAAAAGAAGTAGAGGAAAGCAAGACTATGATGCACTTTGGGAATCGTTAGATCTATAAAGACTACATTTCTGAATACACAGGGAGAGTGTTATGGCAAAAGAATTTGCACCAAGAGTATCTAAAAGAGAAAGAGACTCAATTGATTTAGCACAAAAAGTAGGTCAGGAAATTTTTAATTTATCTGACGATAAACTACTTCGAGGGGCCAAGCTGACTGAGATAAAACTGAAGGACATCACAGTTAAGGCCCAAGTCCGAACGAAATTCAATGATGATTCAATTAAAGAGTTGGCAGCAAATATTAAGGCCAATGGTCTTATTCAACCACTTGTTTTGAACAAAGAAGGTGATAAACATATATTGATTTGTGGAGAAAGAAGATTTAGGGCAATGAGCTCTATAAATATGGAGAAGGCCCCATGTTTTGTTTTGGATAATAAATCTAAAGAAGAGTTAATGGCCATACAGTTTTCTGAAAACTCCTCAAGAGAGGCCCTACATTATATAGACAAGGCAGATGGAATTTATAATTACCAAAAAGCAACAAAATCAAGTGAGAGAAAAATAGTCGAGGCCCTTGGAATTTCAAAAACTGAAGTTCATAGAAGCTTGATCATTGCAAAGCTGCCAAAGAATATTAAAGAATCTGCAAAAGTTTATGACATTGAGAAGTATGTATTAATTGAATTTGCAGCAATTCCAAATAATAATCTTAAAAAAGAGATATTGAATAAAATAAACGCAGGTGAAATAACAAAAAGGGCGCAATTAAAAAAGGCCCTTAAAAGTGGTAGTGCAGAAGTTTTACCTAAGTCAAAAACAACTAAGAAAAATGCAATTTCAGCAGATGTGTCGGCCAATGCATTCATTAAGGCAATGAACGCAAAATCCAAAGATATGAATATTGACAAAGAAACTCAAAAAATACTCAAGAGTTTAATGGATGAATCTAGAGAACTTGTTGATGGTGTGTAGGTAAAGGCAAAAAAAATTGGCATTGTTTCAGATGTAGTTCAGATATATTTTCAATAAGATATAGGAAATATTTCTTATTTTTTAACCTCCTGGAATATGCTTGATGTGGGGAAGTTTGATAGGGAGGGGTATGAAATCTATTCTTTTGATTTTAAAGTTTTTCTATAATACAAAAAAGTGTTTGAATCAAAAAGGCGGAACACTCTTAACAACTGTCGTTTTAACAGCAGGAATGACCGCAGCGGCAGTAACAATTCTAGATTTGACAGATATTGGGAAAAATCAAGCAATTCTTGCTCTCAATGAGGATAAAGCGCAATTAGCTAACTCTAGGCTCTTATCTGCAGCTGAAAATATGATTTCAGCAAATATAATTTGGTGTCGCGAATATGAAGGTGAAATTTTAGAAAATTCATCTGTTTCAGGAAAATGCATCTGGGGTGGTGATAAATTAAAAGGAGTAACCCAAGATGAGTCAGTTAAGGCCCACCCAAATGATTATAATTTTGAAATCCCTACTTCCGAAGAAATTAAAACCGAGGGATTTGAAAATTTCTTAACCTACAAATTTAATAAATATAGTGATAATATTAAAAGTGTTGTTGGATCTACATACATCGGATTTAGGCTAGTTGACTGGTCAAAGGAAAATACTTACGAAAGTCTCATCGGTGGAATTCCGCCCAAGAGTCTTTTATATGACAGTGATACAAAAGTTGTTCTCGTCAAGGTTAAAACTAAGTTCACTCCAGAAAATCTCGGAAACGATGAGACACAAATCAAAGATGAGGATGCAAAATCTTCAATTGTATCTTATTCTGATGTGAGAAGACCCTTTTCTGAACTTCATATCAATGCAGGAGCGGCCGATATTAGTTGTGCGGCCTACTGCCAGTCAAATATAAGTATGGACCCGAATTTTCCATGCAGGGGCCCTCAAGAATTCCTAGATTCTAAGGCCAAAGTTCCTCTAGTTATTACAAATAAGGGTCCTGGAATTATCTATCGCCTTTCATTGGATGTAAAAACAACCTATAATCCTAAATACTACACAGATAAGTCTGGGACTGGATTTCACAGATCTTTAGACATAGTAAGTAATACTGAAGAGCCTCTACTTCCTGGACAAACAAAAAAAATTACAGATTACGTTGACTGTAAATACATGAAAAAAATTGTCAAAGAAGAGAGACTAATAACACAAGCCACTTCAAACTCTTCTTTGATAGGGAAATCGGAAGATGCGGGAACATCTTTAGAAAAAAGGCAAGAGCAGCATCATGATGATGGAGGTCAAGTCGACTATTCTGTAGAAGTTTCCTGTTTTGATCTCGATGCTGCAAATAGAGATGAATTTATAGTAACTAATGTAGAATGTAATTCTCTTCCTGATGAATATAAATCCAAATCTCTTGCAGTATTGGAACCAAGCCGAATTTTTGAGCCTGACTGGTCGAAAAAATATAGTGAAATTGGTCTTCCTGTACATGAAGAAGAATTTGCTGAAGTTAAGACTATAATTCGATTTGTTGCAGTGCCAAGTCATTAGGAGAGAATATGAAAAATATTTATAAGAATATATTTGGTTTTTCATCTACTGAGTTATTCGTGTCGGTTGCAATACTTGGAGGAGCAGGACTTGTTGTTACAAAACTGATGCAAACTGCGACGCAAACAACAGTTAAAATTCAAACATCAGTTTCCCTTTCAACCTATGCAAGTCAAATATTGAATTACAGTAAGGATAAATATTTAAACGTTGAAGATACTTCGTCTGAAGATAAGTTACATACGAAAGGTTTATGTGAGCTAGTAAGTTCTAACTTAAGCAGTGGAGTTGGTCTGATTGAGCTTAATTTGTTTGATTCAAGGAAGAGTGAATCTGATCTTTCTAGTTCTCCCACATTTTCAGACTCTGAATGGAATAAAATTCCAAACTGGGAATTAGTAAACTCCATTCCTGAAGAAGATATCTTTGATAGTCACCCTTGCATTGTGGAAAAAAATTTCGTTGAATCGAATTACTTTAAATGCTTCAAATATAAAGACTCAGAGGGAATTCTTGGCTCAGACAATGTAGGAGAGACAACTCCTGAAAAACATAAAGATTTAATGTATGGTGTTGTTGAAGTCATTCCTATGAATTTAAATCCCATTAATGATAGTGGGGCAAAGCTATTTGATATTATTGATCTTACTTTGAACAAGAACTTAAAAGATGATGTTAAAGATATTGGTTTTAGAATTCGTAGTGTCGTAGCTCTAAGAACTTATAATCCTGAAAATAATGATAATGATCCCATCATCAAAATCAATAGTAAGGAATCATTTTTTTGGGCCGGAAATATTGATTATTGCCACTCAAATGGTGCAAAACTTAGCATGACGGGAACAATCCCTGGTACAGGAGATCCAGATTTGGTTGTTAATACAGGTTCCTTTAATTTAGTTAATGATAGACCTCCCGTTGTAAATGTTGAATATAGTAGATCTCAAGTTCAAACCGGTTTTCTATATGAAGTAAATGGCCAAAAATTTATTAAGTCTGATGTAGAACAAAACGTTGCTGTATCATGTAATGAAAAATGGTTTAGATGTCCTTCTGAGTCAAGTTCTCAAAGAGAATATGATGATCTTTTTGTACAAACTAATTTTGAATTTAATAGAGAGAGTAAATCATTAAATGGAAATTTAAATCCACGATTTAGACCAGTTGCTCAAATCAAAAATGGTGAAAAGGATTATAATGTTTCTAACGGGGATCTGGATACTGTTGTTGAATTAACGATGGGACATGTTATAGAGACAGAGAATTCCGTTATTCAAGAATATATTCTTGTCAGTGAACAAGAGGGTAAAGAGGATGAATACTATAAAAAAATATATGATTTAAATGAAAAAGTATTCAAAGAAGAACCATTTCTTGAGTTTCCAATGAGAATCGGAGGAGAAGCTTCAGCTAGAAGTGGAATCTATAACCTCGTATTTAATATAAAAGATAAAGGAAGTATTAACTCGGCAAATAATCTATGTAGAAAAGTTTGTCTTCCATCTACACAATATAACTCTAAAGAAGGAAATCAACTTTTTAAATTTATTCTTGGTTACCACCTCATAGATGAAAGTGGTAAGAGCTTTTTCAACGAACAGATGGATATTGAATCTCCTGAAATTAATTGTACAAGTTGTTACACAAAGGCCTGCGATAGATTTGGATTAAAAACCTTTGGCCCCATGGAAAATTTGCCGGCAGAACCACTTGATTCACAATTTCCTGAGTGTTCATTAAAAGCAACTTCAAGTATAAATTTAGATACGTTTCAATCGACAACGAATAGTATTTCAGGTGATTTAAATGTTCATAAGTGTGTATCTGGAAAAATAAATGATTCTGGTCAATTAGAATACTTTTCAAGACCATGTACAGATCAATTGCCCATTTTATGTTATGTTTTTGGAGAGTATAGACTTTACAAAGATTTTGGAGTTGATACCACATTTTCTATTAACTCGTACTCACAGTATGAAGCTGATAAAAAATGTTTATTAATGGGGCTTGAGTTTTCTCGAAAAGAAAATTTAGAAGATATGTTTGATACTCAAGAAGTTTCAAATAAAGCTGAGTTGGCCCAAGGTCTGATGGATCCTGTAAAGAAATCGCCCAGTATTTCTTTGGTGAACTCAAGTGATGGTAATTCTTATTATAAATATGTCAATCTTGCCAAAAGAGGAATATTTATTGCTCCTGAAAATTATTCACAAAAAGGTCAGTTAGAAAGTTTTTTTCATAATTCTGATAATCTCGAATCGGCATACAAAGAATTTTGGGTTGGAATTGAAGGAGATCATTTTGGTTTTCCTCTCCCTCATTATGAGTATCTCAATGATACAATAAATAGTAATGCCCAAAGATTTGCCATTCACTTTAATGGAGGAGGACTAATTCAGGCCAGAGATATCAATTACGATATCTATTCTGCTTTTAAAAATCCAAGTAGTATGAGACAGGGAGCTTTGCTTTTTCATTCAATTCAACATAGAGGAATACTATTTACGGAAGAAAATAGACCTTCAAAAGTTGGAGTTTCGAATCATGTACCAGACTTAACGAAAAGAAAAGCGTTTCTTTGTGCAAAAGCAGAAAATGACCCTAATGGTAAGTTAACCCTATCATATTTTAGATCTGATAAACCAAGTTTTAACGGTGAAGCAAGGGGTTTTGATAGTAACAACAACTGGTTTAAAAGCAGTGACAATCGTTCTGAAGATATAAATGATGGTAATATTCAGTGTAATAATGCTGGAGGAGTCTTTATTCCACCAATTACACCTATGTCTCTACTTAAATCTTATTCTTTAGTCCAGCCCATTCATTACAGACATACTTTTCCAGCACATAAAATTGGTGGGATTTCAGAAGGTTTTAAATTTATAGATATCTTCGACAATCCAGCTGATGTTTCTCAGATTTTAGATCCACTATGGGTTGCACTCGTAAAAGAGAATGATAAAGTATTCATTCAAGGAACTGATAAATATGTGCAAAGACCTTCCCAGATAGAAATTCCTTCTATCGCAAGTTCAACTTTTATGGAAGGTTTATGGAATAGTTCTGTAAAACTACAAAGTGAACCTGCTGATGAATTAAAATCTAATTTAGATATGTATGGTTCACTTTATTTGTATAGAATTGATCCATCCAAAAATGATGGTTCAAAGGCCTGGTTTAGACGAAAGGCGTTTTGTATAAATGATGGTTTAAACGCTAAACCTCTTGTTGTTGATAAATTTGGGAATATTGTCTATAAAAAATATGGATTATATGTAAAAGGAAGCGACTGTGAAGATGATATTGCTCCAACACATCTGGCATGTTTCAAAGATATGGGAAATTTCAATTATTCTTTTTCATTCAAAGAATATATTGACCAAAGCACCACATGTGACGAAGGAATGGTTAAATTAACAAAGTCTTTTTTTACTTCAGATTTTTCAACAAGTGATTCAGATTTGGCCCATAGGCATTATGCTGGAAATTTTAAAAAGTTTATTCAAATTAAAATAGCATTATCGAAAATGGGAATTGATCAAAGGATTGTGATTGAAAACAACTGAAAAAGTAGACTCCAGGGGGTTTTCACTTGTTGAGATGATGGTTGCAGTTACTGTATCAACTTTATTGATATACTTAGGGCAACATCAATACATCGAGATGCAAAAGCATAAATTTAATTCTGAACAAACGATAGAACAAAAACATATGCAAAGGATCTTATTTATTAAAATGGTCAAAAGATCGAAGGATATTATTTGGCGTTATTTTGATATGGATAATACTCTAATGAATGACTCTGAAACACTTTTATCGAAAAAAGTTGATTACTCAGAAAATAATGAAATCTTAACCGAAATTCAAACTTCTATGTCCGATATGATTGTATCAAGAGGGTATAATAATAAAAATGAAATCCCTTTCCTTGTCGATTCTCATACTAAAGAAGTTTATAGAAGAATTGAAATCCCAAATGAAAACGCAGATGGTGGACTAAATATAAAATTAAACCTTGATTCAACATTTATATCAAGATGTTCACCTGCAGAGGGTCTATTGAATATGAATGATGATAAAATCGATAATCAAACTAAAATAGAATCAATAAAAGGATTAACAAGAAGACCTTTTGTTTATAAAAAAAATGGCAAAGACAAAATTTTCGTTAGATGCTGTCCTATGGGTTCTCTAGGCAACTGCGATGATGGTGATATTGAAACTGCTCCAATGAATTGGTTTCCTCAACTCTTCATAGTCGAATATGGTCTCAAGAGTGATGGTTTATCAACAGATTATTCGATTAATAAAATGAAAATTTCTCAATTTCCAGTTTTAGAAGATACTCGCGCAGTTGAAGGCGCAGGTTTTGTAACTTATTTCAATAAAGAAAAAGATAGGCCATCTCTCATTGAGACTTACTATTTTATCTTAGGTAATAGATGCGAATTTCAAACTAGAAAAAATAAAGGAACTCTATCTCCATACGAATTATGCAATGATTACCAAAAGAAAACTAGAATTGGGCTCAGTTCCTATCAAAATATTCCTGGAAACTAGGAAAAATATGAGGCAAATATTTCTCATACTTCCTCCACTTTTCATCTATATTATTTATGTTTTTGGACTATTTTATCAGAAACCTAATTTTGAAATTTCAAAAATTTCTGATGAAATTCGAACTCAATTCAAAGTAAATTTAAAAGAACTTCCTACTCCCGAGTATGACAAAGTTCTAGGTTTTACTCCTTCTAAACAAATAATTGAGCTTGGGAGACTACTCTTTAGTGACACCATATTATCTAGGAATAATGATGTGAGCTGCGCTACGTGCCATCTGACAAACCATGGATTTGCAGATGGAAACTCGTTGAATGTTGGGGCATTAGGTGAGGGTGGCCCAAACGGTGATAATGTTGGAGAAAGTTTTGCAACAGGTAAATTATCTATCAATAGAAATACTGGAAGTGATGGACTAGGAAGAGAAGGTAAGAGATTCATGTTCAGAAATTCCCTCTCAACTCTTAATGTTGTTTACAGAGCTGATCCTTACAAAAATATAGGTCTTTTCCATGACGGAAGGTTTGGTGATTTAAAATTTCAAGTATTGCTGCCTATCCATACAGGAGTGGAAATGTGTGGAACAAATCCAGTTCCTCACCCTCTATATAACAAAAATCCTTTCCGTGAAAATGGCCCGATCTTTAAAAATAAAAAAATACTGATAATTCATTCCCACTACGCTGATCCTCATACAGGAATTGATACGGGTAGATTTAATGTTCCTAAAGAAATCATTACCCATGTACCAACATTTAGAAAAAACGGCGCACTTTCAATACCTACCCGAAATGAATGTTTGGCCATTGCCATTGCCAAATTACAAAACTCTGCAAAATATATGGAACTATTTAAAAATACTTTTAAAAATGGAAAAATAAACGATCGCAATCTATCACTTGCTCTCGCTTCTTTCGTATCAACTCACGTTGCAAACAACTCGCCATATGACCGATTTGTAAAAGGTGAAAATATACTCCCTTTAAATGAACTTATTGGACTTGGAGTATTTCTTACAGATATAGGCGAAAGTTTTCGATTAGGTGATAAAAAATACAATGGTGCTGGTTGTGTATCATGCCATGCTCCTCCATTGTTTGGAGATGGATTTGCTTCCCTAGGAATTAAAAGTGACAAAAGAAGTCCACTCACTCAATCTGCTCAACTTTTCCAAAGTGGAACAGGTTTTATAAGACCGGGTGACTCTCCATTTGGAAGAACTCCAAAGTGTATCGTTTCAGGAAAGACTCATTTTGCAAACACAAACTACCATCCAGATATTGGAAAAGGTATTATTGGAAAAAACCTTACTGATTGTTTCCAATTCAGAGTACCTCAATTGAGAAATGTTATTGAAACCTACCCTTACTACCATCATGGATCTGAAAGAGGCGAAGGGATATTAAAGGATTTCAGAGATTTGAAAAAAATAGCAAGACAGACACTTCGTAGAGTCATTGAATATCACCTTAGGGGGCCAGTGGATTTAGATTTTATTGCAAGAAAAAAGGCCGGATCAGGCTTTTTCGATTCATTTTTTCAACTTGATCCTCTTATTCCATACCAAAATATGAAATTCACTAGGCAACCTAAAAGCAATATGCTTTTTCCAGTACAATTGAATAATTTTGAGATTGAAGCACTATTAGATTTTATATCCTTCAGTCTATGGGATCAAAATGCAGTTAAAAAAGGGTATTTTGACAATTCACTCAATCACCCTAAAACTGTTCCAAGTGGCCTTTTGCCAACCATTTCTAGAGACGACGGTAATCAACTTGAATTTTTACCTTTTGATAAAGAGTAGAATAATTGGTCTCCAAAGAGTTAGAAGAAACATCGAGTAAATCTGGAGTTCAGTGGTATGTTTTAACTCAACTTTTAAAAGTTCACCTTTTACAATCATCTCTCTAAAATTGGCAAAAAATTTGCAGTACAATAAGCTGGAGAGCAAAAATATTATGTTATATAAGGTATTTAGGTCATTATTCCAGAGTATGAAAATACTACAAACTGTAAAGAAATTAGACAGTCTGTGTATTTTTGCACTTATTTGTAGTGCACATAAAGCAAATGCAGATGACAAGACTCAGATAAATCCAAATAGTACTAAAAAGATACAAAGTCGAACAATCGCAAGCCATATTCCAGACGATGATCTCACACCGACCCCTCTTAGACCTAAAATCTGGATGGATTACACATTTGTCCATGATGAGGCCGGTATTTATCAACAAATGATAGACAATTGGAATAATTGGGAGCGCTATGACCATGAGTATAAAGTCTGGAACCTTAGTGGATTAAATATTTCAAGACCAGACGAAACAGAAAGAAAGAATAATTTAACAAAAAATCTTATTAAATATGCCGATAGAAGACTTTCCGGTGAAATTAAGCATGCAGAAAAAGGATCAACTTTGGCAAAAGTTGGGAGCGTTCAAAAAGCTCTAAAACCTTCTACAAAAGTAGAATTTAATAAGAATTACAAACTTAGACTTAAGGCCAGGTTAATAGAAGGAAACTTAAAGCTCAATTTCATTAATCCCTATATCGTAAGTTATGCAGATTTAAATCGTAGTGGTGAGTATGGGATTCACCTCTTTAAAAACTTTGAAAAGCAAAAAATAAGTTATAGTTTGGATTATGCAGTAAATCAAAATTCATATGTTTTTAATCTAGATAAAGAAGTTTTTTATAATATAGACCTCTTTATATCTTCTTCTCAAAATGACAAAACCCTTCTTTTCTCAAAAGAATCAAATGCCACAGTGGGTCTAAGATATGATATGGGCCTTTAGAGATTTCGATAAGATGTTCTTGCCATAGCTAGATTTTTGTAAGAAAAATTCGCATAATTATTTAAAGAAAGTACTTAATACTCTTTAAGGAGTTTACATGAGCTTATTTGATAGTCCCTTATTTAAGGATGCTTTTGAACAATTAGAAGAGGCCTCTCAAGTTGGAAATCTAGATCCAAATATCGTAGAGAGACTAAAATATCCCAAACGTGCTCTTCAAGTTGCTGTTCCTATTCGATTAGATGACGGAACAGTGAAAACGTTCATGGGTTACAGAGTTCAACACAATATGACTCTTGGACCTGGTAAGGGTGGAATCCGTTATCATCCAAAGGTTGACTTGTCTGAAACTGCGGCACTTGCGATGCTTATGACGTTTAAATGTGCTCTCGTAGGTCTACCTCTTGGAGGTGCAAAAGGTGGAATCCAAGTCGACCCGAATGAATTATCTCGTCAAGAGCTTCAGTCTCTTACAAGAAGATATGCTACAGAAATCAGCATGATGATTGGGCCTCAAGTTGATATCCCTGCTCCAGATATTGGAACAGATGGACAAACCATGGCCTGGTTTTTAGATACTTATTCACAAGAGAAAGGTTACACAGTTCCTGGTGTCGTCACAGGTAAGCCTATTGCAGTTGGTGGCTCATTAGGAAGGGCAGAGGCCACTGGTAAGGGAGTTGCGTATTGTATTAATTTTGCTGCTGATGAAATTGGAATGGATATTGGAAGTGAAACAACTGTGGCGATACATGGTTTTGGTAAAGTTGGTATTCCAGCGGCCCAAGATCTTTATGAACAGGGAGCAAAAGTTGTGGCCGTCTCTGATGTTTCAGGAGGGATTTATGACCCAAATGGAATTGATATTAGAAAGGCCGTTGAATGGGTTCATGAAAGAAAGTTTCTAAAAGATCTTCCTGGTGCTCAACATATTTCAAATGAAGAGCTTTTGGGACTAGATGTTGATATCCTCATTCCTGCGGCAATTGATGGAGTTGTTACAAAAGAAAACATGAGAAATGTAAAGGCCAAGATTATTGCTGAAGGTGCAAACGGACCACTTACTCGTGAAGCAATAGAATATTTATCAGGAAAAGGTTCCTTCATTATTCCAGATATTCTTTGTAATGCTGGAGGTGTTATCGTATCTTATTTTGAATGGGTTCAAGGTTTACAAAATTTCTTTTGGGATCTTGAGCAAATTAATGGAAAGCTACATTACATTCTTAAGCAGTCTTTTGAAAAAGTTGTCCATACATCAAAACACTATAATATTGATATGAAAAAGGCAGCTTTTATTGCTGCACTTGAAAGACTACAAAAGGCGATGAGATTAAGAGGGTTGTTTCCATCATAATGTTTAAATATACAATTATTTTTTATTTTTTATTTCTATCTTCTTTGAGTGCCAGAGTTCTTGAGTACAAGATTTCTGGTCTCAAAGAAAAGAAATTTGAATTAAAACAAGTTTGCAAATCTCAGAAACTTCCTACAGGGCCAATTGTTACAACAGAAGGTATACAAAAAGTTGACTGTATGGGAGAGATTGTAGATGTGAATAAGTTTTGCGAGAAAAATTCAAAAGGTGATCCGGATTTTTTAAGAGGTATCGCTGATTCCTCTGATGGAATTGTTGTGT
The DNA here is from genome assembly GCA_020635115.1 of Halobacteriovoraceae bacterium. Lineage (NCBI taxonomy): Bacteria > Pseudomonadati > Bdellovibrionota > Bacteriovoracia > Bacteriovoracales > Halobacteriovoraceae > Halobacteriovoraceae bacterium. The sequence goes on along the minus strand of JACKAK010000006.1, from coordinate 157,543 downwards.
GCCAGAATGCAAAAATGGCCGTACTTACAATTATTTGTGACGAAAGGGATGGGCATCTCTGCCAATCACCAAAATCAAGTTGTCAAAATCTGAAATCTAAATTTGCAAGAGGACATAAACTCTATCATTCTTCACTTGTAGGAACCAATAAAAACGGTAAGCTTAAATGTTATTTTACAAGTGATTCCGAATTCAAAAATGAAAAAAACGTTGAGCGCGTAAGTCTTTAGAATCTTAAATTGATAGCTTTCTTGCTAAATCTTTGTACTCTGTCAGATACTCTGTTTTCTTTTTTAAACAATCCTTTAAGTCTGTAACTTGAACTTTTCCATGGGTATAGACAATCGCATGTTCAGTCTTTCCCTCAAGTAAACTCATGACGGCAAGATTTCCCATTTTAGACGCTAAAAATCTATCTAGCGGAGAGGGATTTCCACCCCTTTGGACATGACCTAAAACACAAACATGAGACTGTAACTGATGCTCCAACTCAAGTCTCTTTTTGAGTTCATAACTTATATCACCAGGTTTTTCTCCCTCTTCAACGATAATTATTGAAGACATTTTACCTCTTGAGAGTCCTCTTTTTATATCATTTGCAAGTTGAGCACAATTTAGCTCCTCATTTGGAAAAACAATATTCTCAGCACCAGAGCATACCCCTACATGAAGTGCAATTGCTGGTGATCTTCTTCCCATAACTTCCACTATAAAGGTTCGGTCATGTGAAGATGCAGTATCTCGTATTTTATCTACTGCTGAAACCGCAGTTGATACAGCAGTATCAAAACCAATTGTATAATTTGTTCCTGAAATATCATTATCTATAGTACCTGGAATTCCAATGACTGGAAAAGAATGTTCCGCATGTAAGAGATGAGCTCCATTAAAGGAACCATCTCCACCAATAACAATTAGACCATCAATGTGTTGAGACTTTAATATATCATGGGCCTTCTTTCTTCCCTCGACTGTTTTAAATTCTTCACAGCGGGAAGTTTGAATAACCGTTCCTCCATGTTGGATAGTATTACCGACAGAAGCAGCATTCATTTTGCGAAATTTACCCTCTAAAAGTCCTAAATACCCTCTTTGAATACCATAGACTTCTAATCCTTCACCCAAACCAGTTCTAACAACAGAACGAACGGCCGCATTCATTCCAGGAGCATCTCCTCCAGAACACAAAACTGCAATTTTCTTCATCCTAACCTCAAAATATACTTACACCTTCAAAATTATCTGGAGGTTTTATCCCCAACACCGATAATATTGTAGGAGCAATATCCTTTAAAGCGAAGTTATTTTTATTAAGTTTAAACTTTTTGTTTTTAAATTTCGAGTGTACTAAGCAAAAAGGGACATTTGCATCAGAATGTGAAGTATGTGGTGAACCGTCTGGATATTTCATAATATCGCTATTTCCATGATCAGCAGTAATAATTAGGGCGATACCATCTTGAAGACATTTCTTTGCTATTTTTTCTACACATTGATCAAGGGCCTCAATTGCTTTTACTGCTGCTTCAAAGTTTCCGGTATGTCCTACCATGTCTGAGTTTGCAAAATTAACACAGTAAAATGAAATTGATTCATCATCTAGTTTCTCTCGTAATTTATCAGCGACTTCATAAGCACTCATTTCTGGTTTCTCGTCATACGTTTTCACTTCTTTTGGTGAAGGAATGAGGATTTGTTCCTCTCCTGGAAAAGGTTCCTTTCGTCCACCATTAAAGAAATAAGTAACATGGGCATATTTCTCAGTTTCAGCTATTTTTAATTGTTTTTTACCAAGAGCAGATAAATACTCTGTAAGTCCTCCTGGAACTGGCTCTTTATCAAAGAGTATGGGTAATTCGACTTCATCTTGAACATAAGGAGTCATACATAAATAATAGGGAGGTATAAAGTCTCTTTCAAATTCTTTGAATTGACTCCAGTTGAAGGCCAGGGCCAGTTGAATCATTCTATCAGGCCTGAAATTTAAAGTGAATAGACAATCTTTTTCAAATATTGCGTATTCTCTTTTAAATAAAATAGGATAGATAAACTCATCATATCTTCCTTGAGCGTATTCCTCTTTCAAATAAGAAATTGGGTCAATGTCGAGAATCTTTCCTTTTGCACAAAAAGTATCCATACACAATTTAATCTTTTCCCAGCGACGATCTCTGTCCATTCCAATTGAACGTCCTTGAACAGAGGCCAATGTGAAAGAATAATTTATTTTAAAGTCTAATAACTCTTGCAGGTATTTTATTCCACTATCTCGTGAAGTGTCTCTCCCATCCATAAACGCATGAACAAAGATTTCAATTTTTTTATCTTCATCATTCAAACACTTAATAACTTCTTTTAAATGATCTATATGAGAGTGTACCCCACCATCTGAAAGTAGTGTTACAAGATGTACTCGCCCACTATTATTTCTTGCCGTTTTTATAAGTTCTTTTAATTGAAATAAATTTTTAAAAGTTTGGTTTTGGATAGCTTCATTGATTCTTACTAAATCTTGTCTAACTGGTCTTCCTGCACCAATATTCATATGTCCAACTTCGGAATTTCCAAAAACACCTTTTGGAAGTCCAACTCTTTGACCTCCGGGTATAAGAGTTGTAAATGGATAATCAGAAAAGAGTTTATCTAAACATTTAGTGCTTGCTGCTTGAATTGCATTTGACTTACTCTCTGGATTTATGCCAAATCCATCAAGAATCATTAGAAGACAGCGCGTTGCGCTGTTGAATACTTCACTCATGATTTCTCTCCTTTTTTGTATATTTGTAGCATATGTGAAATTCATTTTCTAAGAGGAAATTAGAGAATGAAGAGTTAGATTTTTTTGGGTAAGGTCAAAATTCTTAAGTAGATTCATGTTAGAAATTTCAAATACCAAGATTCAACTATCAATTTTAAGGAAAAAGAGATAAATAAATGTCAATTTTTTGAGACTCTATGAAATTATTTTTATTTGGCCTACTTATATTTTCTCATGCGTTTTGCATCCCACGTGAAGTAGAGATGACGGCCACTGTTCCATTAATTGATGAGTTAGAGTCCTTGAGTGTTTCAATTAATTTTTCATTTATTGCAGATATACACTTTACACATGAAAATTTAGATAGAGATAAGGCCCTTGATCAAGAAAAAATCAAAATTAGCAACGTTACTATGAATATAGTTGGAAAAAGTGTTGAAAATGTTGCGAGTATAAAAATTTCAAGATTTACAAAACAAACCACTATCATCAACAATAAACCAATAAAAGAATTTAATAAATTTTCAAGTACAACCATCGGTAAATTTCAAGTTAAGAATGGAGGTTTTACTTATAATTTAGGACTTTTCAATTCTGAAATTAATCATGAGCAAAATTCTCGAATAAAATATGAAGACGGGGTTGAATTTATTGTCTCATTTAAAAATGGAAAAAAAATTACTTACCAAGTTCCAAATCTCCCTGAAAGATTATTTGAAAGAGAAAGACTCCCTGAATTTTTATATCTATTTTATAAAAATAAAAAATCTGAAGAAATTTATGAAGATAGCAAAGAAATGTTTTTTAGAAAAGATGGTAGAATCTGGGATATTCATAAAAGCTTCTTCCTAGAAGCTATAGCGCCACTCTTAAATGAACGAGGTGAACTTGAACCCTTCTTACTCCATTGGAAGGAACAAATAAATCATCATCACTTTAGATCTCCATTTTCGCATGTCTTTGATAATGAAATATTTTTAAATGAATTGGCCAAACATTTTGAGAAAGGTGAGATCCTAGATACTCTAGAATTTATTAGAGACGTACAATATGATCTTAAAAGATTTATCCCTAAAAGTGGGTTCGAATATAGAATGTTCCAAGTTATATCATCAAAGCTTGATGACGATAAAGTGTTTGAACTAGCTTTTGAACTCCTTGATACTACACTGTTTAATATTACGAGATTAGATGAAGTAAATTATTTAGATAAAAAAGATGGCAAGGTGGATAAAGAAAACTATAATTCCTTGCTTATGATGTATACTCGTCTGTTAGAAGAGAGTCAAAAATCAGAAGAAATGTTTAAAAAATTTTTAAAAAATATGATCAGACATTCATATTTTTTAATTGAATACAATAAATTAAATAATTTAGGTCATAATTTTCTACCAATGCTTAAAGAAATTGATAATGTATATAATATTTTTAAAAATAAAAGTGAGTTGATCAGAATGAAATATAAACGTTTGGTCTATTCATTTATTGAAAATGGAGTCATTACTGACGAGCTTTCTGTAAAATCGAAAACTCGTGTTCTTTATGCAAAATGTATGAAGTTCTTCGAGTGAACCTATTGAGAAAGTTGTTTCCCTCCCAAAGAGGCATTTCCGATTGAATTTAATTCTAATCTTGACTTCCCATCAGCAAAGACTATTTCTACAGAACGATTTAGTCCTGAAAAAGTAAGAAGAGGATACTCTTTTCCACAAGCACTAAAAAACTGTACAATTGTTCCCTTTACAATGATATCATAGTGATTTGACGGATTTGTGAGCTCTACTCTTTCAATGTTCCCGTCTAAATGAATATCTGCAGGCCCGTTTACTGCCACGATATCAAATGAACTTGATCCATAGATTTGAGTACTATCTTCAATGAAAAGAACTCGATCATTTTCTCTCATAAATATTGGATCTGTATTTTGATAACCTCTTTGGTAAATCTTATCTAAAGATTCACCTGTTGTTCTACTTTTGTCGATAAAGTTTTCGATCACATAATTCTTTTCTACTCTAACTTCAGGACAGTCAAATATTCCACTAACTTCAAATTCTAAAAAATCATCTTTTTGAATATTGTTTATTGATTCATCAGCATTCTTTTCTATTTTGTTGTTCATACAACTGACCATTGTCAAAACTAAAAATATAATTGAAATGACCTTCATGTCGACTCCCTTTCTTTTAAGAGATATCAAAATTCTCTTTTATATCAACGACCAAGACAAGTATACATCCTTCAAACGGTCCATACGTCAAGAATACTCTTCATTTCATATGATATCAGATAGTTAGTCAAAAAATGCCAACCGTATTTGCGACTCAAACTTTTGGCAATAACTCCAAATATATAATGATTTCAATATGTAATCATTTTAATCGCACATACTTTACATAATATGAGTTGGTGAGATATTACGCACTCTTTCAAAGTTGATAATAGTTATGCTTAGATACTTATTTTTTTATCTTCTTTTCATCCTTCCTGCGAAGTCAAATAATTGCTATGAAAGCATTAATTATTTTTTGAGCGCAGGAAATTATTTTCATGCAAAGTACACAAAACTACATACAAAAACACATATTGAAATAACTGCAAAAAAAATGCTGGTTCATAATCAAAAAATCAAACTTAGTCCTTCATTAAAAATTGCAAGTTGGTTTGAATACCTTCATGGCCTACTTCAAAAAGGCTCTTACAACCCTAAAATCGCACAAAGAATAAGATCGTATTATCACAAAAAATATCTTATAAAGATGGACGATATACCCATGAGTCACTTTAAAAATTTGAAACGAATTCATGAAGAACGTGGAGAAATTTTTCCTGAGATAACCCAAGATTTTATAAAACATCAGACAAAAATTATAATTAATAACCAAAAAGAATCATTAGATAAGTGGATTGATTATTTTTTATCACCTGATTCTAATAGTTTTCCAATTTGGGCAAAGTTTTGGGCCCTTGATGCAGTCACCAAAATGGGTCTGCAAAAAATGATTGTCAAAAAAGGACACAAAGAAAAAACTCAGACCTATTCCAAAAGAACTCGTAACCAAATTGCTCCTTTTCCAGAACTTAATAGAGAAGTCTTAGCAAAAGTAATGGGCATGTTTATGAAAATTGTAAACAAAGAAAGTCTTGATGAACTTGAACATAATGATTTTTTAAGAATTTCTGTGGGAACTAATTTTTCAAAAATGTATTCACATGAAATGTATAAGTTTAAAAAAAATCATATGACACCAAATAATGTAAATTCAATTATTGGTAATTGGATAAAATATGAAAAAAACTCTGACCCTACAATTTTAGTTAATAGTCTGAATGAGAAAAATACAGGTTGGTGTTCAGCTGAAACTGCGACAGCTGAACACCAAATCAAAAGGGGAGATTTCTATATTTATTACACATTAGATCAAAACGCTCTACCAACTTTTCCTCGAATCGCTATTCGAATGGAAGGAGAGCATATTGCAGAAATTAGAGGAATTGCAGAAGATCAAAATCTAGATGAAGTCATTGCTGGAACAGATATTCTTGCTCAAAAGCTTAAAGAATTTGGCGATGAAGGAGAAAATTATTTCAAAAAGTTATTTCATATGAAACGACTTACAGATTTATACAAACGATACCAATTATCACAAAACTTGAACAAGGAGGATTTAAAGTTTATCTATGAAGTTGATGAAAAAATACAAAGCTTCGGTTATGACAGAGATAAACGTATTGAAAAAATTCTTATTCATCGAAATATTAAAGAAGATCTTAGTTTTTTGTTCAACGTCTCCAAAGATAAAATCAGTACCAACAAAGAAGAGGCCCTTAGTGGAAATATACTTTATCATTACGGAAATCTTATCCTTGAAAAAGAAGACTATTCCAAAAATCTTCCCCTCCCAAAATACATCTTTGGAAGTCTTGATCTTAGTCTATATTCCGAGATAAATGACCTTGAACTCTCTACCTATGTGTCAGGGGATCTCTACCTCGACTTTCTCGAACATTATTCAAATTTAATATTACCAGAGTATGTCGGAGGAGATGTCGAAATGGGATTTATTTATGAAATTTCAAATCTAAACCTTCCTAAAAATATTGGAGGCACTCTCAATCTAGAATCACTTAAGATTTTCGATGAGCGCATTGTCACACAGACAAAAGCAAAAAAAATTCTTCTTAGACAAAAACTTAAACATAATCTCCCGATGGGATATTTCTCACACATAGAGTGGATTAATTAAGTTAGGCGAATTGGGATCTTAATCAAAAAAGTTGATTTTAGGGAAACCAATAATTGACTCAGCATACTCGTCAATATTTTCAGGTCTTAAGTTGTCCAGGTCCATCTCAGGTTTTAAAAACAAAAAGAATAATGCATCTTCTTCCCATTCCTTATAATCTTTATCAGGAATTTGATCCCTTATTTCTTCAAAAAAATCTGAATGTTTCAATCTTAATTTGGGCATCTCAATAGACCCTATTCTACATGGGCCTTCTTTTCTCTTATACGATTTAAACTTCATTGTTATCCTCTCTTTATACTTAATTTTTCAAAGGATTGAACTATGAGTTTACGACGTATTCACCGTTACTGCATCCCTGGTTTTGACGTGACAGACACTAAAGAGTGGTTAGATAAAGGCTTTATTGAGATATTTATCAAAGATGGACGTGAAGTTAAACAGTGTTCCAGGTGTTGTCATGAGCTTGATGCAGCCAAAGTTAGCGAGCATAAAGTCAAAGTTCGCACAATGGATATTCATGGTTTTAAGGGATACTACATCTTTAAAAGAACTAAGCATCGATGCGGTAATTGTAAAAAAATTAGAACTTCTAAAATTGACTGGATCTCTGAGGAGACTCCGCACGTAACCGAGGAATATGCTTGGTGGTTAGGACGTCTTTGTGAGATTACTCCAGTCTCTCGGGCCGCTGAGTTCACTGGCAATGATCCTATGAGTATGTGGCGGTTTGATTTTAAAAGAATGAAGCGGATGTTTCAACACTACAAGATCCCAAAGGTCAGGAGGATTTGTGTAGACGAAGTCTATGCCAGAAAGAAAAAGTATCATGCCAAAGAGTCCAGGGATAAACGCTTTTTCACGATAATCTGTGACTTGGACACTAGGAGGGTTATTTGGGTGTCTGAAAGCCGCTCTAAAGAAGCACTTAATGAGTTTTTTCATGTCATGGGAAAAGAGCGCTGTGAAGAGATTGAAGTTGTAGCGGCAGATCAGTTTGATGGATATAAACTTAGCGTGAAAGAGAACTGTCCCAACGCTATTTTTGTATGGGATCGTTTTCATATCATGCAGACGTTTCAAAACTATATTAATAGTGAGAGACAGTGGTTAAATGAGCACATGTGCAAAGGAGAACAAAAGAGACTGACTCGTGGCAAATTTAAACAGTTATTCACTAAAAAATCTGATCGAAGAACAAAAGCTGAGAACCGGCATATTCGGGAAGTCATGAGAGATAATGAATATTTTGTTTACCTAGAACTCATTAAAGAAGGTATGCACCAGATATTTGAATCTGCTTCAGCTCCGGAAGCAAGAGCAAAGTTTGAAGAGATGGGGGAATGGATAAATCAAGCAGGGATCTTCTATGAACTAAAAAAATGGTGGAAAACGTTTGATGATGGATGGGATACATTCAGAAACTACTTCAAATACCCTGTTACCTCATCACTTTCAGAAGGAATAAACAACGTCATCAAAACAATAAAGAAAAGAGCTTATGGTTATAGGAATATGCAGTATTTTAAGCTTAAAATCCTCCAAGTATGCGGATTTTTGAACTCTAAGTGGGTACCAATGAATTTTCAATAACTTCAACTTTTTTGTTAGAGAGGCGGCGAATTGTCTAAAGTTTTGACAGATGTTTTTTTTACACTTTATTATTATATCATCTAACTCTTAACATCTTAATTTTATATCAAACATTTTGGCACAAAAATTGCTCCTAAAGCTATGAATATATTTTTTTAGGGAGACAAAAATGAAAAATTCAAAAATCGTCCTTTTCATAGGGTATGTTTTGTTGTTGATATCAAGCTCTTGTGGAAGCAATAAAGAACACAACACTAATAATGTTAATAGCATTAGTCCCTATGGAATCGATAATCCAACAGGAGGGTCTACTTTTAGTGTATTTGCTGATGAAGTCAGAAACATGAGGTTTAAAGCAAATACTTCTGATGGGATGCTCTATATTTATACACCTTGTAATGGAGATATAAGTTGGGAATATACTTACTCAGGAGTTATACCTTTTGAAGACTATCGTTGTTATGGAAGCAACAATGACTTTTTAATAGGAACTTATAACAATGCTGAAAGTGTGAACCACGTTGTTTTAGGAGATACTTCAAGAAATGAAATCCATACTTTCATAGTCCAAAAAATATTGGATAAAAAAATGTTTTCTATTAGATTATCTGATACCCACTACGCTATTTATACTACTGATAAAGTCACTTATGAAATTGATCTACAAAAACCACTTGAAGCAAATCCAGTGTTTCTCTTAGACAACAATAATAAAGAAGGGTTTATTCTTTCAAATACCACATCTTCTAATTTATAAATAAAAAGGCCAAGCACAAAAATTTGTCACTTGGCCTTTCATCTTAATTAAATTATTCATTAGATTTCTCAGATAAAAAGTTAATATTGCAAAGGCCCTAGTTCTTTTTGAAGTCATTGTATATAATGCTTAGTAGTTTACATTAATCATTAACTTCTTATCACAGGATTATTTATGGCACAGTATAAGACGGATCTTCAGGATGTTTATTTTAACCTTTTTAGACTACTTAACGCACAAGAGGTAAATGCAGATTATTCGGAGCAAGATATCAAAGACATTATGAGTGAATTTGATAAATTTGTTGCTAACGAAATTTACCCTACACGACAAGAATCAGATCAAGTTGGCGTCAAATGGGAAAATACAAAAGTGAGTGTACCTGAGTGTTTAGTTCCAGTTCAACGCGGTTTTTATGAAAATGGATGGTATGGACTAGGTTATCCTGAAGAAATTGGCGGAATACCAGTTCCAAGATCAGTAATGGTTGCCGCTGATGCTATGGCCGTGGGAGCGAATGTTTCCTTTTCAATGTATTATGGCCTAACCAGAGGTGCCATGAATGTTCTTATGGCCGTCGGAAATGACGCCCAAAAAGAAAAATATATCCCAAAAATGATGACTGGGGAGTATGGTGGGACTATGTGTCTAACTGAAGCAGATGCAGGTAGTGATGTCGGAAACCTAAGTACAACTGCTGAACCACTAGGCAATGGAAAATACAAAATTAATGGAGTCAAAATCTTCATTTCCTCCGGTGATAACAATCTATATGACAATATTATTCATCTCGTATTGGCCAGAACACCAGGCGCACCTAAAGGCCCTAAGGGACTTTCGTTGTTTATTGTTCCAAAACTAGTCATTAATGAGGACGGTACAAACGGTGCAAGTAATGATGTTGTATGTACAAAAATTGAAGAGAAAATGGGTCTACATGGCCAGGCAACGTGTGAACTTGCTTTTGGACAAAATAGCGATTGCATAGGAGAACTTATAGGTAATGAACTTGAAGGTATGCAAAATATGTTCATCATGATGAATGAGGCCAGACTTGAGTGTGGATTGCAAGGAGATGCTCAGGCAAATTTAGTGTATGAACTAACTTTACAATACGCCAAGGAAAGATCTCAATTCCAAACTGAGCTTTTTAAACATCCCGATGTGAAAAGATTGCTTTTGAGAATGAGATCTATGTCTCGTGGATTGAGATCTTTGAATTTGTATACCGCCTCTCTTTTTGATGCTTCCCAAAAAGGTGATAAAGATGCCCACAGTGAATTAGCTCTTTTAACTCCAATTTGTAAGTCATATAGTTCTGATTACGGTTTTAATGTAAGTGTCGATGCAATTCAAGTTCACGGAGGTTATGGATATTGTACAGAGTATGCCATCGAACAATTTGCAAGAGATATAAAAATTGCATCTATTTATGAAGGAACAAACGGTATTCAGGCCATAGATTATGTGACTAGAAAAATTCTTAAAGATCAGGGAAAAACTCTCATGCGTTTGGCCGGGAAAATACAAAAAACACTCACTGATCCAAATGCCAGTAGTTGGCCAACTGAGGTTGCACTTATTGGCAAATCTCTAGAAAAAGCACAATCCATAGTTGCAAAATTTGCTGAACATGCGCAAAAAAATGAATTTGCACCTATTTTAGAACATGCAACCGATTTTCTTAATTTCTCAGGTCATTTAGTAACTGCATGGCTTCACTTGAGAAGTGCAATCATAGCAAAAGGAATGATTGAATCGACACAAGGAGATGAAAAACTCTTCTTACAAAGTAAATTGGATGATTTTCGCTTTTTCTGCAGATACTATTTGGTAGAGAATGCTGGAATTTCTCAGAAAATACTAAACTATAATTATTCGATATCAGATTTTAACGTTTAAGTTTATAATTGTTTTCCAATAATGCTGTGCATTCTGTTGTGCATTCATTTAATTCTGATAATATAGGATAGTATTAACCTTAAGGTAGAAGCATGACGCTATGAATAATGATGATATAAATAAGGAGATTGCACAGTTCAATAAGACTACCCATGGTAGCACAGACTATTATAAGGATGAACTCTTTCTAAAAGGTGAGAATGAAGGGGAGTTTGCTCCCCTTAGTTTTGTGTGTAAAAATCTTTCTCAAGAAATCAATCGAGAGACTTTGTCTAAACTAGGTCACGTCTTTGACTCATTTACTTTCTACCCCCTTGATAGCTTTAAAACGTGGTATGAAAAGCAGTTTTCAAGAAAACTTTTGAGTAAAATTTCAAAAAATATTACCATAGCTCACATACCCAAAAATAAAGTTATTATTGATGCTGTCGCACTAATTAATAGTTCTTATGATATTTTAAGAAAAGAACACATACTCATGAATGGAAAAAACCTTCCCGTTCAATTAGGGGAATGGTACGGAAAATGTATTTTTGGACTTAATCAAATTAAATCAACTTCACAAAGGGGATTTGACTTTTTTCTTGGTAACGACCGGGTTGAAATTAAAGTTCATTGGTCTGATCAATCATCTCCAAAAGGAGTAAAACTTAAAAAATCTCTTATAGGTCTAAGCCAGTTTACAATTATTATCTATCTCTCTCGAAACTTTATGATTCGTGAGATTTGTTTTCTTGATTCTGGTTTTATACAAAGAAAATTTTCTGGTAAGGGTCACACAATGTTTTTGAAAGATCTTGATATTTCTCCTTATTTTTTTAGTCAATCAGATAAGCATGTCGATAAAGTCGCAAATTCTACTGCTTTATTAAAATATGCAAATCCAAATTTTGCTATGAAAATCGCTGAAAAATTTCAATAAAAAAATAAGTCTCTATAATGAGTAGACTTTTAAGTGTGCTTTTATATTAAAGTTGATAACTTTAAACCCGTTATCTGTTAGTACATCATGTGTCCAACCATTTGAAAATACTAAAACCTTAATAACCTTTGCGTTTGGTTTATTTTTAATTTGAGAAACTAATGATTCAAGGACATCTATATCTACAGGGTTGAACATGTAATAATAATCGGCCTCAGGAAGTTCGAAGTCATTTTTCGACAGGTCTTGCTCGATAAATTTGATGTTTTTTAATCCTAAATAATCTAGGTTAATATTCGCTCCTTCAACTTTATAGGGAACCAGTTCGAGGCCAATAATATTCAATTGCGGATTTAAAATTCCAAAAATGATGGCCGGATCACCGTGTCCGCTCCCAATATCGACAAGAGTTTCACCAGGTTTAAAATGGATCATATCCGAGATTATTTTTAATGAAGATATTGGAGTTTGAATAATTTTCCCGTGCTCAGCCGCGGCCCAGACTTTTCTGAATTTTCTAATTTCTTCATAGTCAAGTTGTCTCATCTTACTTTGTGTGTATTCTAAACCTTTATTTAAGATTTCTTCGGCCAAGAGGTAGTTTTGCTTAACCAAAAAATCACTTAATAACCCAGCTGGATCGGATGTATTTTCTATCATTTTCTTATATTTATTTACAACGTAACTATATACTTTACGAAATAATATACCGACATCTTTAAACGGAATAATATTTTGATCAGGATAAGAACTGATTGCTTTTACTATTTCTTCAACTGCAAATTTTTCAAATGTTAGAAATGGACCTGCATAATTTTTTGAACGTTTGTGAATGTGAACAAGTCCAGTATCAATGTCTTTTACAAATTCACCAGAAGTTAAAACTCCTTTTAGGATCCAATATTTTATCCAAATTGGTTGATCATACATGTCAGGGGAATCAATAAATTGGATCCATCTCATGATTGAAAGCAATTGTTTATCTAACTTTTGGTCATAGATTTCTTTTCTATATCCGAGTGTACTTTTTAATAAAAAATTTTCAGTGAGAATTGATACGATTGGAATGAGATTTTTTTCATATTCTAAACTGGGTCTTGATTCAATTCCCTTTATGCTATCTAAAATTTTGATTATTCTAAAAATTGGATCCTTTATCTCATTTAAGCTTTCATTAAGTGTAATTTGCAAATTGTAAATATTTGGGACAATTTTTTTAACTTCAGAATAAGGTATAAAAGAAGATTCACATGTTTCTTGAGATTGCTTCAATTCATTATTACTTTTGACATTTGTCGCTTGAAGTACACCACTGGCAATTAGAAGAAATAATGTTAAAAATTTTAAAATAGTCATCCTATTTTTATACATCTAAGAACTGAAAATCGCTATAAGTGTTTAATTTTTACATAGTTTCAGAAATCTTTTTGAATTCAAAACAAAGAGTAACAATACATTTTGAGAACTTGTCTATTTAGACTTCACTTGTTGGCAAAAAAATGTGTAATTTTGATAGGTTCGATGATTTTTTTTTGAATTTATGTTACATCGCCTTATGAAACTAATCCTCTATTCATTAATTTATCTTTTTGGAATCAATGCTTTTGCGAAGGTTATTAAATCTCACGCCTTTTCAGTTATCGGTTTCCCGAAATATCGGAATGATTTTAAGTATATTGAACATGTTAATCCAAGTGCACCAAAAAATGGTGAAATAATTTTAAGTGAAATTGGTACATTTAATACTTTCAATCCATTGAGCTGGATAGATTTTTCAAAATATAATTCTGCAGCAGGTGTCTATTCTAATATTTTTCAACGTCTTTTAATAAATTCGTTCGATGAACCAAGTACGTATTACGGACTCTTAGCAGAAAGTATTGAGTATCCAGATAATTATTCATATTTGAGAATTAATTTGAGAAAAGAGGCCAGATTTATGACAGTTAATCCTGATCCAAATGAGGATTACGATGTAACTGCATTAGACGTTTCATTCTCTTATGAAACAATCAAAAAAAGTCACCATTGGTATGAAAATATCTTTAAAAAAGTAAGTTCTGTAGACATTATAAACGAAAAAACTATTCAATTTAATTTCAATGTATCAGGACAAGAAGGTAAAGATATTTTTCCTTATTTATTTACTTTATCAATTTTTAAAAAAAGTTTTTATGAGAAGAATCCATTATCCAGTATTGGTTTGAATATAAAACCCATAGGATCTGGGCCTTATTATATCGATAATTTTGATGAAAATGTGTATATCACATTTAAAAGATTCGATAATTATTGGGCCGATAAACTTCCAATTTTTAAAGGACGTTTCAATTTTAAAAAAATTACTTATCAGTACTATATGGATTCAGATATCGCACGAATGGCCTTTATGAAAGGTGAAACTAATATATGGAACGAAAATAGTGAAGGTTCTTGGGTGAATTATTTCAAGAAGAATGTAGACTTGAAAGAAAATATTGTGCTTAAAACTCTCGAAAGTAAGGCCCCTGTAGATGCATATGGATTGTTTTTTAATCTACGCCATACAAAGTTTCAGGATCGTCGAGTTAGAAAGGCCCTGGTAAAGGCATTCAATTATGATTGGATTAATAAAATGTATTATCATAGTTTTAGATCACGAACTGATACAATATTTGGTGATACAAAATATTCTCATCAAGAAGAGATTTCAGAAGACGAATTAAAAATACTTAAAGAATCAAATTTAGAATTAGATGAAGAATTTTATCAAGGGAAGTATACCCCTCCCAAATATCAAACTTCGGCAGAACTAAGGTCAGGATTATTAGAGGCACAAAAATTATTAAATGAAGCTGGTTGGGAAATTGATAAAAAACAAGATTATAAGCTGGTCAATAAAAAAACGCGCAAACCTTTTACAATAGAATTTGTCATATCAAGTGATCATATTAAGCGAGTTGTTCTTTATTATGCTAGTATTTTAGAAAAAAAACTTGGTATTGAAGTTACTATTTCAAACTTTGATAATGCTGCCTATGTTAATGTTCTGAAAAATAAAAATTTTGATATGGTTTACTTTAAATTACGTGGACATGATTTTCCCATTATTCCAAATTACTTTGAGGCCCTACACTCTTCTTCAAATCGAAGTGGGAATGTTTTTAATATTTTGGGGCTAAATTCTGAATTTGTTGATTCATTATTAGATAATCTCTCCTCGGCTTCAGATGATGAAAAATTAACATATTTCACAAGGGTATTAGACAGGTTTTTTATGTTCAATTATTTTATCATACCAATGGGAGTCAATCGAAAGAAGTTCATTGCGATTGATAAAAAATTTACTCATCCTCAATTGAGTGATCGAGATTACAATGTGGTTGAAACTTGGTGGATGAAAAAATGAATAACATAATCTTTGAATCGAATAGATTAATTTTTAAAAAACCTACGTTAGATGATTATGCATTTATAGAGAATTGTTTAGAAAATGAATTACTAATGAAATATATGGGTGGAATTTGGGATGATGATTTTAAAAAATCATTTAAGGATTTTCTTTTTTGGCATTGGAAAACATATAACTTTGGACATTATTTAGTATATCTGAAAAAAACTAAAGAAGTTGTCGGTGTTGCTTCAATAAAGTATCTTCGAAAAGATGTCGATCCAACAACAGAAGGGCCAGATATTGGAGGTTTTGGAATTTCAAAACATTGGAATAAGGGCCTTGGGACAGAAGCAACGATTGCTATTTTAAAATATGCGTTTGAGATTTTACATATCAATGAAATAAAAGCACATAATTACGATGAGAATACTAGTAGTACCAGAATTTTACAGAAAATTGGCTTTCAAAAAAAAGAAAATACAAATGTGAATTATAATGGAAAAAAATTTTCAGTGGCCTCAAGTTGGGAAATATCTAAAAAAAAATTTTTGGCTCAATTTTCAGTATAGATTTTCTCACAATCTACAGGAGCGACAAGTCTTGGAAATCCAGTATTTAATCTTATCTTAAATGAATCTCTAATGATTTCTCTTTCTCGATCTATAATTTGTCGATTTAAAGGACTTACAGATAAACTTGAAGGACCAAATCTCTTTTCGAACTCAAAAATCTTATCTGGTTTTATCAAGCTGTCTGTTAGCAAATAAATATACTGAATCCTCGTCGAATCAGTGATATCCGACCGATTTATGACTTCTGATAAATGAACTAGCACCTTTGGTATGTAATTCTGTGCAAATATTTTGTTTTTAGCATCTATTCCACTAAGAGTATTTGAAAATACCAAGAGCTTTTCTATAAAAGTAATAAATGTAGTAGTTAATATTGATTCGTTCACTAAGTGTGATGGGTATTTGAGGTAAAAGTCCAAAAAGTTTATAAATGATTCAATTCTATCTAGTGTTCCATAGACTCTAAAGTTTAGAAAATTCTCATCATTGTAATTTGAATATCTAACTCGTTCTAAAAAATGAGTTTCAAAATTATTGAATATAGTTTTATATATTTTTTCAATAATAGGATAGGCATTATTTCCTAAATTTTTGTTTTTCCACTGCTCAACGATAGAGAGAAACCTGTTCATAAGCTCAAAATGTAAAGCTGTTGTTTCTTTTGTTCCTTTATGTTCAGATTTCATTTGAATAAATAGATCTAACCCTTTTGCAAGGATATAGTCATATTCAATTAAATTATTGAATCTAGTTATAAAATTTAGCACGGACTCTTCATAGGTACTCTTCTTGTCACCCATATAAGTCGTTAAAAAGAGCCAATTAACTATTTTTGCACTTAGTATATTGTTCTCAACACTGAGTGGAGTATTAAGTAATATATTAATATTTTTTTTCATAATCTTATAATGTTCGAAATGTGTTGTTGGAATATTATTGAGAAATTCATCATCGTTTGAAGGAAGAATATTTTTAAATATTAATTGCAAATTTTCAAAAAGATTTTTAGCGATAGCATTTGCATTTACTGCTCCAAAATTAATTCTATTAGACAAAATTGCACTTACAAGCATTTCTGAATTTGCTCCCTCGATATCTAATGTTTGAAACGAAGCATTAATGGCCTTCGTATAAACAGATTGAGATTTAATTTTTCGATAGAAAATTCTTCTCATAGAACTGCAGATTTTAACGGCCATTTTTATATACGCCATTTGAGTTAAATGGATTGACGTAAATCTAGACCTACCTACAACTAAAAATGTCTCATTTTTTTTGGGTTCTATCTGCGATAGTTGATGATCAATATCTTTTAATAGCTCCAATAGATCATTATTCATTAGGTGAGAATATTTTTGAGAGTTAAATGTTTTTAAAATAGAAAGATTAATATCTTGAAGCTGATTCCAAACATAGAGGGCCTTTTTATAATCTCTAGTTGAATCTTCATCATTCACAACAGGTCCAATACCAGAGATAAATTCCGAATTATCAAAACTTCCTCCAAGACGAAGTAAAATATCTTGAGCAATTTCATAAACAAGTAAATGATTTGTTGGTAGATTCCATAATGCATTTCTTTTATTTAGAATATAACTCATGGCCGGGCCAATATTTAACTCTTTAACTTCTTCAGGCCTATGCATGATATTGGTTTTTCTTCCGATAGTGGATGGTATGAGATCATTTTCATAAGTTAGGGAGCGAATCAAAAAATATTGTCTGTACCACTCTACTGCACTTTCAAGTTTTTGATAAAAGCTACTCTTTATTTTTATTCCAACTAAATTCAGATGAGATTCAGATACCTGTGATACTATTTCTTTGAGTTCGTTTTCGTCTTTTATTATACCTATGGTAGAGAGTGTTTTATTATGTTCAAGAATATCGATTAACTTGAAGTCAGCAAATTCCGTATGGATATTGGCACTTGCAGTCTTTATTATTTGTATGGAAATCAAAACTGCTACCCATAATAGGTTCTTGGCCATAATGTTATCCCCCAAAAAAACTTGCTGAAAACAATTGCGTACCTCCTAACATCTCAATGTATTGAACTCAATTCAATATTTCCTCAAATCAATAAATTAACTTATTCAAATCTTGATAAACATAAAAATATTACTCATTAAAATAAAATAAGTTTAAAATAACAAACTGCACATGACTGATTTTAAATCATTTGCAATAATATTTATTTGACGATTCGATATAAACTAGAGAGAACGTATATAAGTTAAATTTGGTCTTAGAATATATCGAAATCTATGTGAAAAATGTTTATTGTAAGCTAGACCTTTTTTCCCTGACTGAGCTCCTATACCGGCCTTCTGCCCTGTCTGTTCTAGATACATATAGGCATGCCCTCTTTCCAAATGTCTTTTATTACTAAGTACTTTTAATACAATATCGCCAGGTACAGCATCTTCGAAATTTGGGATGAACTCATAATAATGAAATTTATCTAGATTAATGTCTACCCATTCACGTGGTAAACGAGGTAAGTGATTTTTTTTTGCTTCTTTATTTATGGTTCTCCATTTCATGAGAAGCAATTGATTGTATTTCTTGAAAGCGATTTCTTTTAATAGAGTTAGATCTGTCTTTTTTGGAGCTGATTCAAAGGTTAACTCCCAGGCCTTTGCAATATCATGTAGAATGAGAGTCACTGTATAGGGAAATGTTACATTTGGTTTAGCGAAATTTATTTTAATTACATGATCCCATATTTTATGTAAAAAACGAGTACAATCTGTTCCCGATAGAATGTGTTCTCCTTCAGCTCCTAAAACATAACCCTTAAAATATTTACCGGATCTACCATATTGGATTTCAAATCTTTTTTTTCCAAGATCAAACATTTCTCTATTGGTACTCGAAGCAATTCGATATTCCTGGTCAAAAAATTTATTTACATAACTTCTAGCATATTTTTCAGCAATTGATCCCAAATGTTGATACTCTTGTGAAGCTATTTTTTTCCAAGTACTTTTGATCGGAGAGATTATTGGAGCTTGATCGTTTATATAATACTGGTCATCATTTTCTAGGTCATTTAAATCTAGTCCATCAAAAATATTTTTATAATCATGAGCAAAAGAATTATTGAAGAAAAAAAAGAAAAGAAAACCTACTGTTTTAATCATTTAAACCTCATTGTTTAATTAAATCGTATCGTGAATTCAAAGATTTTGCGATTATTAATTCCATAATAATATCTCTTCAAAATTGAAAAATTTTATTTATCAGATTGAATCTATACTCAATTATGATATTTAAAAATATTAACATATTCCAAAGGATTTCCTATGTATTTTGAAGGATATTTCATAAATTTTACCTTAGTAATTCTAGTTCCACTTTTTCTTATAGCTTTTTTATGTCTCGTAGACGGTTGGTTTATTGTGTCCCACAAAAATGCAAAAATTATTGAAAGGTTGGGAAAGTTTCACAGAATAGCTCAACCTGGATTTAACTTAAAAATTCCAATAGTTGATAAGATATGTGTAAATAGAGACTTAAGAATCAACCAACTGGATGTTGAAGTTGAAACTAAAACAAAAGATAATGTTTTTGTAAGAACTCATGTTTCTGTGCAATTTTACGTTATGCCAGATAAAATATATGAATCGTTCTACAAATTAGAGTCCCCTGAACGTCAAATTACTTCATATGTTTACGATGTAGTAAGGGCCGAAATTCCTAAAATGGCACTTGATTCTGTTTTTGAAAATAAAGATTCTGTGGCCACTGCAATTAAGGATAGTCTACAAGAATCTATGGATGATTTTGGTTATGCAATATCTACTGCTCTGGTAACTGATATTGATCCAGATGAAAGAGTAAAAGATTCAATGAATAAAATTAATGCAGCAGAAAGAGATAAATTGGCGGCAGAGTACGAAGCAGAGGCCCAAAAAATTAGAACTGTTAAACATGCAGAAGCTGAATCAGAAAGTAAGAGACTCACTGGTGCAGGGTATGCAAATCTAAGAAAAGAAATTTCAAAAGGTATAAAAGAGTCAATGGATACTCTTCGAAATTCAGGTCTTGACCCAATGTCTGCAACATCGATGATTCTAACAACTCAATATCTTGAAACACTTGAGAAAATGGCCAGCACCGGGAAAATGAGTACAATTTTACTGCCGAGTGGTCCTGACGGAGCAAGCTCAATTCAACAACAAATTATCTCTGCGATCGAAGCTTCAAAAATAAATAGCGATATTTTAAATCACAAATAATTAACAGAAATCTTGAAAGTAGTGAATAAATTTGTTCACTACTTTCTCAATACAATTGATATTCCAATAAACGGCACTCAATATTTCCATTTTTAAGTGGAATTTTTCTCTTGGCCGTAAGTGAAATGTTTTTATGTAAATCTTTTTTTGTAAATATGAAAGCAGTTCTATTTTTAAAACTATGTTTTAAATTTTCAGCAAATTCAAAATGAAGTTGATTTTCATCTTGTTGATTCATTCTCTCTCCATAGGGAGGATTTACAATTAAAGTATCAACATTATATTGAGAAAGGTTTACTTTTAAGGAATTACTGTTCTCAATACGACAGGCCTTAAATAGCTTTAGTTTTCTTAGAACTTTCCTTGTCATTTTTAAGGAATTCTCATCATTATCTAGTCCAACAAATAATTGTTTCGACGGAATTAATTCAAGCTTTTTAATGTTTTGCATATATATTGCTTTCAAAATTTGATGAATCTTGTTTACCGGCAATTCACTTTTAAACTTCTTATACTTTAAAAAGTTCCAAGCTTTATCTTCATTTTCTAAAAAAGATTCTATTCGCTTAAGACTTGGAACAATATTGAAATGTTTATAAATTGCCTCAATTAAAAATGTTCCTGTCCCGCACATAGGATCTATTAAACCTTTGCTTGAGTCATAATTCATATAGGCCAGTATTGCCGCTGCTAAGTTTTCTCGAAGTGGTGAAGTGTGACCTTCAAATCTATACCCTCGGTTACTAAGTGGAATTCCACACAAGTCGATATAAACTTGAGCAATAAATTTTCGAGAATTTTCTTTTTTATCTATTCGCAACAAAATTGAAACGTCTGGATTATCAAGTTCTACGTTAGGTCTTTTTTTATGCTTATTTATAAAGAAATCCGCCATTGCATCTTTGAGCTTCAAAGAGAGAAATTTAGTATTTGGAAACTTTTTCTTCCCTTCAAGATCCACAAGCGTAGATATTTTTAAATTTTGCCACGGGTCAATTAATTGATCCCATTCCTTTTCAAGTGCCTTATCATAAAGATCTTTCTCTACTCCAAAAGTAAAAGCAAATGCTTTGTGATAGACTCTACTGGCAATACGCGAGTTTATTATAACGGATAAAGCATCGCGGAAAAGACCTTTAAATTGTACTCCACCTCTTTTAACAATGACTTCACTATTTAGACCTAAATCTAAAAGTTCTTGTTTGAGAAGGTTTTCTGGCCCAACAGGGCATGAAACAAAAAATTCATTATTCATGCGCGCATACTGCCCTTATTTTAGTCTTGTGTCAAAGAAACTCTTCTTGAGACCTCTAGAATGGGATGATATATTCACACCCTAAATACTTGAATAGTGAAAATCTCTTGAGACATAGGAGGAAATGATGTCTGATTACAAAGTAAAAGATATTTCTTTGGCCGAATGGGGCCGTAAAGAAATCACCATCGCCGAGACTGAAATGCCAGGTCTAATGGCCCTTAGAGATGAGTTTGGAATGTCCAAACCCCTTAAAGGTGCTAAGATAGCTGGTTGTCTTCATATGACTATTCAAACAGCTGTTCTGATTGAAACCCTAACTGCACTGGGTGCAGAGGTACGTTGGTCCTCATGTAATATTTATTCTACACAAGATCATGCGGCCGCGGCCATTGCAGCAACCGGTGTTCCTGTTTTTGCATGGAAAGGCATGAACGAACAAGAATTTGACTGGTGTATTGAGCAAACTCTTAAATGGCCAGATGGAACATATTTGAACTTAATTCTTGATGATGGTGGAGACTTAACGAATATGGTTCTTGATAAGCATCCACAACTTGTTAAAGATATAAAAGGACTTTCTGAAGAAACTACGACAGGTGTGCATAGACTGTATGAGAGAATTAAAAAAGGTACTCTTACAATGCCAGCAATCAATGTTAATGATTCTGTTACAAAGTCAAAGTTTGATAATCTTTATGGATGTAGAGAGTCTCTCGTCGATGGAATTAAAAGAGCTACTGATGTTATGGTTGCAGGAAAAACATGTGTCGTCGCAGGCTATGGAGATGTTGGTAAAGGCTCTGCCCAATCTTTGAAAGGTTTAGGAGGAAGAGTTGTCATAACTGAAATTGATCCGATATGTGCACTTCAGGCAGCAATGGAAGGATTTGAAGTCATGAAAATGGATGAAGCGGCCAAAATTGGCGATATTTTTGTTACGACAACAGGATGTATTGACGTTATCAATGCAAATCATATTGATGTGATGAAAGATGGTGCAATTGTATGTAATATTGGACATTTTGATTCTGAAATCAATATTAAACATCTTCATAATAATTACACTGAATTGAATATAAAGCCACAAGTTGATAAGTATACTTCAAAAGATGGTAAGAGAAATATTATCCTACTTGCTCAAGGGCGACTTGTGAATCTGGGATGTGCAACAGGACATCCTTCTTTTGTTATGAGTAATTCATTCACAAACCAAGTTCTGGCCCAGATTGAATTATGGGAAAATCATAGTAAATACGAAAATAAAGTCTATATGTTACCAAAACACCTCGACGAGAAAGTTGCTAGATCTCATCTCGCTAAAATAAATGTTAATATAGATACACTTACAACTCAGCAAGCTGAGTATCTTGATATTCCCGTTAATGGCCCATATAAACCAGAACATTATCGTTATTAAAAAATGAAAAGGGGCAATTATGCCCCTTATATTTTAAAGGAATAATTTTGAAAATTTACATTGGATGTGATCACGCAGCTTTTGAGGCCAAGGAGCAACTGAAGATTTATTTATCAGAAAATATTCAAGTCGTGGACTTAGGGACTAATTCAACTAAAAGTTGTCATTATCCTGAGTTTGCAAAAAAAGTTGCCACTTCAGTTGCAAATAGTGAAAATGATCTTGGAATACTGCTATGTGGCTCAGGTATTGGTGTCTCAATGGTGGCCAATCGATTTAAGAATGTTAGAGCAGCTCTTTGTCGAACAAAGGAAGACGCAGCTTTAAGTAGACAACACAATGATGCTAATATTCTATGTTTGGGCGCAAGAACAAATACTGTAGATGAATTAATTGCGATTACAGATTCATGGCTCACCTCCAAATTTGAAGGTGGAAGACATCAAATGAGAATTGAAATGTTTAACGGATTGGGTGAAAGTGAAACTAAGTCTTAATATAGAAAAAAAACATATACTTCCTTTAATTTTAATTTTCCTTCCAATATTTTATGGATACTACCTATGTTTTTGCAATGAAACTTACTTAGGTTCTGTTTATACGGTCGAAGATGGCCCTATTGAATGGCTAACTGTAGTTGCTCTAATGTCATCGTGCATTCTTTGGATCGTTAGAGTAGTTAAGTTAAGGAAAAAGAAATCCCTTTTATTTTTGGCACTTATGTTAGGAGTCGCAGCAGTATTTTTCTTTGGTGCTGGAGAGGAAATTTCATGGGGACAAAGACTTTTTGGGATAGAGCCATCGGAGTTTTTTAAGCACAATAATTCTCAAAGAGAAATGAACATTCATAACCTTGTTCTTGGTGGTAAAAAAATTAATAAAATTATCTTTGGAACATTTCTGGGAATTTGTGTTTCCTTTTATCTTCTGATTCTACCAGTTCTCTACAGATATAGTTCAAAAATAAAAAATTATATAAGCAAATTGGCCATCCCTGTCCCGAGAAATATTTTTATTCTCTCGCAAATATTTCTCTTTGCTTTGATTTCCACTTGCCCTTCGCCCAAAAAGGGTGAACTTCTCGAATATGGAACGACTTGGATTTTCTTTCTTATCTGTCTATGGCCATTGAATGACGATCTCTATAAATCAGATTGATTGCTCCGGCCCCTTTCAAAGTCTGTGATGTTGAAATCGGTAAATCAGGAAGCAACTATAGTGTTATCTAAATGGGCCAAATTAGTGCTAGCTATAATTGAAGATATGCGAAAAACGTATTAATTGCCTGAAGGTCAAATTCCTCTCAAGGATTTTTTATAACAACACCAGAATACTTTGAACGTCTATCCATCTATTTTTTAGACAAAGTGAATTTTTAAAAACAAAAAAAATTGATCGACAAAATTAACTTAAGATACCTAGTATTTTTCTAAATCTTAACTTAAAAACAGCAAAGATCGCTTCAAATACTATTCCCCCATTCATTTTTGACTGGCCATCTCTTCTTTCGTAAAAAATAATGGGAACCTCTTTGATTCTCATTTTTTTTGCCCATATTTTGTAGTTAAGCTCCAACTGAAAAGAATATCCATTGGAAAAGATTTTATCTAAATTAAGAGACTGAAGTGCTTTACGAGTAAAGCACTTAAACCCACCAGTAACATCTTTAATTTGGATTCCTGTAATACACCGAGTGTAGATAGATGCACAATATGATAAGAGAAGTCTTCTAAATGGCCAGTTTATGATTCGGATACCATCAATGTATCTTGAACCTATGACAAGATCATTTTCCTGTGCTGCTTCTAATAGCCTAGGAAGATCTTTTGGATCGTGAGAAAAATCGCAATCCATTTCGAAAACAAATTCAAAGCTTTTTTCCAATGCCCATTTGAAACCTGTTACATATGCTGTTCCTAGTCCAAGCTTACCTTTTCGTTCTATCATATGGAGATTTTTGTACTCTTTTTGTAATTCTTTAACTTTTTCCGCAGTTCCATCAGGTGAGCCATCCTCAATGATTAAAACAGACAAATCTGAATTAACCTCATTGAATACAGTTCTAATCATTCGTTCAATATTATCGATTTCATTATAGGTGGGGATGATTACCAATGATTTGTCAAACGGCAGCAAAATGATCCTCCATTAGAATTTCTTAAAAAGAAGTTTTACCTCTTTACGCCCAGATAAGCAATCATCTGCAAGTGATGGATGATTTACAAATTTAAGGTTAATCTGAATTATGCTCTGAGTTGATAAATCACCTACACTTAGAACACCATTTAAGCAGGGATTTTCGATAAGTTTTAACTGAATTATGAAAAAGATCCACGGCCTTTTTGCCCATTTCGCCATCTAATAACCAAGTGAATTTTTTTACAACTGGAAAATCTTTTATAAGATATTCAATAACATCAGCTCCAACCAACACTTTATCAGGCGATAGAATAAGATGAACATCTTCATTGCAAGCTGTTTTAGTAAGAAAGGGATATACTTTATAAACTGCCTCGTCATGAATAGAGGCATAATTCAGCATTTCAGAGTCTATAACTCTTTCAAGGGATTGCTTAAAACGCAAACACAATGGACATTCGCTATCAAAAAGTAAAATAGGGTATTGGTATTTTCCAAGAGTCATAAGCAAATTATACGCTTTATATTGCAAATGTTTATATGAGAAAAAAATTCGATAACTTGATAGATTTACTCATTCTTTTTTTATTAGGGCCTTTCAAGTGCCTTCAATCCAGACATTTGATAACGGTATGAAATAATTTTAAAGATGCTTTTTGTTCTTTTATTTGAAATCGCCGCATTGTCATGTGCTTGATTTGCGTAATCTGAAACTCTTGTACCCGAACCTTGATTTTTGTTCTTTCCTTGAAATTGTTTCAAAAAATCCAATTGATCTGAACTTTTTTTCTTTTTCTTGTTAAGACCCGATCCACTTGTATAGGAAAGTGTTCTGCTGTCTTCTTGGGGATTAAATTTTGGAAGGTCAGGCATATTTGATAAACCTTTCGTATTTGCAATAAACTCCTTTGCTTTATCATCTAATGGCCTACCAGCAATATTTGAAGCAATCCCATCGGGAACGCCTAATTTCTTTAAAAGATCAAACTGCTTAAGCTCCTGTGCATTCAAATCCCGGCCAATAGGATCAATATCATTCTTTTTAAGCTCCTCAAGCGCTTTATCGGCCATTGCTTTTGTGTTTGCTGCATTTTTGTTTAAATCTGCATCTTTGATCTTTCCTGTTAAACCATCTTTAACCACATCCTGAGGGAAATTTTGTAAGTGAATATTACTTGGATCAACAGTTATTCTCTTCATTACAACCTCATCTATACAGGAATTATTTTTTAAACATTCGCAATCAGGATCTTGATCTAGTTGTGAATTAGTACACTTATTAAATGTTGAATCATACTTTGCTGCAATACGGGCCTTAATTTCATCGGAACAGTATTTTGGATCATTCATAGTACTTGGATCATTACAATAACATTTTTTTTGCGTCACAGGGTTACAATTACCAAGACTATCCATATGTTCTAAAACATCTCCAACGTCCTTGGCATAGTTTTTATGATCACTAGCTTGCTCGTTATAAAACCAGGTTAATAGACCAGCTCCTGCAAATCTAAGCATTGTCATAGCATCTGGTTTCCAATTAGTTAGTCCTGAATTATAAGCTATCATTATGGGATAGCATGCTGTTGTTGCTCCCCATCCAATAGTTTGAAATTCAGCTGTTTTTGCTCGATTTTCATGCTCTTTTTTTATTTGAACCAGTGACTCTCGTTGTTTATTTGTCTTCGCATTTTCATATTCATAAAGCTGAGTTTTTTCTTGGGCCATATCTTGAGCAAAAGCAAATGCTTCAAATCCAACAGGAATGTATACGCAGTAGTCTTTCATCGATTTTGTATCATCTGTAGAATTAGGATCTGTTTTAGCATCAGTAGCTATCTGTGTGCTTTTTTCACTTTCTTTACCAAAAGAGAATTTACTATTGGTAATATCAGGGGCCGAAGCTAAATTAAAAGCTGAGTATGCTTTTGCAACCGATTCAATAAGTGCGTTATTTGCATCCTCATGGCAAGCATCAGTTTTAAGAGTATCACACTGTTCTTTAACAATTCGATTATAACGAGAAGAATTATGATATTCTTCTGAGAGTTGTTTTTCTTGATCTGTAAGGCCGCCAGAATTAACAACCGATCCATTTCTGACAATAGGAGAGTCATAATCCTTTTCAGTTTGGTCAGTAGTATCTTCTGCATTCAAAACCGAAAGAAAAAAAAATGTTATGAATATTAAAAATGCTTTCATAATTCCCCTCAAAACCCCATTTTAACACAGACTTACAAGGCAAAAAGCAGGAAAAAATGTGAAATTTGTATAAGTTACTGATTATTTGATGATTCTTGTCATTTGGGTAAGGCCGTATTAGTTTTATCCATGCAAACATTTATTGACACTTATCCCTATGGATTTTTGAAATGGCACAAAAGAAAACCACTAACCAAAATCATGAAGTTGAACTGTCTCATTCAATGGTTCACTATCTACTTACTATTCACAAATTAAAGGAAAAAAAAGGTTACGCTAGAGTGACTGACATTGCAAAAGATCTGGGTCTTACCAAAGGTTCAGTTTCAACTGCCCTTAATAACCTGAAGAAAAAAGAATTAGTAAACGAAGAAGATGACAGTAAATTCTTAATTTTAACTGAAAAAGGGCATGACGAAGTTCATAAAATACTTTCATCAAGAACCTTACTGTTCTATTTCTTAAAAGATTTTGTTGGTGTTGACGAATCAACAGCAGAAAATGATGCATGTCTTATGGAACACTTGATGAGCGAACAAACAAGGACAAAATTTTTTGATTTTATGAAAGAACTCGTTTGTACATGTGAGAAAATACCTTCATCAGACTTACCACAAAGTTTCAATTTTAAGACAACTCTAGATCTGTGTAAGTTTGATACAGCAGAAGAATTCATAGAAAGACAAACTGGAGATTCTGTTCTCAAAAAAGACTGAGTATGTATATACCTGTATATTTAGCTTTTATTGCATTAATCACGATTAAAAGTTATGCTGAGACCTATTGTTTTGATGATACAACTTCAGTAAATGAAGTTTATAAAACTGTCTCCGATTTTCTTAAACCGCAAGATGATTTTACTCTTAAAAGACATTCTAATTGTATTGAAATCAATTCAGAAGAAAGTCGAAAAGGACTTATTGATAAGATTATTCGTAGAAATTTCAACGTAAAATCAATGTATTGGAATGATTTAGAACCAACAAAAAAACAATGCAAAATCAATATATCAAAAAATAAACAAACCAAGAAACAGAATCAAACACTTAAACTGAGTACGACTTTAAATCTTAAAAGCGAAAAAAATCTTGATACCATAGATGAAAGTACAAGTATTCTACTCTCAGAAGGTCTTTGGGGCTCATTTTCTATCAATGAAGAAGAAGTGAGTGTGATGTGTTTGTCAAAGGCCATAGATGTCTATGAAATTTCTTTATCAGTGGTATTTAACCAAGAAAAAATTCTTACCAATTTAATCGTTCACCTTGGTGAATCCATCGAAATTGCTGAGTTAATCCAAAACCTAAAAAGCAAAAAAACTGAATTTGCAACAAAAAGTGGCCTAAGTAATCAAAAAGTAAAAACGAAATATTTTTTAACAATACATTAGCGAAAATTTTGTTTTTATCTAGATTAAAAACGTCCACGGTCATTGACTCCTTATATAATTCTCTCATATAGCTTTCACTTAAACGGAGGAAGCATGTCATTGATTCAGACTATCAAAGATATCCATCACGAACTTGGAGAAGTTGAAGGACGAACACGTCAAAATCTCCTTTTTTGCTGTGGTTGCATGTTTCTTCTTCTTTTTTCATACCCGTTTATGCGTTCAACAACTCAGGCCCTTTTTATGGAGCATTATGGAGCTAAAAATACTCCAGTTGTGTGGGGACTCTCTATAATAGTATTGGGTGCAGCAATTGCTTTCTATAATAAATTTCAAATAAAGTTTAAAATTCAAAGAATCTATAATATCTCTGCTATTTTTACTGTTTGCTTCTTTATTTTATCCTTTCTCATCTTACAGGCCGGAGTTAATTTTTGGGTCTATCCTCTCTATGTCGCCAAAGAAGTATATATAGTCTTGCTTGTGAATATTGTTTTTGGCTATGTGAACAGTATCGTAGACGTAAAATTGGCCAAATTAGTCTATGGGCCTATCGGGGCCATTGGTGGCATAGGTGGCGTATTAGGGGGTCTGTTAACCTCCTTCCTTACAAATTACTGGCCAGTTGAATGGATTTTTCTATTTTCTCTTCTTTTTATTGCAGCAACAGTATTTATATTTTGGCAAACAGATCACAGTTTCAACCTTGAAGCACGCAGTGATGATGGCTCAATGAAATATGAATCTCCCCTAAATTCAATTCACGGTGTTGGATCATACGTCGCCATGTTGACTTTACTTATAGCTATTACTCAATTTGTGATCAATGTAGGAAATTTTAAGTTTAATCTCCTCTTCCATGAATTAGTTCCAGATAAAACTGAAAAAACACGCTATTTTGGACTTCTCTACAGTTTAATTAATTTATTATCAGTCTTCGTTCAAATTTTTATCACACCATTATTATTTCGCTATTTCAAAAACAGAAATATACATTTTTCTATTACTACAATCTATTCCCTGGCCACAATTATTGGATTTGCAATTTATGGAAATTCACTTATTCCAGTTGCAATTACTTTCATTATTTATAAAGGAGTTGATTATTCTCTTTTTTCTACAGCAAAAGAAATTCTCTATTTTCCACTCACAAACAAACAAAAATATGGTGCAAAGTATATAGTCGACATGGTCTGCTATCGTTTTAGTAAAGGACTTATCTCAATCGTACTCATCTATTTTCAAAGTATCGCTTTTATAAATGGTGCACTTTGTCTTTTCTTGAGTAGCTGGTTTGTTGTTTTGATTTTTTTATTTAAAAAAAGATCAGAAGTTTTAATGAAAAATAAACAAATTCTGATACAATAAATCTCAGATTTCGCTTGAGAAAGGAGAGTATATGTCAGACCAATTATTAGATGAATTTAAAACACCATTTCAGTCTTTTCCTTTCGATAAAGTCAAAACTCAAGACTATCTACCTGCGATAAAGAAATTAATTGAAGAAGGAAAAGAAGATATCAATCATATTGTTTCAAATGAAGATGAACCTACATTCGAAAATACGATTATTGCGATGGAAAAAGTAGGCAGAAAATTAAGTATTGTCTCAGGAGCTTTTTTTAATTTGAACTCGGCCCATACCAGTGATGAAATGCAAGCACTGGCCAAAGATATTTCACCAATTCTTACTGAATATAGCAACGATATTACATTGAATGATAAACTTTTTACTAAAATAAAAAGTGTTTTCGATAGGCAAGATCAGTTTTCATTATCCGGTGAAGATCAAAGACTTCTTGAAAAAACATATACGGACTTCACTCGAAATGGTGCCTTATTAAATGATTCAGAAAAAGAAGAATTAAGAAAAATAGACAATGAACTTTCTAAACTATCCTTGGACTATAGTGAAAAAGTACTTAAAGAAACCAATTCTTATGAGCTTCATATTACAAAAGAAGATGATCTAAGAGGACTTCCTAAAGACGTGATCGAAGCAGCTGAACACGAGGCCCAATCTCGTAAAAAGGAAGGTTGGGTTTTTACTTTACAATTTCCCTCTTTTTTTCCTTTTGTTACATATTGTGATAACAGAGAACTTCGACAGAAAATTCTTACAGCATCGTCAATGAGAGCAAACCAAAAAAATGAAAACAATAATGAAGAAAATATCAAAAAGATTTTAAATTTAAGAAATAAAAGAGCAAAATTATTAGGATTTGTGAATCATGCAGATTTTGTAATTCAAAATAGAATGGCCACAAATGTCGAAACAGTACAAGATTTTTTAGAAAGTCTCTTCGAAAAATCAATCAAAAAGGCCAGGCAGGATGTTCAAGATGTTTTTAAATTTGCACAGGCAAGTGGATTAAAAGATGAACTAAAAGCTTGGGATTATTCATATTATAGTGAGAAATTGAAAAAAGAAGTCTTGGATTTTAATGATGAAGATTTAAAGCCCTACTTTTCACTTGATAAAGTCATTAGGGGAGTATTTTCTGTTGCAAGTAAACTATATGGTTTAAGTTTTAAAGAAAATAATAAAATTCCTGTTTATCACGAAGATGTAAAAGTTTATGAAGTTTACAATGAAAAAAACGAATTAGTTTCTCTATTTTACGGTGATTTTTATTCTCGTGAATCTAAAAGACAAGGTGCTTGGATGACTGAGTTTAGAGGACAGTACATCGAAAATGATGTGAATGTTCGTCCTCATGTGAGCATTGTGTGTAATTTTCCTAAACCCACATCAAAAACTCCCTCTCTTCTCACTCTAAATGATGTGAGAACACTGTTTCATGAATTTGGACATGCGCTACACGGAATGCTATCAAACGTGAAATATGAAACTTTATCTGGACCTAATGTTCTTTGGGATTTTGTTGAGCTTCCTTCCCAAATTTTAGAAAATTGGTGTTATGAAAAAGAGTGTTTAGACTTATTTGCTGAACATTATGAAACTGGTGAAAAACTTTCTTCTGAAATGCTTGAAAAAATTAAAAAAGAACTTTCTTTTCAAGAAGGCAGGCAGACCATGAGGCAACTATCTTTTGCAGCAATAGATCTTGCTTGGCACGTGACAGACCCATCTTCTATCCATAGTATTTATGAGTTTGAAAAAGAAGTTATGAAAAAGTTTCAAATCTTAGATCCTGTAGAAGGTGCTATTTTCTCTACATCATTTGGACATATTTTTGCCGGAGGATATTCAGCGGGTTATTACAGCTACAAATGGGCCGAAGTGTTAGATGCTGATGCATTTGAGCTTTTCAAAAGTAGAGGCATATTTGATAAAGAAACTGCAAATTCTTTTAGAGATAATATATTATCTAAGGGGAACAGCGAACATCCGATGGATCTTTATAGAAAATTTCGTGGACATGATCCTAGTATAGAACCTCTTTTAAAAAGAGCTGGTCTACTTTAAAGGTCTTCTGCGTTACATTTTTTTTGATTTATGTACTTTAATATTCCTTTGTAGAAACCTTGAGCAACTTGAAGTGCTCGATCTGGCCCATTTAAACCGTCAATTTGGTTTTCTTCATACCGAGAAAGTCTTGCAGCTTCATCAAAATTATCTTGGACTAAGGCCTCTGCTGCACATAAGGGGACGCTGGCCATTCTCGTCATGTCTAAGTTACGGTGAAAAATTCCGTGCACAATTTCTCCACTTTTGTCATGTGCCTGAGTACTATAGTCAACTAAGTAATAAGCATCATCTTGAGTTGCTTGTCTTATACCTGTTGAGTTGGACAGTTCATCTACAATGGCCTTACAGAATTTAATACTCTCATCGATAAGGTTCTTATCAAGAATTTGTCTTAAAAAGTGATACTTAGAGCTATTTTCCTCTAATTCAGAAACTCCAGCAGAATTACTCATAAAACTTCCAGGAACAAAACCCATATTGAAATTATATGAATGTCCAATGTTGAGTCCTTTTTCATTTTTGGGATCAAATGTACTTTGGCCATTGATATCATGTTTGATGTGCATACCATTGTAATGAATTGATAAAAAGAGATCGGCCTTGGAATATGAAAATTCAGGGTGCTGTTGGTTGACAAAATCTTGTCTGGCCAACCTTTCATCTCTTGAATACAACCTAAACAAAGACATAATTGATCCAGGTTCTAAGAACCATTTTATAGCTTCTGTTTGTTCGATGTCAGTTGGAAGTCTTCCTTGTTTAAAAATTACATTTGAGCGGTATGCTTTTACTATATTTTCAATGTTAGAAGACCACTCTTTAAATGAAATTCCTAATGTAGATTTCTTTTCGAGTGTTCTAGTAAGTAAAACTTTTGCTCCTCGCGCTTCTAGTAAATCTCTTAATGCATATGCAGTGAACAGGTTTAATCTTGCTTCAGTAAAAGTGTAACCGGTCTCAATCATTGTAACTCTTCTATCATCTAAATCTGCATATTCTTCATCCATATGTCCTGGGTCTAAAATAATGTTTAGATCACTTAAATCATCCGAAGAGCTAAAACATTTATTTTGAGTAGATTTTAGATCAGTTTGATCGCCAAAATGGAGAGTATATAATATGTCAGGATACTGTTCGTTAAGAATAGGTTCATCAGGGTTTCTTAGAAATTCAATCGCATAAATTCCGTTATCATTTCTTAAAAAATTAAGGTTTTTTTCATATTTTAAGCTTGGATGAACAATACGATTGAAAGCATTTTGAAAATCTACACTCGTTATTTTGTATTGGAAATCTTCAAAGTCTAAAAAATCTATCCTATCACTAGTATTTATTTCAATAGCAAGTGATATGGAACTTATAAGTATGTTACTTAAAATGATCAAAAATGTAGATAATGTATAAAACTTCATTTTTATAGATTTACCCTATATTTTAAGATGTTAATCTCTTCTTTAAAGAAGAGATTGTCCGCAATAATTATATATTCCCAAAAGTTTGTTCACAGCATGATTGTAAAAGATACATACTCCAGAGGATATTTATTCAGACTTCAACTATTTGAAAAGACAAAGAAGTGCATAGGCAAATTCATTATATACACTTATTTCAGAAAATATCTAGGCCTGATCAAATGAGTTTTCATCACGATAAACTTGACCTTCGATTCCTTTGAATAAAGCTTTCATATTCGAAGAAGGAAGTCGAATAAAAATAAAAAATGCAAAAAAAGCAAGTGTTATCCATAAAATATTACTTGCTGGATAGTAGTCTCCAATAAACCCAATCAAAATTCCTCCAGTGACATTTGGAAAAACGAACGAGAGGTCCAATAAAGAATGAAGTCGGGCCAGATAATTTCCTTCAACTGATTGAGAAATATAGTTCAGGTGAGCAGTTATTCTGAAAATAACAACCACTCCCCAAACTGCAAAAACAAGCATAGATAAGTATAGATTTGAAGATAATAACCAAAAAAACATGAAAAACGGTTCGGCCATCACCGAGTATATTGTTAGTGGGCCAGTTTTAATTTTTC
Source organism: Halobacteriovoraceae bacterium (assembly GCA_020635115.1). Lineage (NCBI taxonomy): Bacteria > Pseudomonadati > Bdellovibrionota > Bacteriovoracia > Bacteriovoracales > Halobacteriovoraceae > Halobacteriovoraceae bacterium. The sequence continues at coordinate 123,298 of JACKAK010000006.1, read as the reverse complement.
TAGATAGAAAACTACATAATGGGCCACCAAAGATACCTCCAACACCAAAGGCCCCGAGCAAGTAACCATATTCGGCACTTCCTTTAGAGAATTCTTCATTTAAATAGGGAAGTAATAGGGGAATGAGAACTCCAATACAAAGACCTGTGATTACAGAGTTCATAAACATTGCTTTTAGATCAGGTCGTTTTGAAATAAAAATTGCTCCTTCCTTAAGGTCATGAAAAAATTTTGAAGTTTCTTTTTTATTCTTTTCTTGATGTGAAGGAGGCCTGTAGACAAGTTTTAAAAGTAAAAAAATACCAAATGCATAAGTGATCAAGTCAAAAATGATGATTTCATTAATAGATTTAGAATATGAATACCACACCGGCCCAATCAGAGGGGCCACAAGATGTAAAATGGCCATTGTTGATCCAAATAATGAATTGGCCTGATTCATTTGTATCGGAGGTATCATATCATTAATCATGGCCTGTCTTGCAGGGTTGAAAAGTCCAGTAAATAGACCGATGAACCCGTTGATGAATATGACTAATGAAACGTTTTGCCAAAATAGAAGACATAGAACCACTGGAAAACGAATGAATTCACAAAAAAGGAGAATTTTTTTGCGGTTGATTTTCTCCGCGCTTACACCTCCAAGCATAGTTCCTAGTGTATAGAATGATAAGAATACGGCCCTGTTAATACCTAAAATTGAATTGTCTTTGTTAGAAAGTTCAAACAGAAAAACCGTAAGGGCCATATCTGTAACGAAAGATCCTAGCTCAGATATAGATGAAGCAATATAGAGTTTTCGATAATTGGGTTTTTTCAGGATTTCAAACATTCTTTAAATTTTTTAACTCCTCAAAAGCAATATTATATTCAGAAATAATACGATCAATGATCTCCTTGACTGAAGAAATTTCATGAACGAATTCAATCGAGGGCCCTGCACACCAGACACTTTTATATGTTGCTGCAAAGGCCGCCTTTTCAACTAGTTTCATGCCCTTGTAATAGGTGAGCATTTTAGCGTACTTTTTTATTTTTTTATTTGAATTTAAAAATCGCTCAAGCATATTTTGATCAACCCCAATCTTTTCTACATATGGGGTTTTAATAACAGTGCATGGAGTTCCTGAAACTTTAGTCGTTAATACAATATCTTTTGCTCCATAGTCTACCGCAGCTTTTTTGTATTCTTCACTTACGTGACTTTCTTTTGTTGCAATAAAAGGACTTCCAATCGAAACACCTGAAGATCCCATGGCCAGCACAGAAAGAAGTCCAGCTCCAGTTCCAACTCCACCAGCTGATATAACCGGAATTGAACAGGCCTTTTTTAACATTGGTATAAGTATTGAAGCGGGCGTTGGGCCAGCATGTCCTCCTGCTCCACTATTAACAGCAATAATTGCATCTGCCCCTAACTGTTCAACTTTCAATGCATACTCAATATCAACAACATCACAGAAAACTTTGATACCTAGAGGTTTACAAACTTCAATGACGGTTTTAGGCGAACCTAATGAAGTAATGATGAAGGCAGGTTTAACTTTGGCACAAACATCTAATTGTTTTTTTAGATGTATATTTGATTTATTTACAATTAAGTTTACACCAAAGGGCCCTTGTGTTTCTTTTCTAATTTTGTTTAAGGCCTCTTCAAAAAGTTCAGGAGTTCTGTAGTTTAAAGCAGGTACACAACCCATAAATCCACCATTTGCGGCCGCGATGAGCATATCTTCATTGCTTACAAGGAACATGGGAGCAAGGATAATGGGATATTTAATTTGAAAAGTTTCAGTTAGCCATGTATTAATCATTTTCTATCCTTAATTTAGTGGTAAGATTAGTTGCTAAATTCTACACAACAATTTTCGTTTTAGCAGCAAGTTTGGGAATCAATTCTCACTTGATTTATTATAACGCTATAGGTAATGGTATTGAATGATTGACTTAAATTCAAAGCAGATTTCAGAACTAATAATTTCAACAAAAAAACTACTCATTGAAGAAAATGATTTAGAAGAAAGTGACTTAAGGAATACAAAAGATGTTGAACAATTTCTTGCTAAAGTTTGTCCTTTAGCAAAGTCATTGAAGGATTTTTTTCATGAGTTTACGAGTTTAAGTTCAATTTTTGAAAAAGATTTTATTCCTTACGATATTTTCATCAATGTAGATAATTTGATTGAGACAGGTCTACTTGAACAATATTTATTTCCAGAAGCTTTAAAAGGGAAATTTACTGATGATGAAGGAAATTTTGTTGAAAATAAGTTGATTGAATCCATAGAGGAAGTTCAATCGTGGATGAAGTCCACTTTAACTCATCACGAACAGAGTAAGGATGAAATCAGGAAAGTTTTTGAAGTTGATTCTTTTCCAAAGTTAAATTTAAGTACTCTCAAGTGTTTGTGTATGGACTGCCAATCTGAGTTTCGTTCGAAACTACGTGATCAGATTGAAAAGCGAGGAAAGAATCTTATTCAAGAGAGAATTGATGAAATTGAATCCAATGTTGATGAAGGTCTTATTCTTTTTGAAAATTTTTATTCTGCCATCAATAAGTCTTTAGAAAAGTTAGTTAATCAGTTCAAAAAAGATCTCAGAAAATCAACATTAACTAAACTCGAGTCAAATTTAAAACAGTCTTTTAGAAGTGCGATTGTATTTCCTTCAGAATTGGCCTCAAAACATTGTGAAAATCTTAAAATAGAATTTGTAAAAAATTTAAGGTCTCAAGGTTTAAGGGGAGATCTTATCAGTCAGAAAGAGTTTGAGCGCTACTTTCTTCAACTTAAGACTAATATTTGGCGAGATGAACGTTATCATGAAAGGGAATTTAAAAAACTAGTTCAATCGGTCATGTTGCTTAAAAGGAAAGATATTTCAGGAAATATTCTCAAAGAATATCTAGGCGAGTTTTGGATTCACAGCAATGCTAGAAGAATCAATCGTAGAATTATTTATCACTGCGGCCCTACAAATTCAGGTAAGACATATCACGCTATTGAGGCCCTTTGTAAATCTCAAAAAGGATCCTATTTAGCTCCTCTAAGATTATTGGCCTCAGAGTTGTATGATACGATGAATTCAAAAGGTGTTAAGACGACACTATTAACAGGTGAAGAAGTTGTTGAAACGCAAGGGGCCACTCACTATTCTTCCACCATTGAAATGGCCAAACTTCAAGATCACTTTGATTGTTGTGTAATTGATGAAATTCAGATGATTCGCGATCCTCAGAGGGGATGGGCATGGACCAGGGCGCTTGTTAATTTACAGGCCGATGAGATTCATTTATGTGGTGATAAAAGTGTTCTCGATCTCGTTAAAATAATTTGTGATCTTTGTGGAGATAAACTCGAAGTCAAAGAATATGAAAGAATGACAGAATTAATTGTCGAAAGATCTCCAATACTTCTAAAAAGTTTGAAAAAAAATGATGCTCTGATCGTATTTTCTAGGAGAAACGCCTTAAAATATAAAAGAGAACTTGAAGGATTGGGTTTTAAAGTGTCTATCGTCTATGGTCGACTCAGTCCTGAGGTTAGAAGGGAGCAGGCCAGAAAATTTGATATTGGAGAAACTGATATAATTGTTAGTACTGATGCTATCGCAATGGGTATGAATCTTCCAATCAAAAGAATTGTATTTTCAACTTTGTTAAAATACATAGACTCCAAAGAATTTAGGATTTCAGATAGTGAAATTAAGCAAATCGCAGGAAGGGCCGGGCGATTTAATAGATTTCCTATTGGGCATGTGACATGTCTAGAGAGAGAGGAGTCAGGATTAGTAGATATTAAAAAGGCCCTTGAAACAATTCTTGAACAGAGTGAACACGCAATGGTTGGCCCTGATCTTGAAATTTATAATCAAGTTAATTCTGCCTTGAAAACCAATGGGCTACCATTATTAAAACTTTCTGAATTTTTAAGACTTTTTAATACGATGACTTTTAAAAATCCTTTTTTCTGTGTGGAATTGAAAGAGATGATTGAACTGGCCGAAATGGTTGAAGAGGCCGATGAGAAGGAAATTTTAAGCTCTTCAGAAATTTTTGGGTTTTCGTGTGCTCCTGTAAATTTGGGATTAATTGATCACGTGGAGTATTTTCATTCGATACTGACCTATTATGTGCAAGGTATGGCCATCGAATTTCCCAAAATAGATGCAAAATCGAAGGATATCGATTATTTGGAGACCTCTATAAAGTGCACAGAACTTTATCAATGGTTAGCAAGACATTTTCAAAATAAAAACTTTGTTTTCACTGAAGTTGAATTGTTAGAAAACAAAGGAAATGCTATTGAGAAACTTAACGAACTACTCTCTAAAAAGATGGTTCCAACTTGTTCAAGTTGTGGAGTTGAGTTACCGGTTAAATTTAATTTTAATATATGCGAAGAGTGTTTTAATCTGAAAAGGTTTTCATTTAAACGTAAAATTAGGCCAGGACACATTCATAAAGCAACTCACGGTAATAAAAAGAAATCTACAAGAAGAGGCAAGGGAAGAAAGTTTAGTGGGCCAAGAAAATGAACCTATTTTCTATTTCCGAGCATATTCTTTTTCATGGAAAACTTGAAGACAAACTTATTAAAATTGATCTGAACTCGATTGATTTATCTCATAAAATTAATCGAGAACTTCCCAAAGACCCAGCGAGGATCAAGAAGATTTCTTTTAGCAATGATAAAGTCAAATTTCCCAAAAAAGGTAATCTCTTTAAGAATCACGAAAAAGCAATGGCCCTCCATTTTTTTGCAAATCATGAATTACTGGCCATTGAAATAATGGCATATGCAATTTTGAAATTTTCATATATGGCCAAGGAAGATAATAAATTTATTATTGGACTTGCAAAAACTTTACAAGATGAGCAGAAACATTTGAAACTCTATGTTTCACGTTTAAATGATTTAGGATATGAATTTGGTGACTTTTCTTTGAATGATTATTTTTGGAGACATATAAATAATTTTGAAACTCCATCTCATTACTTAAGTGTTATGGCGCTAACATTTGAATCGGCCAATTTAGACTTTGCTTATTTCTATGAAAATCTATTTAAATTTTATCAAGATGAGGCCACGGCACATGTTCTTGGAGTTGTTTTAAAAGATGAAATATCTCATGTTCAATTTGGGTGCCACTATTTGAACAAGTGGAAAAAAAATAGCAAATTATGGGACTATTATTTAGAACATCTTCCACACCCATTAACTCCTGAAAGATCGAAGGGCATCAATTACAATCGAGATCTGAGGATTAAAGCAAAACTTAACGTAGATTTTGTGGAAAGTCTGGAATGTTATAATGATCAATTTACTATTACGAAAAGACAATCATGTAAATTATTGGAAAAGTAATTTTAATTATGAGTGTGAACTTTTTAATATTTCAAAAAAAATTCCAAATGAATTTGAATATCTTTTTTTTTATATTCAAGATCAAAATGATTATTTAGTCACTGATTTGAAATATGATGAAGACTTTTTAAGTGAAGTATCTAAAAGAATTGGTTTTTATCCAAAAATAACAAATAAGACAAATTTTGAAGTTAAAAATTGGTGGGGAGCACTAGAGGATACTAATCTCGAAAAAAAACTAAATAATAAAAAATATGCAGTTGAATTATCAAAAAAATTAAATATTGATAAGTTAAATACACAGTTAATTCAGAATAAACAAGAAGCAAGTATATATCTCGAAAAAGAAAAAGAGATATTTATGAGAGACCTTTATCTTTTTTCAGGGATGGGGTCTAAGAAAATTTCTAGGCAGATGAACACTGAATTTAAATTTCCAGTGATATTTTCAAAATATGAGCTTAAAAAACTCGATTTAAGTACAATTTTTTTACGAGGAAAGACACCTGTGACGATTATGTCATTAACGACAAAAACAGGGAGGTATGCAGGAAATTTACTTTTTTCAAATGATACAAATTATGAAACAGAACTCAGAAATTATCTTGGTGAACTCAGATACAATAATTTTCAAAAAGAAAGAGATCAAATTAATGAATATATCTTCAAAAATGAAAAAGTTGATTTTATACAGATGGATTCACTAGTTAGTCAAAACTGTGTTCACACACTTATTGAATTTAATTATAGAAATACAATCGGTTGCATTACATATCAAATATCTAAAAAGTTGAAAAAATTTGAGTTTGCTCTGTTCATTATATTGAAACCAAATGAAAATATCGCTGATTACAATATCAAAGGATGGAAAGAGAAAATTCGACTATCACCAGGAAATAAAAAATTTAATACCTTTTATCTAATCTTTGATTATAATAAATTTGTACCTTCTCAAATATTGAGTACTGTTTATGAAAATTTTAATTAGAGTCATTATTGGTATTGCTATTTTGGTATTTATTTTTTTCGATGTGGATAATGGTAAGAAAGACAATGAAACAGTAAAAACAACTAAAGAAGTTAGTAAAGATTCAAAAAAGATAAAAGAAAATAAAGTTGAAAATAAAGAGAATGTTGTAAAAGATTTAAAAAAAAAACCTGATAATGAAGCGAAAGTTAAGCAAAATACTCAAGAAACTAAAAAAAATGATAAAGAAGTCTCTCCACCAAATGTCAAAAACGAAAATAAATTACCTTTAAATAAAGAAGGATATACTGAAAAAATTAATGAAGGAGAGAAAATCTTAGTTCCAATTAACACTCCTTCTCAAGAAACAATTTTAAAAAATGAAGAATTAGCAAAAAAAGTAAAAGAGTTGGAATTAAGAACAAAGAAAAAAATTAGTGAAAAAGAAATGGAGAAAATTAATACAACACCTGACTATTTGGCCCAGGGAAGAGGACTTGTTTATAATTGTAAGGAGAAATTTTGGGCCTGTCTCAATCGATCCTCATATCGAAGATGTCAAAAAAACTACAATTTGAAAACCAAAAAAAATCAAAAAAAAGAATGTGTACCTGTTGAAGTCTACAATACAACTGATGAATGTGAAGTTATGCAAACTGAAAAAGTCAGTTATGCAAATATTCCTGCTTCGTGTAAGTAATTTTTTCCGCTATATAAAAATGTTTAAAATGTTAAAATTTGTATAGCTTATTCACCCTTTATAATTTGTTAGGGAACTGTATGTCTGAAGATGATAACCCTATTCTTAAAGAATTTTTAATCGAGTCATTTGAGAACTTGTCCAATATAAGCGATGAACTTACAAGATATGAGCAAGACGTATCTAATAGCGAACTTTTGAACTCAATTTATAGGAAAGTTCACACTCTAAAAGGTTCTGCAAGTTTCTTAGGCCTAAAAAAATTAGAGAAAATTACCCATATCAGTGAAAATATTTTAGATTACCTCAGAGAAGGTACGTTAAATCTCAACTCCAATATCATTGATGTTCTATATGAGAGTTTTGATACGTGTCTTAGTATATTAAAAGTGATTGAGAATTCAGCAGAAGAAGGTGATGGAGATTATTCAGAACTCTTAAGTAAACTTGAAAAAACATGCTCAGGGGATGAAATTGAAAATCTCGAGGAATTAAAGTTTCAAAAATATGAAAAAATGAATAATTCTGCTCTGGAAAATTTGAAACTTCCCGAAAACGTTACTCCAATCACAAAATCAAACAATATCGAAAACAAATCAACAGGGGCAGCTTGTATTAATCGAATGAAGGACGAAAATACTTCAAGAAAAGAGGCCACAAATAAAACAGTAAAACCTAATCAATCCAATTTGAAAAAATTTAATCCTAGGGAAAGTCTAATTCAGATCTCTGAGAAAGTTGAAAAAAATACATCTCAAACTCAACAAACCATGGGACCTAGAACTTCTCTTAAAGATTCAGTAGTCCGGGTAAACGTGCAATTATTAGATAAGATTATGAACGTTGTTGGGGAACTCGTTCTAAATCGAAATCAAATATTACAATTTGCAAATAATTTTGAGTCAGCAGATTTAAATCGTCTGGCCCAACAACTTAATGTTATTACCACAGAACTTCAAACTGATATAATGACTACCAGAATGCAACCTGTGGGTAGTGTTTTAAATAAATTTGAAAGAGTTGTCCGTGATTTGGCCAGATCACAAAATAAAAAAATAAAATTAGAAATTTCAGGACAAGACACTGAACTTGATAAAACTCTTTTAGAAGCAATTAAAGATCCAATGACTCATTTAGTACGAAATTCGACGGATCATGGTATTGAATTACCAGATGTAAGAGTTGAAAAAGGTAAGGAAGAAACCGGAAAAGTTACAATTAGGGCCTATCACGAGGGTGGACAAGTCACAATTGAAATTTCCGATGATGGTAATGGATTAGCAAAAGCAAAAATACTAAACAAAGCTCTATCAAAAGGACTTATTACGCAAGAAAGAGCAGAGAGGCTAAGTGATAAACAAATTCTAGATTTGATTTTTACAGCTGGTTTTTCAACTGCTGAACAAGTCACAAACATATCAGGCCGTGGTGTCGGTATGGATGTTGTTCGAACCAATATAGAAAAAATAGGCGGATCAATTGATATTGACTCCACAGAAGGAGAAGGAACTACTTTTAAATTAAGAATTCCACTTACTCTAGCAATTGTTCCTGCTCTAGTTATCATGTCTGGTGGGCGACGGTTTTCTATACCACAGACTAACTTAGTTGAACTCGTAATGCTCGAAGATAATGAAAAAAATCTTATTGAGAAAATCCACAATTCAGAATTTTATAGACTTAGGGGTGAGCTCATCCCAATTTTTAGATTAAATGATCATCTAGGTTTAGTTGAAGGAAGTAGTACTAATTTGTATGAGGAAAATATCAATATAGTCATTTTAAATGCTGATGGACAGACTTACGGGCTGATTGTAGATGTTGTTTTGGATACTGAAGAAATTGTTGTTAAGCCATTATCGAGAAAACTAAAAATCCTTTCTTTATACGGTGGAGCAACAATAATGGGAGATGGTCAAGTTTCACTTATTATAGATGCTCTTGGATTCTATAATACGGTTAATACTGGACATATTCTCAAGGGTGAAGAGAAAGATAAATCACATGCGGTTAAAACAGATCTAGGTGTGGATATTACGGAAACATTACTTTTTGAATTGGCAGATAATAGGCCCTATGCAATTGCTTTATCATTGATAAATAGATTAGAAGAAATTGATTCATCTATAGTGGAGTGGAGCGGAGATATTCCTCTTGTGAGATATCGGGGGACAACAATGCCTCTAGTTAGTCTTGAGAAAAAACTAGATTTGAATATTCCTTCAATCCTTGAGGATAAAAGTGTAAAAATCATTCCCGCCTTAGTTGTAAAAATTAAAGATAAATATGTGGGTTTTGTTGTAAAAGAGATAAATGATATTGCTATCTCTACTTCAGAAATAGATTTCGATTCATCTGATAGAGAAGGCATAATGGGGACACTTTTTGTAAATGAAAAAACTGTTACTTTAGTTGACATATATACTATTCTTGAAAAATCTGGATTTGTCTCCCGTGACATTGAAAAAGGAACGGCCTTTAAGAATCAAACGATTCTAGTTGTTGATGATTCTCAAATGTACAGAAAAGTTATCAAGGACCTTGTCGAAGAATTTGGGGCGAAAGTTCTATTGGCCAGAGATGGACTAGAGGGACTAGAAGTACTTAAAAAAGAAGAAATTGACTTAGTAATTTCAGATATTGAAATGCCACACATGGATGGTTGGTCTTTTGCAAAAGAAGTTAGAAGATCAAGTCATAATTATAAGGATATTCCTCTGATTGCCTTAACGACTCGTTTTGACCAAGTAGACTTAAGGAAATCTAAAGAGGTTGGTTTTACACAACATCTGGAAAAATTAAACAAAGAGGATATAATAGAAACTATAAAGCAATTAATTGCCTAGGAAGATTATGCAGGAAGCAGTATCAATTCAAAATGATGAGCATCAATTATGTGGATTCAGAATAGGAGATGGCCTATATGCTATTTCTGTTCTCGATGTTCAAGAAGTGATTAAATCTCAAAAAGTAACCGATGTCCCGTTGGCCCCAGATTATGTAAAAGGGCTCATTAATTTGAGGGGGCAAATTGTTACAAGCATTGATCTGAAAAAACTTTTTAAGATTGGTGAAACAAATAATCAATCTCATATGAACATTATTGTGCGTTCAGAAGAATCTCTCTACTCATTAATTGTCGATGAAATCCTAGATGTGATGAATGTAGAGGAAAAAAGATTTGAGCATACCCCAGATACGATCAATGAAAATTTGAGTAAGTTTATTTCTGGTGTATATAAATTGAATGATAATTTATTAATTTTATTAGATTTAAAAAAGATATTAAGTGTCGATCTTTAGGAAGGGGATATATCTATGGGTCAATTAAAAAGTAATCAGGGTCTTTCAGTTAACTCTGAAAATAATTTCGAAGTTCTCAGCTCTCATTTTCCATTTGCAATTTTTAACAAATCACAAGAACTTCTAAATGCAAATGAAAAATTTTGTTCACTTTTTGGATTTGAAGATAATCGTAAGGGACCTCAATCTTATAAAGAACTCATTCGCAAAGATTTGATAGATGGAATGTCGTATAAAAGACTTTGGAATGATCTTAAAAATAAAATGCCTGTCAATGGTGATTTTGAATTTCTTGCATTAAATGGAAACCCCATTTGGATTCATGGTACTTTTATTCCGACTGATGACCAAATTGTTTTTTATGGATCTGACATTACTGATTCCAAAAAAATATCCATTGAGGCATCTATTAGAAGAAGTATGCTTGATTTATCCCCCATTAATACAATGTTATCTTCGCCAACTGGTGAGCTTCTCTACATGAATAAAAACTCAGTAAAAACATTAAAAACACTTGAGCAATATTTACCAGAAAAAGTTGAAAATCTTATTGGAAAAAGTATCGATATATTTCATAAAAATCCTGAAGTTCAAAGAAGAATTATTATAGATCCTTCAAATCTTCCTCATAAAGCAATTATTCAACTTGGGCCTGAAAAACTTGACCTTTTAGTATCTGCTGTCCAGGATGAGAATGGAAAATATCTAGGAGCAATGGTTAACTGGTCTATCGTGACTGAAAAGCTTGAACTTGAATCTCAATCTTCTAAACTTAATCAAATGATTGATTTATCACCAATAAATACAATGCTGGCCAGTAGAACTGGTGAACTTCTTTATATGAATAAAAAATCTACTGAAACCCTCAAAGGTTTAGAACAGTACCTTCCAGATAAAGTTGAAAACTTGATTGGAAAAAGTATAGATATTTTTCATAAAAACCCTGATGTTCAAAGGAGAATTATTTCTTCTGCTTCAAATTTGCCTCACAAAGCAAGAATACAATTAGGACCTGAAGTTTTAGATCTTCTTGTTTCTCCTATTGTTGATAAGTCTGGAGAATATATTGGGCCAATGGTAACTTGGGATGTAGTTACAGAAAGAGTGAAAAGTGAAGAAATTATGATTAAAATGAAGCAAATGGTTGATCTATCACCTGTTAATACAATGCTTGCTTCTCCTGATGGAACGCTAGAGTACTTGAATAAAACATCAATAAAAACATTAAAAACATTAGAGCAATATTTACCAGACCGTGTTGAAAATCTAATTGGGAAGAGTGTAGATTTGGTACATAAAAATCCGGCCGGAGCAAAAAGAATTTTTTCTAATCCAAACAATTTACCACATAGAGCAAAAATTCGTCTTGGGCCAGAAACTCTAGATCTTACTATTTCTCCTGTTTATGATAATGATGGCGTATTTCTTGGGCCAATGGTGAACTGGTCACTAATTACCTCAAGTGTTAAACTAATTGATGAGTTAACTGATTCTTCTAAGCAACTTACTGAGGCAGCGAGCAGCCTTCTTGCAACGGCAAATACACTGTCAGCGGCAGCTGAAGAAACATCAGCACAGGCCAATACAGCAAGTGTTGCCTCTGAAGAAGTAAATGCTGGAGTACAAACTGTTTCAACAAATATGGAAGAAATGGTTGCTTCGATTAAAGAAATTACAAAAACAACCAATGAAGCTTCAAAAATGACAAATGATGCCCTTGGTATGGCCAGAAATGCAAATGAAATTATCAATCAACTTGGTGAAAGTAGCATGGATATCGGAAATGTTATTAAAGTTATTTCTTCAATTGCACAACAAACAAATCTTCTCGCACTAAATGCTACTATTGAAGCAGCAAGAGCGGGCGAGGCCGGAAAAGGATTTGCTGTTGTTGCGAATGAAGTTAAAGAACTTGCAAAACAAACGGCCAAAGCAACAAATGATATTACTAAGAAAATTGAAACTATTCAATCTGATTCAAAAAATGCTGTAACTTCTATTAGTGAAATTTCAGATGCCATTGAAAAAGTAAACGGTTATGCAAGTAATATAGCAGCTTCAGTGGAAGAGCAGGCAGCAACAACAAATGAAGTGACTAGAATTGTAACCGAATCAGCTGAAGGGGTTGCCCAAATTAATGAAAATGTTTCTCAAGTTTCACAGGCCGCAGGAAATACAGGTAAAGAGGCACAAAGTGCGCAAACATCTTCGCAAAAACTTGGAGAGTTAGCAAATAGACTTACTGAGATGGTTAGGAACTTAAACAGTTAGGAAGAGCGTGAATATTTTAATAGTAGATGATTCCATTGTTTTTAGATCTGCAATAAGCAAGGCCCTTGAGGGGGAGGAAAACATTAATGTTGTGAACGCTGTTCCCAATGGGAAGATTGCAATTGATTATCTAAAACAAAATTCAGAAATAGACTTGGTGACTCTTGATCTTGAAATGCCAGTTATGGATGGGATGGAAACTCTTAAAGTTCTAAGAAGTTTTAATAGGGATGTAAATGTTATTTTATTTTCATCCCTCACTGTAAGAGGCGCAGAAAAAACAATTGAAGCTTTGGCGCTTGGTGCAGATGACTTTGTCGCAAAAATAGAAGGTAAGGGTGATATTGAAGACAGTATCACAATGATAAGAAATGAATTAGTTCCTAGAATTAAGGCACTAAACAGTCGTAAAGTGAAACGTTCTGTAATTGATAAGAATATTTACGAAAAAAAGAACGCTGAAAAAGACTCTGAAATCTTTACTATGCCAGAGTTTCTGATAAAGCCTAAACTTCTTTGTATTGGGGCATCAACTGGTGGGCCAGAGGCATTGGCAAGTATATTTAGAGGAATTGACACAAGATTAAGTATTCCGATTTTATTAGTTCAACATATGCCTCCGTATTTCACAGCAAAACTTGCTGAATCTTTGAATAAATTAACTCCTGTTGAAATTAGAGAGGCCAAAATGGGTGAGTATCTTGAACCCGGAGTATGTTATCTGGCCCCTGGTGATTATCATATGAAACTGCTGAAAGACGGAAGAAATTATAAAATTGTTCTTAATCAAGGTGAAAAAGTTTGTCACGTAAGACCATCTGTAGATGTTACTTTTAAATCTGTAGCAGATTGTTTTGATGGACAAGTATTGTCGATTGTCCTTACTGGAATGGGGGATGACGGGGCCGAGGGTTCTAAAGCACTAGCTAAAAAAGATACTTATATATTTATTCAGGATAAACACACAAGCATAGTATGGGGAATGCCCGGTGCAGTTGATAGAGCAAATGTTGGAGCAAAGATAATCCCTTTAGATAAAATAAATGAACTACTTTTAAAGTATTGTGTATAGGAATTTTTATGTTTGTCAATTACCTCGTAACTAATAATCTAGTTTCAAAAAAAGACTTAATATATGCTGTTGCTACAGTAAGTGAATCTCAACCATCACTTTTAAGAATTTTAATTGATGAAAAAATTATTTCAGAAGATCAAGCAATTTCAATAATCGATAAACAACTCAAGTCAAATTTGAGCATTTCAGAAATTCTAATCACAGAGAAAATTATTACTGCAGAAAAACTAAATATTGCAATTGATAAAATGAATTCTTCAGGGAAAACACTGATTGATGTACTCCTCGAAAAGAATTTACTGTCCCATCAGGTATTGGTTGATGCAGTAGATAAATATAAAATTGAAGATGCTAAAAAAGAAGAAGAACCTAAAAAAGTCAATGAAAACGTTTCCATAAGCGAAGCTGCCTTGGAATCATTGAAGGAACTTGGAATATCAGATGAAACAATGATTGCTGATCTAGAACAAAGCAGTGACAATAAGAGAACTGAAGAAACAAATACTAGAGAAGATAATGTTTTTGCTCAAGAACTTCTTAAAAGCTTAGATGAAAAGCAATTTAATAAATTGTTAAAGATTGATACGATTATTAAGGAAGCTGTTCAAAATGAAGGTGATGTTAACACATATTTAAATACATTGTATAAAGATTTTCATATCATTAAAGGAGCTGCATGTTTAGCTGAAGTTAATGAAATCGAAAATCTCTTAGACAAATGGGAATCTGTTCTCGAAAATTTATTTGATAAGACAGAAAAAGACATTAGGTCTTGGTTTTCAAATAAAACAGAAGTCGTTGTGCAAACAGTAGACATTCTCAAAAAAATTAAAGAAAATTTAAAGGGTAAGCAAGCAACAAATGATGGACTTGAAGATAATTATTCAAAAGTTCTAACTTTATTAGCAGCTTAATGAGGGGTTTCAATATATGAGAGTTTTAGTTGTTGATGATTCAAAGGCCATATACATGATGGTTTCAGAAATGCTCAACGAAGGTGGGCACGAAAGTTTATGGGCCGAAGATGGACTAAAGGCAGTTGAACATATTAAAAATAATGAAAAAATTGACTTAGTTCTTCTTGATTGGAATATGCCAAATATGAACGGTCCTGAATTTTTAGAGGCCAATCAGAAAGAAAGTTTAACTCAAGCACCAATCATGGTGATGACTACTGAAAATAAACCTGATTATATTAAAAAGGCAATGAGTTTAGGTGCAAGTGAATATATTATGAAGCCTTTTACTAGTGATATCCTATTTAATAAAATCGATTTAGTCATGGGAATATTCTGATGATATCAAATGAAATTTATAAATTCTTTGCGGAATTAATTTATAAAAAATCTGGTATTTTATATGCTGAAAACGATTATTATCGTCTAGATGCGAGATTGAATACTCTTGTAAAAGAATTATCATTGGGATCAGTTGAAGAATTACATAAAGCATTCAGACTTGGACCTGATCAAAAAACACTAACCTTACTTGTAGATTTGTCTACTAATAATGAAACATATTTTTTAAGAGATAATAAACCCTTTAGAACTCTAACAAGAAGTTTGATTCCTGAATTTGTGGAAAAAATCCCCGCAGGAAATATCAATATTTGGAGTGCTGGTTGCAGTACAGGACAAGAACCCTATTCAATCTTGATGTCTATTTTTTCAACTGCAAAACCAGAAGTCATATCTAGAATTACAATGACAGCAACTGACATTTCAACTCAAGCAATTAAAAAGGGTGAAAGTGGAACTTATAACGGTTTGGAAGTTCAAAGAGGACTACCAATTGCCTTATTAATGAAGTTTTTTAGTCAGAATGAAGATGAAAGCTGGACAATTAATAGTGAAATTCGATCAAAAGTTCAGTTTTCAGAGCTCAATTTATTAACTGAAGATTTTCCTTCAGAAAAATACCATATTATATTTTGTCGAAATGTACTCATTTATCAAGATTCCGTTAATAGAGAGAAAATTATCAATAAGCTCTATGATGCTCTAAGGCCAGAAGGGTATCTTTTTATGGGGGCTGGTGAGAGTCTTATTGGCATGAATGTAAAATTCAAACAAAAGAAAGTGGAAGAGTCTATTATTTTTCAAAAAGTTGACTAGTTCAATTAACCTAAAATTTCCTTAAAAACATTAAATTTTACGATTATCTAACGATAAGTAATCTGTCACCAACTTTAAGAAGGTCAAAGATGGATAATTTGATGTTAAATGAGTTTTTAATTGAAGCTGAAGAAATGCTAGATACAGCAGAAGATGGCTTTTTAAACTTAGACAATGATGACACAGACTTTGACAATAACTTTAATGAAATTTTTAGAGCATTTCATAGCCTTAAAGGTGCTGCTGGTATGTTCGGGTTGGATTCATTACAAACTCATATGCATTCACTTGAGAGCTTATTTGAATCAACTAAAGATGGGCACATATTAGCACGAAATCAAGTTGATTATTTTCTAAATGGAATAGATGTAGCTCGCAAACTTTTACAAGGTGAACAGGCCGAGTTCCAACGTATAAATATGGAACAATTTTTAAAACTTAAAAATAACACCTTAGAAGAAGTCATTAAGGGTCAAACATCCAAAGTTGAGACTCCTACAAAAAAAGAATCAATGAAACAAATAGATATTGAAATTGAAAATGAAACTGAAAATGTTACATCTTTAACTCCGAAGAAGAAGAAAAGAAATTCTAAAGGGGTAATTATGATTGTTGATGATGAGGAAGATATTATATTCATTTTAAAATCACTTATTGAGTCTGAAGGTTTTGAAGCATATACATATTTGAGGGCCGATGAAGCATTAAAAGACATTGAAAGAATTAGACCTGATACAGTTCTTTCTGATATAAAAATGCCTGGAATCACTGGAGTTGAATTTACTAAAAAAATTCATGAAATAGATTCAGACATACCAGTCATTCTAAATAGTGCTTACATAACAAAAGACACTGTTTTAGAAGCATTAAGTTATGGTGCTTATGGTTTCATTGAAAAACCTTTTAAAGATGCAAAAGTTCTAAGTATTGTCACAGCATCAGTAAAAAAACACATGGCGATGAAGCTACTTAATAAGAGTATCAACTTCATTCTCTATCAGTTTAGTGACTTAGATCAATTTCTTAAAAAAGAAGGTAAAGAAACTATAAGAATGACCCTGAAAAAAGATCTTCAACAAATATTGGAGCAGAAAAAAGAACTCCAAAATTTGAAAGCGAGTTAAGAGATGCAACTGGAGATCGTCTGCATTGATGATAATGAGGATATTCTTGAAGTCTATGAGGGATTTTTAGCTTCAAGAGAAGAAAAATTAGTTACGTTTACAGATCCAGAAGAAGCAATTGATTATCTCTATCTAAACCAAAAACGTGTTTTGATGGTATTTTCAGATTTTAAAATGCCAAAAATGACAGGGTATGAACTTAGATCAAGAATGTTACCACAATTGAGTGATATCCCTTTTGCATTGATCACAGGACATATGAATCGAGATATGGCCATTAAGGCCATGGAATGTCAAATTTGTAAATTTGTGGATAAACCATTTAAACCTGAAGATTTAAATGAAATAATTGATAATTTTGCTCAGACTAGAAAAAAAATGATCATGGAAGAATTCGAAATGATTTCTTCTTTTGTTGAAGAATCTACTCCTATGCTTGAAGAAATAGAGTCTTTAATTCTTGTTCTTGAAGATGAACCAGGAGATATTTCAGCGTTAAATACTTACTTCAGATTACTCCATACAATTAAAGGAACAGCTGCATGTGTTGGATTAACAAAAGTTTCTGACTACACCCATAAGTATGAAGATCTGGTGAATGATCTAAAAAATGGAATTCGAGCAGTAAATGATACAGTGATTGATGTTTTATTGAGAGGACTTGATACATTGAAAAATATGTATAGTTCTTATCAAGAGTTTGGAAAAATTGATATTGATGTAGCAGAAGCTGTTAAAATATTTAATCTTGAACATTTTGAAAAAGAAAATGTAACAAAAGTAAAAAATGATGTTGAGACTGAGAAAAAAGTAAAAGTTGCAAAAAATGAGGAAGGTGCAAAACAAGATAAAGTCAGTGTCGGGATTAACACTTTAGATCGATCTATGGAATTATCTGGAGAATTAACTGTTTTAAGAAATACATTATTCAAGTCGACTGAATCACTTGAACAAAAGTTTTTTGGGGATAGAGATGTTGAAGGTGTTCGAGAAAATCTTGAAGACCTATCAAAGGTAATGTCATTACTTCAGGGACAAATTACAGAAATGCGAAAAGTTTCTGTGGAAGTTATTTATCGTCCAATGAAACGTATTGTTCGAGATGCTTCAAAATCTTTAGGAAAAGATATTGAACTTATATTAAAAGGCGATGATTTACGAGTAGATACTATAATTGCTAAAATATTAAATAATACCTTAGTCCATCTTGTCAGAAATGGTGTAGACCATGGAGTGGAAAATGCCCAAGAGCGAAAGGCCGCTGGAAAGCCTGAGCAGGGAACTGTTATTTTAAATTCCTATCAAGATGGCGAAAATATTTTTGTCGAAATTAAAGATGATGGGAAAGGATTGGATCCAGAGAAATTAAGAAATAAGGCAATCCAAAAGGGCCTTTATACAGAAGAGCAAGTCTCTAAAATGTCTGACTACAAAATTTTTACGATGATTTTCGAATCAGGATTTTCAACCGCAGAAAAAGTTACTGATATTTCAGGACGTGGTGTTGGTATGGATATGGTTCGCTCATCTGTTGAAGAAATCGGTGGCAAAATTCTCATTGATTCAAAATTGGGGGAGGGAACAAAATTTCTAATGATTCTCCCTGTGCCTCGATCTGTTCTTATTATCAATTCACTTATGATAACCAGCAAAAATAAAAGATTTGCTTTACCTCTTGATGAAGTTGCAGAAGTCATCTCGTTGGCCAGTACTGATGAAAAAGATTATCACAGCAAAATTCACAAAATTGAAGGAGGGAAAGTTCTTAAACATCATAACGAATTGATTCCTATACTTTCTCTATCTAATGTTCTTATGAAAGTTGAAGACGAAGTTATTGAGAAGATCGTAATAGTGAAAGGTGAAGGTTTTAAGTTTGGACTTATTGTAGATGAAATTTATGATATTGAAGAAATTGTTGTTAAAAAATTCTCTGATCAATTAAAACCAATTGAACACTATCTAGGTGCTACTTTAATAGGAGATGATGAAATTGCACTAATTCTTAATCTCAAAGGCATTGCAAAAAATAACAATATCATGAATGATTTCGATGAAAATTATGAAAATTATTTTGGTAGTAATCAAGTTGCAGGTGAGGAAGATGAATATATGATTTTTTCTCTTCTTAATGGCCAGCAATATGCAATTCCACTTGATTCTGTACACAGACTAGAAGAATTTAAATCTAAAAGCGTTGAATATTCAGGATCTTTATCTCTCATGCGCTATCGAGAAGGAGTGCTTCCTTTAATTAATCCTGAAATTATTGGTGGAATTGGAAGTAATACAACTGATATCTATCTAGAAAAAGATATTCTAAATGTGATTGTCGTGAGATTTGAAAATAAATTATTTGGACTTATGGTAAGAAATATAGATGATATCGGAGCAACTCTTAATAAGGTTGAAGAATTTACAAATGATCATAAATCAATTCTTGGCACTATCTTTATAAATAATAAAAATATTGCAGTCTTGTCTGGAGATTACCTTGTCAAAAATTTCAAGAAAAGACCAGGCATACTGAAAGATGCCGCATAAAAATGACAAGGCCAAAAGAACAAAAAGATATATAAAATTTATATTTCTTAGAGAATAACTTAGGCCGCTTCCTTATTGAATTTTTTACCAAGAACTTCAATTGAGAAATTATCTGTTTTTTCATTTTGATCTTTGATCATCGCCTCGATGAATTTTTCAACAAGATGTGGGTCAAATTGTTCACCAGCAAAATCACGTAACTCTCGAAAGGCCACTTCATAGGGAAGACCTTTTCTGTAGGGTCTGGTTGAGGTCATTGCATCAAATGTGTCAGCTATGAGAATAACACGTGAAAAGAGAGGGATATTGTCACCCTTTAAACCCTCTGGATATCCTCGTCCATCAAATCTTTCATGATGATGCTTGGCGCTTAAAGCAATTTTTTCTAGGCCCTCAACTTCTAAGAGAATTTCATAGGTCATCGTTGGATGCTCTTTCATCATTAGAAATTCTTCATGATCAAGACGTGTCGGTTTTTTAAGTATACTATCCGGTACCCCAATTTTACCAATGTCATGAAATAAACCAGACAATTCAAGCTCAAATAACTCTTGGTCACTTAATTCTAATTCAACTCCAAGTCTTCTTGAATAAAATGCAACTCTAGCACTATGTCCGTATGTGTAGTCATCTTTTAATTGCAGGGCCTTAAGAAGAGACTTGGATAAATTTTCAAAGGCCTTCTCACTAAATACTTTCAGATTTTTGTTTTCCTCAATTAACTTTAATAAAGTAACATTTAGGTAAACTGAATCAAGTTGTATTACATTATCTTTTTTCAACTCTATTTCCTCTATGCATTTTACTAACTACGCACGATACTATTTTCGGTCAATTTGCTGACAAACTTGAGTAAATCCTTCAAAAAGGTGCAATTTCAGTATGTTATATTTACTAGTCAATAACTTTTTTTGAAAAAAAACCTCAAAAAAGAGGCATTTTTGTGTCATATTGTTCTATTATCTTTCTAGAGGGGTGTATGGAGATCATACTGGTCGACTTTGATTTAAAACTTGAAAAAAGGATTGTCTCTCTTTTGCCTACCGATGTTGAATCTACTATTTGCAAAAGTATAGATGAACTTAAGGAATTAAATACAACCAAGCATCTATTTTTTGTGATGTATAGCAAAGACTCTATTCATTATATTTCTTATTTAGAAAAAACAAATAAGAATTATGTCATACTTTACAACTCAAATGATATTTCAGATAAGGACTCAAAAGAAATATCGTCCTATGGAAATTTAAATGAGGGATCAGTTGATATAATTGATATTTCTACAAATGATGACTTATTGGGCATGGATTTAAAGAAAACTTTAAAACGTTTTTTTCAAACAAATGAAAAGATTGTTGATGAAAATATGGTTCAGCAAGTAGAAGAATTGACCCAATATTCAGTAGGACAGCTCGAACGAATTAAAAGGATCCATGAAGCAGTTGTTCCCTTAAGATCTGAAGAACTAAAAGGTCTCAAACTCTATAGTAAATATGCCGCAGGAGTGAAATCTGGCGGTGAGTTTTATGACATTTTGAAAACAGAAAATGAAATTGTTCTCTTTGTCTCTTCATCTAGCTCTTATATTGTTTCAAGTATAATCTTGTCTCATTTTGAGGCCATAAAATCACTCACTCATTTTAGTGATGAAGTAATGGAAAATTTTCTCAAAGGTGTACATCAAGAAATTTCAACACTACAATTTAAAAAACCAACGGAAAAAGACCTTGACCTCATCTTATTACGATTTAATCTTCGGACAATGAGTGTAGATGGACATAATTTTGGTGAAACTCATTTTATCTCTAATTTTAACCAACACCTCTTTTTGAGCAATGATCTAAAAGTTGTCCCTGAAAACTTTAAGAAGGCCTCAATTTCTCAAATGCTAGATAGGGGAGAAAAAATAATTGTTTTATCTCCTGGCTTTCTGAAAAATTGTAATGATGTCATAAATGGTATGGAAATAGATGACTTTATTGAAAGTATCATTCATAATGAACCGAGGGAGATTTTAACTGAACTCTTCTATCAGCTTAAAAAAGATATGGCCGCTAGTTTTCTTGATTATGATGCAACGGCCATTGTAATCGAGGTCGATCAAAATGTTATTGTCCAAGTTTAATTTTATTCTTATTGCTTTCATCATTTCTCTTACAACGTACTCAATGGATGAAAAACAATGTCTTGATACAAACTTTAAAACTGAGGTTTCACATAAAACTGGTTTGTTTGGTTTATTGCAAAGAAATATATCTGTGAACAAAAGAGGTTGTGTCATTGAACTAAAGCATCAAAGCTATCATTTTATCAAAAGAAGATGGATTGTTGATGTTTGTAGGGCACCAGTTCATATTAAATATGGCGAAACAGGTCTAGATGTTTTTAAATGGGAAAATTGTAATAATTCCAAATCAAGTTTTTGTGAATCTTTTTCAGAGCTTGTATCAATTGTTCAGGATGATGGATTGATTTTTGCAGAAGGATATAAAGAAGATTTAGACTCTTCCCATGGAAAATTTTTCTGCGCCTATCAGCTAATGCTTAAGTATCTTAGAGATAAAGAAGTCCTTACGAGGGGACAGGATTACAAAGCTGTTCTTGAAACATCAGAAACAAGTTCGAATGAAAAAACTGATCAACAAGAACAGACTCCTCAAGCACCTGTGCCAAATGTTGAGTTTTAACATTTGGCGAAAGCTGATTTAAGATCATCAATAAGATCATCTACGTTTTCTATCCCGACAGAGATTCTAATAAGACTGTCTGATATCCCTAACTTTTCTCTTTCACTCTTAGGAACTGAAGCGTGAGTCATTATTGCTGGATGTTCAATTAAACTCTCTACTCCTCCTAAACTTTCTGCTAGTGAAAAGAGATTTACATTTTTTAGAAAAATCTTTGCAGCTTTTAGATCCCCTTTAATCATAAAAGAAATCATCGCTCCAAAACCATGCATTTGTTTTTTTGCAATTAAGTGTTGTGGATGAGACTTCAAACCTGGATAGATAACTCTTTTTACTTTGGGATGTCCTTCTAGGAATAAAGCTATTTTTTTAGCATTCGCTTCATGTGCGCGCATTCTAACAGACAACGTTTTTAAACTTCTTAAAATTAACCATGAATCAAAGGGAGACTGACAAGGGCCAATTGAGTTTTGCATATACCAAAGTCGATCATAGAATTTTTTATCATTAGTCATCAAGCATCCTGCAACAACGTCACTATGCCCATTTATATATTTCGTCATTGAATGAAGTACAATATCAGCACCTAATTCAAGTGGGTTTTGGAAATACGGACTCATAAAAGTGTTATCAACCACAACCATTGTGTTGGTCTTTTTAGCTAAGGCACAAACCTTTTTAATATCCGTTATTTTAAGCATTGGATTGGTTGGACTTTCTAACCACAAAAGATTTGGCCTTTTATCTTTTAATAATTTCTCAAGTAGTTTTAAGTCTGTTGTATCAGCGAATGTAAATTCATGCATTGAATTCATAATTGTCGAAAACTGTCTATAGGTTCCTCCATAAACGTCATCTCCACAGATTATTTTACTCTTGGCCGGAAGAGCATGCATTATGAGCATCACAGCAGACATTCCGCTTGCAGTGACGAGGCAGTGCTTTGAATTTTCCAATGAGGCCAGGCATTCTTCTAATCTAGATCGAGTCGGATTGTGGCTTCGGGTATATTCATAACCTTTATGGTCACCAGGGGATTTTTGGACATAGGTTGAAGTTTGATATATGGGAGGAATGATAGATCCTGTCGTTCTATCCGGTTCATTACCCACGTGAATAATTTTACTATCAAAATGCAGGTCCTTAAAATTTTTGGACATATAAGCTCCTAAAAAGTATTAATCTTATTCTGAAAGGTAGCCACCCTTTTTCATCCATTCGTCATTATAAATCTTTGAAGCATAACGATTTCCTGAATCAGGTAGGATGCAGAGGATTTTCTTGGGTTCTTTAAGAGACTCCGCATATCTTAGTGCTCCTTGCACAACTGCTCCAGATGATCCTCCCGCATAGATCCCTTCTTCTTGTAAAAGTCTTCTTGTCATAAGAAAACATTCTTTATCGTAGACAGTGACAAATTGATCGATAATATCAAAATTTACATTTAGAGGTATAATATCCTCTCCAATACCTTCCAAGACATATGGCCTGGCCTGAGAGATTTCTCCAGTTTCGTGATAGTGCCTAAGAATTGAACCATCTATATCAACTGCTACAACTTTTAAATTAGGCATTTTTGATTTTAAATACATACCATTCCCTGAAATTGTTCCCCCAGTACCAATTCCGGCCATAAAAACATCGAAATCACCTTCCGTTTGCTTATAGATTTCAGGGCCAGTCATATTAACATGTGTATCTCGGTTCAAAAGATTGTCGTATTGATTAATATAAATTGAATTTGGAATTTCATTTGCTAGTCGTTTTGAAACACTATAGTAAGATTCAGGCGATTCAGGAGCAACATTGGTAGGGCATAAAATAACCTGTGCACCAAAGGCCTTAAGATTATTTATTTTTTCTTGTGACTGTTTGTCTGCCATGACAAAGATTGATTTATAACCTTTAATATTGCAATACATGGCCAGACCCACTCCTGTATTTCCAGAAGTACCTTCAATAATTGTCGCACCAGGTTTAATTAAACCAGCTTTTTCTGATTTTTCTAAAATATAAGCCCCAATTCTATCTTTTATAGAACCACCGGGATTCATAAATTCACATTTTACATATATTTCAGACGCGATGTTTTTAGTAATACTGTTGAGCTTCACAATGGGCGTGTTACCAATTGCTTGCAAGATGTTTTCTTTGGCCCCTTTCATCATAATAAATCCTTATCCTTTATTCGGCCCCAAATCTCTTTATCTCATGGCCTGCAGCAAGAGTTGATAACCTTGCTATGATAGAGTAGAGCGCCTCTTTAATATTGTGATCTTGGTTTTCTTTAATCTCGCTGATGCAAAACTTTTTGAAAACCATTCCTTTACTATTCAAATTACTTCTAGCATCTTTTTGATTATTTGCCCGCATAAAGCCACCTACGCTTTGGCCATTCACCAAATATATTGTAATCTCGGCGGGCATACTATCATACTTTATGATGGTCTCAACACCTTCTTGAGCAATAATTGATGTGAATTTTAAGTTATTTTTTCCTATATCCATTTTATTGCGGCCCTTACGATTTAAATCTAAGATTTCTTGCCCGCTTTCGACGACACTAATACCCATTCCATATGTACCTTTATTGGCCTTTATAAAGACACTTTGCATTGTGTCGATTTCTTTCTTTAAGTTGTCTACCTGAGTTGCAAGTAACTCCAGTCCTTCTTTTTCACTAAAATCGACATCGTGAACGGCCTTAAACTTTGCTTGCATCAGGTTTGGATCGATTGAAAATTCTTTGCAAAACTCTTCAAGGACTTGTGAATAAAGTTCAAAATGGATTGATTTTTCTCTATTGTACCATCCTAGTTCCGGGTGTGGGCAAATTTTAGTATCCAAATCTTCTAAATGAATTCCAATTTTTTTAGATTGGTCATTGTTCAAAATACATAGATCAATCTTGTGAGCCGCCTTAATTTTAAGTCTATTTTCAACGACATTCGCTAAATGAAACGTTAAAGAATATTTTGATTGACTGGTTAAAACGATCTGATCGTTATCTTCGAAAAGAGTTTCATCCAATGTCAAAAAATAGACTTCTACCCCTGCATCTCGAATTGTTTTTCCTAGTATGGCCAGATGATCTAGGTAAAAAAGATTTCTTGTGTTTGATTCGGGATAGATTCCAACTACTTTTATATTTTGTTTTTCGAATATGTTTGCAAAAACTAATGAAGCGTTATCGAGATCTCTCTGACAAAGATTGTTAAACCCTGCAGGAAAGAGATTATTATCTACTGGAGCAAATTTTTCATGACCTTCACGAATATCAACACTTGTGTAGAGCGGGGGAGGGGTTTTTTCCATGAGCTTATCAATATGTTTGTTGATACAATTCCAATTTGACAGAACAAACTCTTCAAGCATCTGTTTACTTGTAATATGGGCCATAGCTCCTCCATGAAAATTAATAAGATTTCCAATATACAGCTAACTCTTTGGCCTGATTCAAAGGGTCTTGATCAGAAATCAGACCAAATTTTAGAACAGGAATATTATGTTTGTCTAAAGAGTTCAATGCAATATTTTCTTTCGTTAAGAAATTGTTAAGTAAAGTTTTTTCAATTTCAGATATGGTATCAAGATTTATTGCATCAAGAGTAGATTTGAGGGATTTGTTAATTAAAATCGTTTTCTTCCCTTTTGTGATTTCATTAAACTGCGAAAGTAAATCTTGCATACTATCGACTTTACTCTGTTCAACAGATAAGATTACAAACCAATGGTTATATTCTTCGTTTTTAAGTTGGAGTTGAAAATCTTTTGCCGTGAGAAAGACTTCTTTATTTAAATTGAGGATATAAATTGTGTCAACAAACAGCTCGACAAAATCTTTACCGGTGACAATTTCGAGATATCCTAATAATTTCTTTACACCTGAAGAGACAATTTTTTTTAGAAAAGATGGTGGCCTCACATTGGTTTCAATTTTCTTATTTAAATAGGCAAAAAAATCTAAGAAGGAATTGTCAAAGAAAGTTTCTATTTTTTTTGCGGCCTCAACAAAATCAATGAAATGTTGACCAGGTGGTGTATCTAATACAATCGTCTCATAATTATTTTGTTCTAAATGAAATTGTACTTCTAACACAGACATAATTTCATTAAGTCCTCCATATGGCCTTAATAAAATATCAAGGATAGGATTTGAATGTACATCATCATTTGCACCAGAAATTCTTTTTAAAGTTTCTTTTGGATTAAGTAATTCAGCATCAAAAGTAATGTGTTGATTGTTTTCAAGTGTTAAATTAACTTCTTCAATTTTCCCAAATTTATGTAGGTCTAGTCCTAAGACTTGTTTTAGTCTTCTTGCAGGATCTATTGTGATGAGAAGTACTCTTCGTCCTAGGGAAGCAAGATGAATGGCCCTAGATGTTGCTAATGTTGTTTTCCCAACGCCACCTGTCCCACAAAATACTTCTAATTCACATCTTTGTGACATACCAATTGTCCTATATTCTTCGCAATATCACGAATTTTATCAACAGTATCAAAATTTGTTGAATAAGCTATCTTTGTGACATGTTGATTTTTGAAAAGTTGTAATAAATTTTTTTCGGTTTCGACTTTGTTTTTAAGAAACTGAGTCTGAATTTGTGGGCCATTAAAAAAATCGCTTAGAGTTTCATTTAAACACAATCTGATAGCAAAATCTCCTATACTTTTAAGTTCTTGTTCAAGGTCAAGTGATTCCTTTACAGATAGTTCTGTTGGAAGAGAAGAAATGATTATTTGAAAATAATCTTTGTTTTCCATAAACGTCTGCATTTTTTTTATATCATTGACAATTGCACCTTCTTTGAAAATTTGGAAAAAGTTTTTAGGAGACTCCAAAATAGAAAGTAAATGTCCAGTAGAAGGAGAGTCGGCCACAATTATCGTGTCTGGTTCTTTATTTATAATATCTATTACATGTCCTATGAGAATGAGATTTCCAAGTCCAGGAACTATATTAAATAGTCCATTGAAAAATGGAGTTTTCATTATCCAGCTTGAAATAGTTGCAGAACCCAATTTCCGAGACATATATTCTTGTGCACTTTTTTCTAAAGAAAGTGGGAAATATTCAATTTTGAGCTCATCTAGTACTTTCTTTTCAACTGGAAGTTGGTCATCAAAATTTAAGTACAAGACTTTCTTTTTCCCTTTAGTATGTTCAGAAATGTAATAAGCACAAGACAGAGATAACAGTGATTTTCCAACTCCCCCTTTACCTGTGACGATATAAAGGTTTTTAAAATCCTGAGAATGAATAGAGAGCTGTGAGGAGTAGTTTGAAATACGATCCGTCAATTTCTGGCCTCCCAAACTGTTTTGTATCAAAAGGGTTATGATAATGGCCAATTATACCTGTTGTCATTCGATTGTTAAGTTTTAATTCTACTCCTAAACCAAAATTCGCTCCAAATCTAGTTTTTGCCTCAGATCTTCCAAGCTCATCTTTTACATAAGGTCTGTAGAACCCTAAACCTCCAAGAGCATAAGGAGAAAAGTTATCAAATTGAAAAAACTTGGATTTAATTGCAAAGGCAATACCTGGAATAACTGTATGATGATTTCCATATGTATGTTTGGAAAGATGAATATTTGATAAAAAATCAAACGAATAACTTGCTGAATAATTGTGATAGATATCGATTGTAATTGAGTCTTCTCCGTTACGGCCAAAGTCTCCCTTTAAAAAGGTTTGTCCTAGTCCAATTCCAAGTGAATGAACTTGTAGTCCATTTATACTAGGTGCAGGCCTAGCAATTGTTTTTTTAGAGATATTTTCGGGAATCTTATTCTCGTTAGCTTTAATTTCTGTATTGCTTTCTTGAGAGAATAGGCCGTTTGTAAAAAGTAATGTTGATAAAAGAGTGATTTTGAAAAAGTTCATAAAAAATCCATTTCTAAAACTTTATAAAAACAAAACCAACGGACCTTTTTAGGCCAGTTGGTTATGTTTATTCATTAATACGATTGTATAATTAGTTGAGAGTTGGCGCAATCTCAGAAGATAATGCATTGTTTTCTGTTTGCTGCATAAAATTCTGAAAACCATCATTTTGCTCAGTAGCTGCACTTGAATCTTCTCCACGAAGTTCAGCTTCTAATGCTCTAATATGGCCAGTGAAAGTTCCTTCTTCTGAACGAATAACTCTCTTAAGTAGCTCAACATCACCTGCTTTAGTTGACTTTTTTTCTTGATCAAAAAGTAACTGAATTTGAGTCATGTAAGTGATGTCATTCTTAGTTTTGTTGTCGATAACTTGGATTTCATTACCTTCTCTGATAATTTGAGCAATTTCTTCCAAAGTAACATAACAGCTCTGATGAGTGTCATAAAGTTTTCTGTTCTGGTAACGCTTAATGGTTCTTACTTCTTTCATCACTTTCCCCTATAGGTGCGTGTTAACAATAACAACTGCGGTTTAGAATATTTTTTGTGTTTGGTCAACTTTTGAGTGATACAACGTGTTTAAAACGATGCTAAGCAACTCATTTTATTTAAGCGTAGCACTAAACAAAAGTCTGATGACAAACAAGACATGGATTATCAGATTCCTTTTGATGCTGTCAACCATGATTGGGGTAAACTTAGCAGGTTGCATATAAAATTGCATTAAAAATAGTAAAAACAATAAGTTAGATATCAAGAATGATGCTTCGCTCGACTACGAAATTCTAAATATTTAAGAAAAAATGTCGATAGGCCATAGAGTTGCCAGGGCGAAGGAACCTATATGCACAGGATGTTATTTATTTTTTTATTCATTTCTGTTTTAACCAACAGCTGTGCACATAAAAATATAATTGATAGTGTCGATGGTAAAGGCCAGTCTTTAAAAATTAATACGATCTTTCCTAATGAAGAAATTCAAAGCGGTAAAAACGAAAATGAAAATGATGAAGAACAAATGGAAAAAGCAATCGAGATGGCCATTAAAAAAGGCCCTGATGCCATTCGATTTCTTTCAACTGATTTGTTTATAAAGGCCAATGATGCTTCTCTTCGAGGGGAATCACAACTTGCGTCTTATCTTTACAAAAACTTATTGAAATTAACACCAAACGATTTATACGTGCAAAAAAAATATGCTGTTGAGTTAATAAGAATAGGGGACCTAAAAAAATCTTTGGAGTTTCTCAAAGAAGTCTACGAACAAGATCCTAAGGATGAATCTGTTGGACTAGTTTACGCAGGAGTACTAACTGTAGTAGGAAACAGAAAAGAGGCCAGAGAAACGTATAGTAGGTTAATTGAACTCAATAAGGAAAACGAGGAGGCCTGTGTGTTTTTGGCCAAATCATATTCTTTGGACAATATGTATAATGATGCATTTTCCCAACTAAGAACTTGTCAAAAATATATGCCTAAAAACCCACTATTTGCCTACTACGCAGGAAAGCTTCGCTTAGATAAGGGTCAGGCGATGTTGGCCATTAGTGAGTTCAAAAAAGCACTTCGAATAAAGGGATCTTATTATCAAGCTGCACTTGCAATTGGAATGATCTATGAACAAGATAATAAAGTGCAAAAAGCAATCGAAAACTATAAACATTTTGTTGATAAAAATGAGGGCAACAACCCAGTTTTGTCGAGATTAGTTCAATTAATGTTTGCAGCTGAAAAATTTGATGAGGCCATTCCATACGCTGAAAAACTTTCTGGTCTTGAGCAAGCTGACCTAGATCTTAAATCCAGGCTGGGGATCTTATATACTCGAAAAGGAGAGTATAAAAAAGCAATTGCTGTATTCAAAGAAATTTTAGCAGTGATACCGACATCGGATCAAATATTATATGACTTGGCCTATCTTTATCAACGAATAAATGATTATGAAAATTCAATAGAGACCTACGAAAAAATTTCAGAAAAAAGTGAATATTACTTCGAGAGTATAAAAAATATTTCTGAAATTTTGCATACACAAGCTCTCATCGATGAATCAAAAGCCCAGAAGTTTATGTCGTTTGTGAATAAATATAGAGTCAATTCGCCTGACTATGTAAGATTGACAATGAACATATTGTTGGCAGACTATTACGAAGCAAAGGAAAGCTACAAACGAGCAATCGCTTCAGTTGAAGAAATTTCTGAAGTAGAAGGTTTTACTAACGGTCATAAATATTATTTGGCAGGTCTTTACGAGAAAGATAATGAAATAATAAAGTCACAAGAACTACTTAAGGACATACTTACAGATGAACCTGATAACGTTGATGCTTTGAATTATTTGGGCTACTCTTATATAGAGAGTGGTTCAAATTTGGATAAAGCATTTGAGCTCATAAGAAAGGCCGTTGATCTAAGTCCTACTGATGGCTATATTAGAGATTCTTTAGGTTGGTATTATTATAAGATTGGTGACTTTAAAGCAGCACTAAAACAAATAATAATGGCCAACAAATATGCTCCGAGTGATCATGTCATTTTAAAACATTTAGGAATGGTCTACCAGAAATTAGAACTGTATGATGATTCAGTAAAGTTTCTTAAGGAGGCGATTTCAAAATGCAAAGACAAAAAAGAAAAAGAGAAGATTCGTTCGTTTTTAGGCGAAGTCGAGGCCGTACGAATGCCGGCATCTGGTCCCTAACTGTTCTATCTTTTCTGATTTCTTCTTGTTCAATGTTTCAAAACAAAAATAGGCCTATACTTGAAAATGAAAAAAAAATTCTTGCTCAAAAAGTATCATCCTTGCGGTTGGAAGGAGAGGGAAAAGGAGAATTTAAAGCTGGAGGCCAGCGTCTCATCTTTTCATTTGAGTCAGTGTTAGAAAAAACTAAATATATGATCTATGCAAATATTTTCGGAAAAGGGGAAGAAGAATTTGGAGTAAGTTGGAAATTTGAAAATCCTCTAAAATTTGCTCAACTCCATGGAAGTTTATTGAATGAATTTTTAAGAAAAAACTATCAATATGAAAAAGAACAAAAGGAATTTGTCCTTTTTTTTGCAAAATCACTTCTGTTTTTACAAGACTTAAAAAATGAAAAATTCACCGAATATTGTGTTCGTAGTGAACAAGAAATTAACTGTTCAAAAGATGGAGCAGTTATCAGTATAGATCAGTCAAAATCTCAAAGTGTAAAAATTATAATGAAGGCCAAAAATAGTAGCCTCCCTTATATTGTTGCAAAAACTGAAAACTACAAAGGAAAGGACTTAACGAATATTATCTTAAAAAAGGACTTTAAATTTCTTTTTAAATGGTCAGAGAGTGAACTTATGAGCTTAAGGTTACTCATTGATATCTAAATTAAGTTTTTCTTAATGGTGAGGGCCAAACCGACACCAATCTTACTTTGAAGTAAGAAAATGATCTAAAATCTTAACTCAAAACTCAAATATAATTACACCTGGCGATATTTGTTGCATTAGGCTGGAAATAATCAATTCTCCAATGGTATACAAATTTAATTGAATTTTCATCAAACAGAGGAAGTGGATATGAAAATCCTTATTCAAACTTTGATTATGACCTATTTATTAATAATTTGTTCATGCACAACTGAGAAAACATTTTCAGAAAAAGAAATTAATATTGGCATTAAGGCCGTTATTAAAGGATATGATCCCATTCAAGCGAATGATACATATGGATCAGTAGAAATATCTAGAATTTATGAAGGACTTCTGGAGTATCATTACTTAAAAAGACCTTTTGAGTTAAGGGCCAATCTTGCTGAGGAGATGCCCAAAGTCTCTGCTGATGGGTTGACCTATACTTTCAAATTGAGAAAAGGCGTAGTTTTTCAAGATGACAAGGCCTTCCCTAATAATAAGGGACGTGAACTTGTGGCCGAGGATTTTGTTTATTCGATTAAAAGACTTGCCGACCCAAAGTTAATGTCAAAAGGATGGTGGCTTCTTGATGATAAACTTGTAGGTCTCAATGAATGGAGACAAAAGCATTCAGAACTTGAGACTGTAGACTACGACGAAGTGGTTAAAGGGATTAGAGCACTTGATAGATACACCCTTCAGTTTGAGTTAAAAAGACCTTTTCCACAATTTCTCTATGCTTTGGCGATGCCTTTTTGCTTTGTAGTGGCAAAAGAAGTTGTCGACTTCTATGGAAAAGATTTTCAAAATCACCCCATAGGTACAGGGGCATTTAAGTTATCAAAATTTAGCGCTGGCGCAAATAAAGTTGTTTATTACAAAAATCCCACTTTCAGAGAGATGTATTATCCAAAGGAAGCTTATTCAGAATTTGAAAGGCTTGGACACCTTAAAGATGCTGGAAAAAGGCTTCCTTTAGTTGATAAGATTTCAGTATCATTTATGCCAACAGAACAACCTCGGTGGCTTAATTTTTCGAAAGGTAATATTGATACACTTGAAATTCCAAAAGATAATTTTAATTCTGTTCTCAATGATCAAAAAGAGCTTAAAAGTGAATACACGAGTAAAGGCGTGAAACTTGAAGTTGCTCCATCACTTGATTTAACATATATTGGTTTTAACTTCGACAAAGAAATTTTCAAAAACAAAAAATTACGTCAAGCAATTGCTTTAGCTTTTGATAATAAATCACATAATAAATTATTTCATAATGGAGTTGCTCAAGAAGCAAATGGAATTATCCCTCCTGGAGTTTCTGGATTTGATTCAAATTTCATAAATAAGTATCTTACTTTTAATATACAAAAAGCTAAGGAGTTATTAGCACAGGCAGGTTTCCCTGGTGGCAAAGGTCTTCCAGAATTAACGTATGATACATCAAACTCTACAACCCATAGACAACAAGGTGAATTTTTTGCAAAACTCCTGGCACAAATAGGCATTAAATTAAGAGTCTTTACTAATCAATTTCCTGTCTTACAACAAAAGATAAATGATAGAAAAGTTGATCTATTTGGAATCGCTTGGTCTGCTGATTACCCGGATGCTGAAAATTTTCTTCAACTTCTGTATGGCCCAAATAAATCTCCTGGAACAAACGATACTGGATATAATAATCCTACTTATAATGAACTTTATAAAAAATCGGCCATCATGCAAAATTCACCAGAGCGTACACAAATCTATGAAAAACTTAACCAGATAATGGCCGAAGATGTTCCTATTATTCCAAACGTTCACAGACAATTTTATATTATTAAACATAAGTGGTTAAAAAATTATATTCATTCAGATTTTGAATTTGGAAGAGCAAAATATTTGAATGTAGATTTGAAAGAGAAAGCCGAAATTGTTCCTACTCTTTAAAAGGATTGTAAATGAACATCTGGAGTTATGTTTTTAGAAGAATTCTTTACATTTTTCCTATATTGCTTGGAGTTTGTTTAATTATATTTATTATGTTCAATGTTGTTGCCCCTGATCCGGCCAGAGTTATGTTAGGAAAACATGCATCTGTTGAACAAATGGAGCAAATTAGACGTGAACTAGGGTTAAATCGTTCTCCAGTTGTTCAATACATCGATGTGGTTAAATCTGCTTTTACTTTTGATTTTGGTCGTTCATGGTCCACAAAACAAAAAATTTCAGAAATGATTTCACAAGGAATTATTCCTTCTCTAACTATCTCTCTACCTAGTTTTATTTTATCAAGCATTATTGCAATTTGTATTTCATTAGTCGTTTCTTTTTTTAGAGGTAAATTGATTGATAAAACAATTGTTTTTGCCTGTGTTGCTTTGATGAGTATATCTTCACTGGCCTATATATTATTTGGACAATATTTCTTGGCTTTTAAACTTGGGATTTTTGAAATTTCAGGTTATGAATTTCCTAACTTTTTACCATATGTTGCACTTCCCGTACTTATTTGGATTTTTCTAAATGTTGGGCCTGATGTACGTTTTTTTAGAACGATTATGCTAGATGAAATATACCAGGACTACGTACGAACTGCTCGGGCCAAAGGACTTAGTGAATTTAAAATTATGTTTAAACATGTACTCAAAAACTCTATGATTTCAATTCTCACTTATCTCGTAATTCAGATTCCATATTTAATTTTGGGCTCCTTATTATTAGAAAATTTTTTTAGTATTCCAGGACTTGGAAGTATTATAGTAGATGCCATAAATGCTTCAGATTTTCCTGTCCTTAAGGCCATGACCATTTTAGGTGCAGTAGGACTAATATTTTTTAGTGTTTTAACAGACGTCATGTATGCACTTTTTGACCCTAGAGCGAGATTGAAATAGGAGTTAATCATGAGTGAACTTGTAACACAGATCGAAGAAAAAATGATTTCAATAGAAAAAGAACAAGAAAAAGAGGAGTCACTCTCTTTATGGCAACATGCTTTTAAAAAATTATTGTCGGATAAAATGGCTATAATTTCATTTTCAATATTTGCAATATATGTCCTTGTTGCAGTTTTAAGTTTCTGTGGAATTATTGCAAATGACTGGAATGTTGATGTGGGAAGTTCGTATTTACCACCAAGTTCAAAGTATTTCTTTGGCACAGATTTACTTGGTAGAGATGTATTTCTTAAAACAATAAAAGGCGCAGAAGTCGCTGTTACTGTGGGATTAGTGACAGCATTAATCGCTACTCTTATTGGAGTTACTTTGGGAGCAATCGCAGGATATTTTGGTGGCATTGTCGATGAAGTTATAGTTTGGTTTTATACTTCGTTTTCTTCAATTCCCTATATTCTGATGCTCGTTGCTCTATCATTTATAATTGGTCAAAAGGGATTAGTAGTTGTCTTCCTGGCCCTGGGGTTGAGTTCTTGGGTAAATTTATGTCGACTTGTACGAGGAGAGGTTATCCGTCACAGGGATAGAGAGTATGTTCAGGCCGCACATGCTATTGGATGTGGACACATGCGAAAACTTTTTGTTCATATATTGCCCAATATAGGTCACATAATTATTATTAACTTTTCACTACAATTTCAATACGCAATTAAAGCTGAAGTCATATTATCTTATTTAGGAATTGGTGTTCAGGAATTACCAAGCTGGGGAAAAATGATAGACGATGCTAAGCAAGAACTTTTTAATGGCGTTTGGTGGCAATTAGTTGCTGCAACAGCTGCAATGTTTATTGTTGTCCTTTCTTTAAATATACTAGGTGATTCATTGAGAGATGCACTAGATCCCAAACTTAAAGGAAAATAATATATATGGATAAAATTTTAGAGATTAAAGATCTAGAGGTTGAATTTGCTACTGATAAAGGCCCTGTGAAAGCAATTCGAAATGTTAGCTTTGATGTCTATAAAGGAAGAACATTAGGTCTTGTTGGAGAGTCTGGTTCAGGAAAATCAGTAACAGCTTTATCTATTATGGGACTAATTCCAAATCCTCCGGGAAGAGTCACAAAGGGAGAAATTCTTTATAATGGACGAAATCTTTTGGCGTTAAATTCCAAAGAAATGAGGAAAATTAGAGGTAATAAAATTTCAATGATTTTTCAAGAACCAATGACTTCTCTCAATCCTGTCTATACAATAGGCAATCAAATCAATGAAGTCGTTAAATTGCATATTCCTAGTCTTAATAAAAAAGAAAGAATTGAAAAAAGTATAGATATGCTAAAGCTTGTAGGTATTCCGGATCCAGAAAAAAGATATAATGAATATCCTCATCAGATGTCCGGTGGAATGAGACAAAGAATCATGATCGCAATATCTCTTATATGTGGGCCAGATATTCTTATTGCTGATGAACCAACGACCGCTTTAGATGTTACTATTCAGGCACAGATTTTAGAGCTTATGCTTAAACTACAAGAAGAATTTGGCATGGGAATAATTTTTATTACACACGATCTTGGGGTTGTATCAGAGCTATGCCATGACGTCGCTGTTATGTATTGTGGAAAAATAGTGGAAAAAACTAGTTGTAATGATATTTTTAAACATCCTCTTCATCCCTATACTGAAGGCTTAATAAATTCAGTCCCAAGGTTTGATTCAACTACAAATGAAAAAAAAGATCGTTTGATAACAATACCTGGCATCGTCCCATCTCTTTTCAAACTTCCCAAAGGTTGTTCATTTCAAGATAGATGCTCTTATGTGAGTGAAGACTGTAAGGGAGTGAAAGGGTGTCCAGAATTATCTTTAGAACACTCTGGCCATTGGGTAAGTTGTTTTCGGCCATTATTACTGGAGAACAACCATGTCTAAGTCTATTTTAGAAGTAAAAAATCTTTGTAAAAATTATCCAGTGAAAAGTGGAATTTTAAATCGTGTTACAAATCTTGTAAGAGCTGTAAATAATGTTAGTTTTTCACTAAAAAAAGGAGAGACTCTTGGCCTCGTAGGAGAATCTGGCTGTGGTAAATCTACTTTGGGCCGTTGTTTAATGCGATTGACAGAACCTACGAGTGGAGAGGTTTTGCTAAATGGTGAAAATATTCTCGAATATAATCATAAACAAATGCAAAAAATTAGAAAAAAAATGCAGATTATATTTCAAGATCCATACGCTTCTCTAAATCCTAGAATGACTGTTTATAATATTTTAAGTGAACCTATGGATTTACATAAAGAACACATGGATAAAATAGATCGTAAAAAAAGACTTTATGAACTATTAGATCAAGTTCAACTTCCCGTAGATACTTTAAATAAATATCCTCACGAGTTTTCTGGTGGGCAAAGACAAAGAATATGTATTGCTAGGGCACTTGCAGTCAATCCAGAAATAATAATATGTGACGAGCCAGTATCTGCTTTAGATGTCTCTGTGCAAGCACAAGTCGTAAATATTTTGATGGATTTACAAAAAGATCTTGGTCTATCTTATATTTTTATAGCTCATGATCTAAAAGTAGTTGAGTACATATCTACTGAAGTAGCAGTCATGTACTTAGGAAAAGTTGTTGAGAAGGCCAGTCCCAAAGAATTATATGGACATTCACACCATCCATATACTAAAGCATTATTCTCGGCCATGCCACATCTAAATACAGATTCAACAAAGCATAGAATTATTTTGAACGGTGATTTGCCCTCTCCTCTTAGTCCACCCAATGGTTGTCACTTTCATCCGAGATGCTGGAAATCAAATGAAGAGTGTCTCATGCGATATCCTGAGAGCAAAAAACTGAGTGAAACACATAGTTTTAGTTGTTTTCATCCTATTTCAGAGTAAAAAAAAACCTTATTTTTCCGATATGTACGAGTGTTGTGGAGATTTTTTTGAATTAGTACAGGAAAATATATGGAAGATAAAGATGGCCGTGGAAGCTTTCTTCTGGAAGAAGAAGTTGCTACTACTAGCGAAAGTACATATCATGGAAAAAAATTTTTAAATTTTCAAGTTCTTAATTTTAAAGAACTTGAAAAAACTATTGTTTCTGTAGGAAATATCTATTGGCTAAAAAAAGTTGGTACACCCTTAATGATTTTGAAGGCCGGCGATCCAATTGAACAATCATTTCTAAATAAGTATGCAAAACTTTCATCCCAACTTGGAATTGAATATATTAAAAATGGTGAAGTTATTGCAAATGGTGAAGTTTGTTTAATGATGCTTCAGAAGGCCAGGAATTATAATGAAGTATTAATGGCCAGATCAAAATATCTAAGTTGGTTTTATGAGCATTTTTGGATGGGAAAGAAGAAATGTGGCCTACTAGACTTGGGAATAATTTTTTCAAGAACTTTTTACAAGTTTGATAGTGAAATGACAAACCATCTTATTGATAACTCATTCGATTTTTTTAAAAGATCTATCATTGTCGCTCCCTTTATTGTTACTTTCGCCATGGCCCTAGGTTATACAGATTTCAATTTTTTGAATGATATTTATAAACTTGCATTTTTTATGAATTATAATGTCGAAGAAAAAGGTATTGGTTTTAACACAATCAAAGCGATGGAAAGAGAAAGACAAAAATCAGGAACCGGAGTGTCTTTACTTTTTATTGGAGAAAATCCTGGGCCAGAACTGGATCTATTTTTAAAGTCTCCACTTGAAAGAACAAAGAAAATTTATGAAAAATTTTCTCATCTTTTTAATTCACCAGATGTGATAAATCTAATTAAAAGGGTTAATGAAAAAGTAGATAGTAAGGGATTTCCATTTTCCTTTTCAGAGATTAATTTAACTGACCTTGAAATGACAATTATTTTATTTAATAATTTATTCACTTTCACTAATATCACTCTAGAACAAGACGATGGAACTGGTATTTTAAAGAAGTTATTGTTTACGAATCCAGTTGAGAATATTTCTGAAATTTTGTCTCAAAGAATTCAATATATGATTTCACATATTTTCTCTGAAATTGGACGAAATAGTGAGAGGGCAAGTTGATGAATGAAAAAAATCTTGTCTTAAATTTGGCCGGTAAAATTTCAGAAAAACTAGAATCTGTAATAAAAGAAGCTCATTTTGAAATTGTTCCCTATCTTCAGGAAAGTCAAAAAAAACGGGTCAAAGCGATTATTGTACGGAATTATCAAAAAAGTTATAGTCAATTAAACACAAGCTTTGATGTACTTCTCAAAGAAATACCAATAATTTCTCTAAGTGAAATTCAAGACAAGATTGATTTTTTTAGTTATGGTGGAGCTTCATATTTTCCAGAATCCTATATGGAAAGTAAAATAGTTCAACATCTGATAAAAAGAATATTTGACAAAAAAGGAAGCTATTTTCTTGAAACATATTTTGAAAAAGATTTAGATATTTTTAAAACAATCAAAATTGATGGACATTTAAATATTGGTTTAAAAACAGATATTGTTATTCAAGATGCGAGTGAAGGAAATTTTAATCCTATACAAATTCGAAACTATCTATCTTCTGTCCTTAATTTCTTTTTTTATTTAAAACAGGCGAAAAAAGCAATTTATCCATTGTCTTTAGATTTCGGATATAATTCGAATACATTCGTTGTGCAAGTGCATACTTCTATTTTAAATTTTATCTCAGAAGAAATTTGGAAGTCATTTTCACAACATTCATTTTTAAACCCTTATATTGGACTTCTACAGAATTGTTTTCAAAATTCACATATAATGGATATGCATTTTCTTAAGAAAAATGAAAAATTGGTCATTACTTCAGCATGGTTATCTGCTGATATATTGAAATCAGAAGATTCATTTAATTCTCTAAATGTCAGAAATATTAATACATTTGAGATGGGAAAGGAAACTTGGATTAATTTTATTGGTCAACCAGGAATTGCTTTAAATACCAAAAGAGAACAAATCATTGAAAAACTTGAAAGTAAGAATGTTCCAGGAGGTTTATCTGAGTTAATTCTTACTCCAAAATCATGGTTTGTTAAACATCCAATAGATCTTAAAAAAACAATAGGATTTATTAATAAAAAAAGAGAAACAGAAAGTTTTCCAAAAGAAGCTAAGGCCCTAAACTTAAAGGATATTATAACTTATCTTAAAAAATACCCAGGACAAGATCTAATAAAAAAACTAAAGGCGCAAGATTACGACATACTTCTCAAATGTTTTTGGACAGATGATCTTTATACAAGTATTGATAAAATAATTTCTGAGCATTTAACGGAAGTAAGTGGTAATAAAGAAATTAGAAGTCAATTAGTAGAAGAATTCATTAATCGTTTTCTGAATGCAGATATGCAGGAAGTTCAAGGAATTTTAATGAATACAGAAGAATCTAGTAGCATCACCTTAAGTGGACAAAATTTTCTTGATGATTACAAAGTTATTGAAGGTGTAACTCAAAATATAAGTGAAGAAAATATTTTAGTGAAAGGAAATGTTCCTGAAATTAATTTAGAAAATCTTGTGGAGAAATTCAAAAATCTAAAAGTAAAAATTAGTGAAGAAAAAATTGAAGATCTAGATACCGTGATAAATAGTGCGAAAAAATTGCTTATGGAAAATTTCGATTTAGATGAAGCACAAGCAAAAAAGTTCACGAGTAAATATTTAGACAATGCTTCTGATGAACTAATTGAAAGAAGATATAATAATAAATTACGTGAAATATTTGAAGAAGAAGAATTGAATGAAGGGCGATTAATTAAAGAAATTGAACTTAAAAATATTCAAGTAGAAAATCTTTCTAAAAAAATTGATGCACTTAAAGTTGAAATTTTAAGCTTAAAGAAAGCAAATACAGTATTTAATTGTTCGTTAACAGATCAGGATAGATATGAATTGATAGACTTTAAAAATGAAGCACATGAATTAAGAAAGGAAATAGAAAGTCGGAACCTCGCTATGCAGAGAGTTAAACAACGGTTTTCAGAGATTGTGGAAAGTAAAAACCAAATAATAATTTCATTAGATGAACAAGTAAAAAATTATTCTCTGCAACTAGAAAATAAAAACATTAATAGCGATAAATTTGTACACGTACAACAAAGCGAAGGTTTAAGAACTCTTGTTGATAGTGCGAATGAGAAAATGGCCATTATGTCTAATGAAATTAGTGATCTCAAAAATGTTGAATTTGGACTCCAGAAATTTGAAGATAATTCATTTAGAGAGACACTATTATCTGCAGAGAAAAATTTGGATAATCTGAAATTGGAGAAATTGGAATTACAAAGTACTGTAGAAGAGCTAACTAAAAATTTAGAATCTTTGAAAAATTCACAAGAAAAAGTTGAAGAGTTAATGATGGAAAACCATGAATTAAAATCAAAAATGGAAGAGGCCATCAAAAAAGGTGCTATTACTCAAAATCAAGATGGATTAAAAGAGGCCTTAGAAAAGGCCAATGTTAGAATAGGTGAACTTGAACACAAAATAAAAGTATATGAGGCGGCCCAAAGGACCTTGGGCTTTGGTGCTGACATGGGATCATCTACATCAAAGGGCGGCGATAAAAAGGAAATATCTCAGTTACAACTTAAATTAAGGCAGCTTGAAGAGCTCAATAATAATCTTTCAAAAGCTTCAAAAAGGACCTTAGCAAATTTGACTGAAACTAAAGTTGAGTCAGGTAAGCTTAAGGCAGAAAATAATTCAATGCGAAATAAGATTGAACTTCTTGAAAAACAAGTCGCATTATATAAGAAAAAGGCCTCTTAGTTCTTGTCAATAGATTGCAAATTATGTAAAAAGGTGACTCATTTTAAGCGCCCAGGTGGTGAAATTGGTATACACGCTAGACTTAGGATCTAGTGCCATTGGCGTGGAGGTTCAAGTCCTCTCCTGGGCACCATTAATCTATTCTGATTACTAGTTTTATAATCAAGATATTTTTTTAAAAACCGAAAATTTTTTATGAAATTTAGTACTCTATCTATTGTTTTAATATTTGTTACTCTATATTCTTTTAACTCCAAAGCTGAAACTCATATTTGTTATTTTTCATTAAATAATGAAAAAGAGTACCAATCAATGCGCAAATTTATTGGAAAGCTCACCCCCTATTCGAGCGAAAAAATTACTGTTTCTGAATATCAATTTGAGGGAAGTAACCCAAATGATTCATTTGAAAAACTCGTAAACTCAGGTGTTAGATGTGATGGATTGGTTATCAGTGGTCATCACACAGGTAGTTTTGGTGGAAAAAGAGGAAATGGACAACTTGAATTAGATTTTCTCGAAAGTCTTTCATGTAACTCAAAGTATAGAAAATGGTTTGAGAATATTAGTGCTCTTTGGCTTCAAGGTTGCCGAACACTTGGATCAAGTGAGATTGTTGACCCGGCAAGCCTAAGAGATGGTGAGTCTATTGCTGATTCAAATATGGAAAGAGTTACCAATGCACTAGAAGAAGATAATTTAGATCAAAATAGCGTCGCCCTTAATTTAGAATTCTCAGCAACAATGGATCAAGATAACCCGCTTTCCAGTCGCTATTTAAGAATTTTCCCCAACTCAACCGTTTTTGGCTGGAGCAAGAGTGCTCCTGGAGCAAAATCAAAAAGTGAAAATTCTATTCCCTATCATATAGCTCATATAACAAGATTAACTAATGATAATAATAAGTATTTCATGGATCCGATTAAGGGTGATTTGACCGTAGAAGTTGCAGTAAAATATTCAAATTCACTTTTAGATCTATTAAATCGAAATAAGTCCAGTGCTAAAAAATGCTTGTATAGTGTAGGTATCGAACAAACAGCAATTGATGCTTGGCTTGATCATGGACAGGGCAGAGAAGTTAATCTACCATTTAGCTTTAACAATCCAGACTTAATGGGATTTCCTTCTCTTGCAGAAGCTGGAAATCCATTACTTGAAAAAGCCAGAACATTAAATTGCCTATTAAAAGATAATACTCTTAATGATACAGATTTTACTTTAATTATTGATTCAATTTTGAGTGATGAAAGACTCATTGGATATAACTTCAGCTCTCTTTGGGCAAAATTACAACAGTATCAACAATCTTCTCATTTAAAATTCAAAAAATTTGCAACGAAGTTAAAAGAGTCAACTCTTCTTAACCAATTTGTTTTTAAAAAGATAATGTCTAATCGACTTGGGATTTTACGCAAAATTGATTATTACGCATTCTACAAAGCAATTTATGGAGATATATCATCATTTATTGATGAAAAAATAAGAGATGCCGGAAGAAAAATGCTTTTAAAGCTCGTAAAATTTAGTGATCATAATAGACTAGATTTTCAAAGAACTTTAATGATGTCTTTAACAAAGAATGACATTTTTATAAAAGATGATTATCAAGATATTGTTAAAAACTCTATTTCTCCACTTCAAAATACTCTAGTTGCATTTGCACTTAATGATTCTAAAATTTCTACTGATGACAAGTTATCTGTTTTAAATAATATTATTAAAAATCCAATAAGTAATGCACTTACATTGGAGCATGTCACAAAATCTATTAATAAACTCGAAATTCAAAATGAAAACACCATTCAAACCTATAATTTAATATTAGACTCATCAAAAACACATACAGGAACCTATTATGTAATAATTAGCAGTCTATTAAAAAATAAAAATAAATTATATAAATATTCATCTTATCAAGACTTATTAAAAAGA
Organism: Halobacteriovoraceae bacterium; assembly: GCA_020635115.1. Lineage (NCBI taxonomy): Bacteria > Pseudomonadati > Bdellovibrionota > Bacteriovoracia > Bacteriovoracales > Halobacteriovoraceae > Halobacteriovoraceae bacterium. The sequence continues at coordinate 80,256 of JACKAK010000006.1, read as the reverse complement.
ATTAAAAATTCTAAAATCTACCAAGAAAATGAATATTTTTTTAAAGACTTGAACTTTTAATTGAAGAAATGTTATCGCCTCATGATTTATATCAAAGTTTAATAATAGCTATTTCAGTTTCTTTTATTAAGTTCGAGACTTCCTCTAGCATGTGACTAATTGAGCATTAATCATAACGTAAAATCAATATCTTGCTCGATTATTTCCATTACGCTAGTTCGATAATCGACCACTATTGGGCACCATTATTAATAATCTATTAAGATTCTGATTCTTCCCGATTCATGGTGGGCAAACGGCTCAACTACAGACACACAAGAGACGTAACCGATGTTCTTATATTCGTAAGCTCTTCTTCTTGCAAAGGAAGCTTTATTATTAAATCCCTCCGGCCGAGCATTTATGAGCCTTTTTCTAAAATAATTAAGAACTTCATGCCTCCAATGTTGCAATATGTCGCCAAGCCTTTTTACCTCTTTGGTGTTCGATTTTTTAAACCTTTCAATCATCTTATCTATCGCGACACGTGCTTTTTTGTATCCTTTTATTCTATAAAAACAATGAAGTGCTCGTGAATCAATAAAATTAACTCATTGCATCAATGCTAAGTGTGAGGAATTTTCAAATGCAATTTTTGGGGAGTATTCCAGTAAAATTCACTCATGATTTGACAATACTAGGGGCCTTTCGAGGCCCCATCTTCAAACCTGGTCTTCTAGACCAGGTGAGTGACTTTTACATTGAGAATGATGTGGCCATAAGTTTCAAAACAGATCTTAAAAATTAAAAAATTTTCGTCTTTGCCTATAATATGGGATAGCGTAATAATTAACGTATGCCATATTAAGGATAAGGTGTGAAAAATCAAATTCAAATATTACTAAAAAGGATTGATGGCAATAAAGATTTATCAAGAGAATAGACAGCGAAAACGGAAATAAAATAATGACCGATAATAAAACAACATCCATGGAGAAAATGTCCAATTGGTGAGCATTGGGACTAAAATTATGGAAGACTATAATGAGAAACCAATACCTTGCTCAATTATTTCCGTCACACTGGTTCGATAATCGACCACTAGTGGGCCAAGATTTTTGGATGTCTCTTATCCATTCAAGATGTGATACACTGTGCTTTATAAGTTATTTAAAAGATCTGTTTTACTTAGAGAATCCGGGAGGATGTGAGAGTATTTGATTTTTAAAACATTTGTATTCTGGACATTCGCATAAGTACTCGATTAGTATTACTCCAAGATGCAGAAGATTCACAAAGTTACAGAAATTAATGAAACCGTAATTTATGGATGGAAAACTTCCTGTGTCGAAAAAATTTTAAGTTCTCCTCATTTTGAAGAAAATCTTCTTTTAGCTTTTGAAAATGGCCTCTATGATACTCCTGCCCATCCCAAGATTAACCCACGGGAAATGATATATGCCCTGACTATTCAAAAAAACATTAGTTCTTTTACTCTGAAAGAAGTTAAGACAATAACTCGGAATTGGATAGAAATGAAATCTTCAACTTCGACAGATAATATTCTGCCATTTTACTATATCGAGCTTGATTATATTCTTTCTGAATTTTAGTCTCGCGCCCGATTTAATTTGTCTTTTTGCTCCTAAACATTTTAAGGAATTATTAATACTCCTGGAGATCCTTTTACTTATGCCAAGAATCCTTGCTTTACCTTCGGTTGAGATATACTTAGTTTGAAATCTTTTCATTGGATGCAAAATTATATAAAAGGTAAAAATTTTTATCTTTGGTTATTTTCATTTTTTGAAATTTTTGTGAAGAAAATGATTTTATTTGTATTCTTTTTTAGAACGAGTATGGCCTGTGAGGAGTTTAGGAGAGAGTGATTTGAGTGCAAAACTGATCGTAATTGTGAGCTTATCAAAGGTTCTTGTGAGAGGCTTACAGGTATAAAAAAATCTTATAAGGAAAAGGTACACACTTTTATGAGTGTGTATCTACAAAGATGAGATGTCCTGATCCTTCGCGAATGAAAAAAGAAATGAATTTGATACCATTATGCAAAAAAATTAAGTGTATTAAGATTGAAGGGCCATATAATCTTGATTCCTATCCTCCTTTTACGATCTTGCATCTCCCATCTTGAATGATGATTCTAATAATATTTTCTCGAACTTTGGTTTTATCAGAGATTTTTTTTGCCTCTTTAATTTGCACAAATGGAACTCCTGTCACATCAATTCCTGCGAGTGCTCTTATTTTGGGAGAATCGGATCTTGCAAAAAATTTTCCATTTTCATCATAGAGAGTAAGACGGTCTTTATACGCGATATTGAGTTTGTCCATGCAGGGCCAATAGATTTCTTTTAGGACCCTATCATTACTTGCACAAGAAAAAAGAGAAATTAGAGGAAAACTAATATATAAAAATTTATATATAATTGAATTCATAAAATATCTCCATTGTTATTTCTATATAGATTTCTTAAATTCTAATGTTATTCTATAAGTCTTTACAAACAACTGGCAAGTACCTGTCTATTTGATGTCCATCAGAATTTACTTTTAAGAGAATTATAATTTGATGGCATCTTCGTAGGACATATAAGGGAAACATTTTAAAGAACTTACTTTTGAACAATTAAAAACTCTAATGCCTCTATCTTTTAAAGTGGGTGCAATTTTTTCAAAACATCTAATCATTTTAGGATATTCAGTGGTGTCATGTTTTAATGAGCTGTAGTCTTGCCCAAAAAAATGAGTTTTATTTTCAGTGTTTTTAAGATCGAGTCCTAAAAAATAAATTTCTTTAATTCCCATATAGATAGCAATTTGTAAGGCAAAATAGCTAACTGTATATCCTGAATATATACCTTCTGCCAAGTCCCAACTAAAACCTTCCGAGCCTAAAAGTTTTAAACCTAGACCCATTGATCTTCCTTCGATTGTAAATAATTGTCTTTGCGAAGAGAATTCATTTGGATATTGTTCTATAAGCCTTTCATCCATGACACAATGATAGTAGGCCTTTTCATATTTTAAGAAAGAACGATTTAGTCCAAAACATATTCTTCTTTCCATCGCACTCAAATCTAAGTCTTCTAAGCTAGGCCCTGAAGATATGATAAAAGCATGTTTTATTGTATGAATATTTTTGAATTTTGTGATGTCATTTCCATTGATTAGCATAATAACTCATGTTCATCATAAATAGCATGTTTGATCATTTTTCGGTTAAAGGTATAAGAAATATGAATCTGTCCATTAGATGTTTGAAGTAGACATGGGTATGACATTTCATTACCTGTAGTATCTATTTCATTAATAATGTTAAAATTTTCACCCAAATTGTTTGAAAGTGCGATATTTATGGGGTTTCTTTTATGTTGTTCTGTATGGTTATTTGACACAATAATCTTACCGCTGCGAGATTTTAAAGCTGCAATACCGCTTAATGGACAATATAAGTTCGTTTTTTGGGGTTCTTCCCAAGTTTTTGCGTTGTCATATGAAACTGCTCGAAAAACAAAACGAGGATCATCAGTTGCTCTTAAATAAATTTGAAATTGATTCTTATCAACCTGCAAAAGGTCGCCTTGTATTAAACCATCACCAATTCTTGAAACTTCATTCCACTGAGTAAAGGGAAATTCAGATTCAAAAATTATTGTAGTTTTAGTTTTTTCATCATAGGCAGGAATAAGAAAAGATCTTTTTCCAAACGAAACAGGAGAATGTCTAATCATCATCCCTTGAGGAGTATTAACTTTCTGAGGCGGGGACCATGTATTTTCTAGTAATGTCGTTTTGAAAATTTGAGCTGAATCCCAATAAGTTCCTTCTAATCTGACAAAGAAGAGATGAACTTGCTTTTCCTGATCTAAAAAGAGAACTGGGTTACCCAATGACCTACTAGAAAAGTCGTCTAGAATTTTTCTAGGGTTGTTCCATTTATTTCTCGTAATATCAAGTGTGTTTAAGGATAAAGATCCATCTATATGCTCTTCAGTTTTATAAGAATACCATACTAAAACAATCTCATTTCCTCGTTCAACCATTGTCGAACCGTGAACATGATTACCGACTCCAGGGGGGTTGTATATAGAAAAATCAATCATATAAAAGTCATTTTTTAAGTTGATTAAGCACTACACTAATATGGTACATTAAAACCATTCAAATATATATATTTATCTAAAAAAATCTATATTAATCCCGATAAATATCTGACCTTATACCTTAATCAGGATATGTAAACATGAGTGATTTCGAGAAACAACTCAAGATGGATTTTTTAGATGAGGCCAAAGATAATATTCAAGGCATGGAAGATATGTTATTGGCACTCGAATCAGATAAGAATAATCAAGAGCATATTAACGAACTATTTAGACTTGCTCACAATATCAAAGGAACATCAAGAGCAGTTGGGTATGGTTTTATTTCTGAGTTTGTTCATGAAATTGAAAATCTTATACTTCAATTTAAAGAGGGAAGAATTCACATTAATGATTTTTGTATACAATTATTATTAGAATGTAATGATGTAATAAACAATTTTTTAGTTGAGTTAAGGTCAAATCCTGATGCTTCATTTGATTTTTCATCTCTTGCAAATAGAGTTAAAGATGCTATTACGAGAGGACTTAACGGAGAACTTGATAGTGAAAGTAAAAGTGTCAAAGAAGAAGTCTCAACTCCAAATGCTTCTCAATTTGAGGATGATTCATTTGATACAAATGTATTTAGCGAGGTGACTCAAAATCCTATTCCAATAAAAACAACTAATGAAGTTCCAAACCTGAAAGACACACCTACAATTGAATCAACTGAGCTTTCATTTGAATTTAGCAAAACAGAAGATAATTCAAAAAGTAAAGACCAACCAAAATCTAAAAAAAATGAAGATGATAGTATTAGAGTAAGTCTTGAGAGAGTCGAAAAATTGAATAACTTTGTTGGAGAACTTGTCATTCTTCAAACCGTTTTAGAACAAAGAAAGTATGTTGGAATCGAAGATGAATTAGCTATAAAATCAATTTCACAATTAGGGAAATTATCTAAAGAGATACAAGAAATATCCATGAGTTTAAGAATGACACCAATTAAGTCCACAATGCATAAACTTAATAGAATTGTGAGAGATACTTCTAAAAGCTTAGGAAAGGATGTTGATTTAAAACTTGTTGGTGAAGAAACTGAAGTTGATAAAACAGTATTAGAACACCTTTCTGATCCGCTCGTACATATTGTAAGAAATGCTTTAGATCACGGGTTAGAACTACCAGATGAGAGAAGAGCTATTGGAAAAAGAAGTGTTGGAATGATTGAAATTAGATCATTTCACGAAGGCAATAATTTAATTATTGAAATTAAAGATGATGGAAAAGGGATAGATCCTGAAAATGTAAAAAGGAAAGCAATTGAGAGAAATATTATTGCTCCAAATGCTGAACTTAGTGATTATGAAATCATCCAATTAATTTTCGCTCCAGGTTTTTCTACAAAGGAACAGGTTTCAGAAGTTTCCGGGCGTGGCGTTGGAATGGATGTTGTAAAGACGAATATTGAAAGACTCTCTGGACTTGTTGATGTAGAAACAGATGTAGGACAAGGAAGTTTGTTCAGAATTACATTACCATTAACTACCGCAATTATTGATGGAATGGTTGTTCAAGTTGGAAAAGAAAAATTTATTGTTCCAATTTCTCAAGTCAGTGAATCATTAAAACCACAAAATGAGGCCATTACTTATGTAAGTGGAATAGGCAATTGTTTAAATCTAAGGGGGGATGTTTATCCATTGATGAGTCTCTCTCAGGCCTTAAATTTAGGGAATAGTGAAAAGAAATTAGATGAACAAATTGCAATTATTGTAAATTCTCCACATGTTAAATTCGGAGTTGTTGTAGATGATGTACTCCATCAACAACAAGTTGTTATTAAGAAAATTGGGCCAGAGATAAAAGTTTCAAAAGGATTTATGGGAAGTTCCATTCTTGGAGATGGAAAGCCGGCTTTTATCTTAGAATTAAATGAAATGTTTAGTAATTTGAATTCAGTTAAAAATCTATCAGATGTTTTTAATAAAAGAGTAGCATAGGTAACAACATGGAAAAAAATATAAGTAATGACTCTCAAAAAGAAAATGATGATAAAAACGATAAAGCCATTTCAAATCAAGCTTCAAATGTAGATTCACATTATATGGAATTTTCTCTCGGAGAAGAAAATTATGCAATTCCTCTCCTAAAGGTAAGAGAAGTTATTTCAACACCAGATACCACATTGATTCCGAATTCTCCTTCTTATTTCGTAGGGATTATGAACTTGCGTGGACAAGTGATAACAGTTGTCGACCTACGTAAAAAAATGGGAATAAACTCTGAATGCAAACATAAAGAAGAGGCCGTGATCATTGTTGATATCCATGGGATCAATCTAGGTATTGTGGTTGATTCAATTAATAAAGTTTTAGAAGTTGATATGACTAAGTTAAGTGATATTTCAGGTTTGAAAGGAAAAATAAATACTGACTATTTTATTGGATCAGCTAGGTTCGATGGAGTCCTTGTGACTTTATTAGATCTTGAAAAAGTTTTTACTTCATCTAGGGCATTCGCGGCCTGAAAGGATAATTTGTGAGTACTGCAAAAAAACTAACAACAATAGATGTTATTAAAAAGATTGCGATCCATATAGGACGGATTTCAGGAAACGTACTTAAAGACAAACAATTTCCGATGATTGAAAGTCGTCTGAAAAAAAGAATAATAGAATTAGGGTTGAAAGATTATGATGAATATTATAGTTTTTATACTAAACATGAAGTAACAGAAACAAACGCTCTAATCAGCCTATTAACCACACATCATACTTTCTTTTTTCGTGAATTTTTACAATTTGAAGTTCTAGAACAAAGACTCAAGAAAATAATTCAAAATGCAAAAGATCAGGGCCGTAACAAGATAATGATCTGGTCTGCGGCCTGTAGTAAAGGACAAGAAGTTTATACTCTGGCCCTCTTTTTAGAATATCACATGAAAAAAATCGCACCTATGATGGACTATGAAATTTGGGGTAGCGATATAGATGACGAATCAGTCAAATTTGGAATGAATGGTGTTTATTTAAAAACGGACATAGATGCAGTACCTGCTCAGTATCTTGGAGACCATTTTGCCAAAGGAAAAGGTGACATTGCTCATTTTGTAAAAGTAAAAGACCATATTAGAAACCAATGCAAATTTTTCACAAATAATTTGATGAAATTTGCACCTAATTTAAATGGTGTAAAATTTGATATCATCTTCTGTAGAAATGTATTTATTTATTTTAAAATGGATGATGTAAAATCTATCACTCAAAAATTTCAAGAACATTTATTCCCTTCGGGATACATTTTTACAGGGGTTTCCGAGTCACTGAGTACATTAGAGTTAAATTTAAAGCCTATTGGCCCTTCAATTTATCAATATAATACTGATGAAAAACCACATGAAATTTCTATCCCACAAGTGGCCTCATTTGCGAAAAAGGCCCCACGGCCCAAAATTCGTGTTTTAAGTGTAGATGATTCGAGAAGTGTTATTAAAATTTTGGAGCATGTTTTTAAATCTGATAATAGATTTGAATTTTTAGGTAGCGCTGAAAATGGAATCGAAGCTCATAAAAAAATTGCTGAACTTAAACCAGATATTGTAACCCTGGATATTCATATGCCAGAGATGAATGGTGTTAATTATTTAGAAAAATATTTTAATTCATCGCATCCTCCTGTTGTTATGATTTCTTCTGTCTCTAGGGATGATCAAGATCTTGCCCTGAAATCGTTAAGACTTGGTGCAAGTGACTTTGTTCACAAGCCTTCAATGGAAAACTTTGAAATGAGCTCTGAAGAAATATTAAATAAGGTATATGTTGCATTCAAAAATAGTGAAACAAAAGTTGTCACAGATTATGATCAAGAAAATGCACACCATCTCATTATAAAAGATACTGATAAGTATTTAAGAGTTGGAATTTGTAATATTTCAGATGCACCTAAAATTGTGAGAATGCTTGATGAAATTAAGTCTATGAAACAGCCGGCTACAATTCTATTATTTTCTGGAAATGATCATATATTAGAAACATTTACAAAAGAGTTTAAAGATAAAACTCCAACACCAGTTGAGTATATAGAAACATTACCATCTAAATTGAATGAAAGTACGGTTTACATTGCTCCATTTGAGAAGTTATCACAAGAAGTTAAAATTCGCTTTATTACTAAGAAAGTTGCCGTACTTATATTTGGTACATGTACAAAAACCGTTCTAGACAAATTTGCAAATAACAGAAATTACAATATTCTTTGTGAAGATCTTGATGTTAATAAGGGTAAGCATAAGGAAGTTAATGACTACATGCCTGCAACGAGTTTTGCTTATGTAAGTACCAACTATTTTTATGAAGATGAAAACAAGTAATAAACTTCACATAAAAAAATAATAGTTATTTTCATTTTCAAAAATAATGCAATAACATTTGAGTCCTAAACTTTAGATATGGGAAAGTCTCTCAATCATACATAACAATTGATTAGATATAAGTTAGATGTGTTGCTGTTATTGCATCTCGTAATTAGTTAAAACAAACTTAATACTTCTCAAACGTTAATTTCTGTTTAAAATGGCATATGTTCTTTAAAAGGGGAGTGATTGATTGAAAATTGTTGTGTTCACTGGAGGTGGAAGTGGTGGCCATGTAATTCCTGCCGTTTCAGTTATTAATAAAATCAGAGGTAAATTTGAATCAATCCACTATATAGGTGGGCAAAAAACAATTGAAAAAGAAATTATCTGCGAAATAGATGATGTCAATTATCACTCCATTTCAACCGGAAAGCTTAGAAGATATTTATCTTTTGAAAATGTAAAAGACTTTTTAAAATTTTTAATGGGGATTGTTCAATCTTTTTTTATTTTACTGAAACTAAGATTAAAGGGAAAATTTATACTCTTTTCAACAGGTGGATATGTTTCTTTACCTCCTGTAATTGCAGCAAAGCTTCTTGGACAAAAAGTTTATATCCATGAACAAACAAGTAGAGTGGGTCTAGCAAACAAAATAGCTTCCTATTTTTCAGATAAAATTTTTATTAGTTTTAAAGAGTCAGCAAAATATTTTCCAAAGAATAAAACTTACTATTCTGGATATCCTGTGAGGGATGAATGTTTTAACCAAAGTACATCAGAATTGACTTTATTAGAAGAGAATGTAAATGGCCTGCCAGTTTTATTTGTTACAGGTGGAGGAAATGGTGCCGTGAAAATTAATGATTTTATTATAAGTCATATAGAAAAATTATCAGATCAATTCTTTATCATACATCAAGTTGGGAAGTTAGATTACCCACGTATTTCTACACTTTCTAAGAAATACGCAAATTATAAAGTCATCGACTTCATCTCTCAAGGGATGATTGATCTTTATAAAAAAGCTGATGTCATAATTTCCAGGGCCGGAGCGGGTACAGTATGTGAATTGTTGGCCCTAAAGAGACCAAGTATTTTTATTCCTCTTAAAATAGCACAGAAAAATGAACAATTTTATAATGCTAAAGAAGCAGTAGAAAAATTGGGATCAGTAATTATTGAAGAAGATGAATTAGATTCGAAAGATATAATGTTCGAAATAGATAAAATTATTAATTTAAAACAAGCAAAACCCACTGCTGAATCAGACTTTAATTCAGCAGAATATTTAGGCCTAGAGCTGACAAGTGCAAAATAAAATTAGATCCTTAAGATATAGCCTCGAGATTTAATTGTTTTCAAATTTTCTGAAAATGGGCGCAGTTTCTTTCTTAAATTTGACAAGTGAGTATCAATATTTTGGTTTTGAACATGTACATCAGGCCAGATGAGTTTTGTAATATATTTTCTTGAGAAGATTTTATTGGGATTCTTCGAAAAAAGGTGAATTAATTTATACTCAATTGGTGTAAGTTGGATTTTCTTGTCATTGATTTCAGCAAGCTGCATTTCACAGTGTAATTTAAAATTATCTATAGCTATAATCTTAGATTCTGTTCTTAATTTTTGGCCCTGTTTAATTTTATTTTCAATCCTAGCAACCAGCTCTTTAAGTGAAACAGGCTTTACAATGAAATCTACTGCTCCTAAATTAAGACCTTTTACAAGAGATTCCTCTGAAGGGTCCCCTGATAGAAAAATTACTGGTAATTCAGGAAAACTATTCTTAAATTTTTCAAACAAGTCAAAACCATTAATTGAAGGCATATGAATATCAAGTAAAACTAAATCTGTTTCATTGTTATTTAGATACTCAACTAAGTGTAAAGGCTCTTGGATGAGCTCAAGCTCAAACCGACCGTTTAGAAGCTCACTGTAAAGATCAAGATTTTCTTTCACGTCGTCCACGATGGTAATATGCATCATAGGGCCTCCAGTACAGAGTTAACTTTCCTTAACTCTTTAAATAAAATTATTAACTTCTGTGTATTATCTTAAGACCGATGAAAAACATCAATAGATTTATTTAAGGTTTGAAATAATCTTAAGTTAAGACTCTTAACATGCTAAAAAAGCATTGGAGAAAAGTATGAAAATTTGTTCATATTTAGTAAATAAAATTACTTTTTACGACAAAGCAAATATTTGAGGCAGTTTTGTTCAGAAAACCTCAAATATTCAAATAAATTTCTTTGGCCAAACTTAGCTTTTACTTGAGCGTATGACGGACCTTTTAGTCGTATCCAATTCTTTTTTTCGAATTCGAATTGTCTCGGGCGTAACTTCTACCCACTCATCATTATCTATCCAATCCATGGCCCACTCTAAGTTTCTAGGGGGAATTGGTGGAAGAATAATGTTTTGATCTTTTCCGGCCGTGCGGACAGAGGAGAGATGTTTTTCTCTGACAACATTGACGTTGATATCATTTGTTTTTGTACTCTCTCCAACAACCATTCCGGAATACACCTGCTCACCTGGTTTAATAAACTGTCTACCTCGGTCTAAAAGATTAAAAAGAGCGTAGGCCGTAGTTTTTCCATCTCTATCTGCGATGATAGCGCCATTTTGTCGGGCCAACATATCTCCAGCGTAGGGGCGATATCCTATGAATTGAGAAGACATTATTCCCTCTCCACGAGTATCTGTCAGAAAAATTGAACGATAACCTATAAGACCACGAGATGGGATTTCAAATTCAACTCTACTTCTTGCTTCACCTAAAGGTTGAAGTTGCATCATAATTCCCTTTCTTTGTGAAAGCTTTTCGGTAACAGCACCTACTGAATCACTTGGAGTATCAATCACAACATGTTCATAAGGTTCTGTTTTTTTCCCATCCTCTTCTTGCATAAGAACCATTGGTCGTCCAACCATGAGCTCATATCCTTGTCTTCGGATTTCTTCAAAAACAATGGCCAATTGCAGTTCACCTCTTCCCATAAGTTTATAGACTTTTGGGTCTTCCGTTGCCTCATATTTAAGGGCAACATTGTGATGGCAGGCATCTATAAGATATTCTTCTAATTTTCTTGATGTTAAATATTCACCTTCTCTTCCTGAAAGTGGAGAAGTGTTCACAGAAACAAAAACAGAAACAGTAGGTGGTTCAACGGAAATGCGTGGAAGTGGTGCTGGATTCTCTTTGGCACAAACAGAGTCTCCGATTTTTGCATTTTCTGCTCCTGATAAAATGATAATTTCACCAGCTGTTGCGCTATCACATTCTGAAATTTGTAAACCATCATAAACTTGGATGGCCGTTACTTTGAAGTTTTTACTTTTCTCTTCCCCTACAAGAGTTACTTGTTCATTCTTGCTCACTTTTCCTCGGGTGATTTTACCAACAATCTGCTGACCTAGGTAAGTTGAATAAGTTAGATTCGTAACAAGTAGTTGAAGTCCTCCTTCTAACTGAACCTTAGGTGATGGAAAATAATCTGATATCATTAGATCCAATATACAATTTAAATTATCAGATTGAATTTCCATATCTGTTGTGGCCCAACCTTCTTTTGCTGAGGCGTAGAGAAAAGGAATGTCAAAATCAAATTCATCATTTTCTGTATGGGTTGCGAGTTCTAATAAGAGATCTTCCGCTTCGCTTTTAACTTCTTCTATCCTTTGATCAGGTCTATCAACTTTGTTAATAACCACTGCGACTTTAATTCTTGCTTCCATTGCTTTTTGTAATACAAATCGAGTTTGAGGAAGAGGGCCTTCGGCGGCGTCAACTAAAAGGATAACACCATCAACCATATTGAGAGATCTTTCAACCTCTCCACCAAAATCCGCGTGCCCAGGAGTGTCGAGTAGATTGATTTTATGATCTTTCCATTTTAGCGCGCAGTTCTTGGCGGTAATTGTAATTCCACGTTCTTTTTCAATATCTCCAGAGTCCATAACTCTTTCTTCAATATGCTCTCTCTCATTTAAAGTTTCTGATTGTTTGAGTAGTCCGTCTACTAGTGTTGTTTTCCCGTGGTCAACGTGGGCCACGATGGCGATGTTTTTTAGCTTAGTCGTCATATAAATTCCTGTAAAGTTTTGCTATAACCTTACACAAAGCTACGTGATGAGTCATCATATTAATAGAGGGGTTGCAGCGCGTGATCAAAGTATTCGATTTAACAAAGAGTTTTGGTAAGCAGGAATTATTTAGTCAAGTCAGTTTTTTATTAAACTCAGGTGAGCGAGTTGGACTTGTAGGAAGAAATGGAACAGGTAAATCTACTTTGTTTAAAATAATTGCCGGAGAAATGACCCCAGATGAAGGTGAAGTTGTTATTCCTAAAAATTATAAAATAGGTATTCTTAAACAACATATCAATTTCAATCGAGCAACAGTATTGCAAGAATGTGTTGATTCACTTCCTGAAGATCAAAAATACGATCAATATAAAGTAGAAAAAATCTTACTTGGATTAGGTTTAGACAATGATGATATTTTAAAAAATCCTTACGATTTATCGGGGGGACTACAACTACGAGTTTCTCTTGCAAAGGTATTGCTGCAAGCTCCAAACCTTTTACTTTTAGATGAACCGACAAACTATCTAGATATTTTAGGAATTAGATGGTTAGAAAATTTCTTAAAAAAATATCCAGGTGAAATGATAATTATCACCCATGATAGAACATTTATGGACGCTGTTATTACACACACCATGGGTATTAAAAGAGGACTTGTAAAAAAAATCAAAGGAGATACCGAAAAATATTATGAGCAAATTACTCAAGAAGAAATTATACATGAACAAACAAGACTAAATTTAGAACGCAAAAAAAAACATCTTGAAGATTTTATCACTCGTTTCAAAGCTAAGGCCTCTAAAGCAACTCAAGCAAAATCAAAACAAAAAAAATTAGATAAATTGGGAGCACTTGAAAAACTTTCCATAGAGAAAAATTTTGGACCTTGTTTTCAATATACTCCTTGTCCTAGTAAATATATCCTTGAGGTTAAAGATCTCTTTTTTTCTTATCCTAATGGGCCAGAGCTTCTAGGAGGTCTATCCTTTTCCCTCAAGACTGATGATTGTTTAGCAATAATAGGCCCAAATGGGAAAGGAAAATCCACTTTATTAAATTTACTTGCAAATAATATAAGTCCAAATACTGGTGAAATTAATTTTCATTCTAAAGTGCAACAAGGCTTCTTTGGACAGACAAATATTGAACGATTATTTCAAGACAACTCAATTATTCAAGAAATTCAAAATGCAAATAGTGATCTTTCCATCTCACAAGTAAGGTCAATTTGTGGGCATTTGATGTTTGAAGGGGATTTAGCAGAAAAAAAAATATCAGTACTTTCAGGAGGGGAGAGAAGTCGTGTGTTGCTTGGTAAAATTTTGGCCTATAAGACAAATATGCTCCTTATGGATGAGCCAACAAACCACTTGGATATAGAATCAGTTCAGTCTTTAATTAATCAGTTAGAGATTTATGAAGGTGCTGTACTCTTAGTTTCTCACGATGAAAAAATGATTAGATCCTTAGCAACAAAGCTTATCGTTTTTCAAGATAATAGAGTTGAATTTTTTGATGGAGATTATGACCACTTCTTAGAAAAAATTGGTTGGATAGAACCAGAAAGTGAGGATAAAAAGTCAAAAAACAGCAATAAGAAATCAAAAAAGGAAATCAAATACCTCCGAGAAGAAATTATTTCCCAACGATCAAAAGAGTTAAACCCACTCAAAAAAAGGGTAGAGAAATTAGAAGAACATATTTTTGAATATGAAGATGATATCAAATCATTAGAACTTCTCTTAATGGATAGTTCTTTGGCCAGAAATCCTGGAAAAATTTCTGAAATAGCTAAAGATCTAGGACAGAAAAAAAAGAAACTAGAAGAGTTTTACGAAGAATTTGAAGAAAAAAGTGTACTACTAGAAGATAGAGAAAAGTTTTTTGAAAATCAATTAAATGATTTATGCCAAATATCAGTTGGATAAAGATTTAATTTCTTTTATTAGATCTTTTACAGCATTATCTTTACATTCAACTTGAGTGATCTTTTCATAAATAGTCGGTGGCGCTACTCTTTCATCACAATCAGTTAATGGACATCGTTCACAAGTTTTAGAAACATCTTTAGTTATTATTCTAGGGTCTTTGTGAAATTTAATAATTTCACGGGCCCTTTCATTTAACTCAATCCCCAGAGTAATACATGTATTTGGCAAATGTGGTTTTTTAGGGCCTCTGGCCACAGAAAAACACATAAACTCTTTTCCCGATTCAAGCATTTTTGATTTTTGAATTCCCAATTTATAATCTGTCAGAGCATCATCTTCACAAAAACTATCTAATAAAGAAACAGTAATCCATCTTCTGCAATAATGTTCATTTAAGCGAATTCCTTGTGGACCGTGTGGCCCATTAAGATGAATTTCATTTGTAATTTTAAATCTTCTAATTCCTTTAAAAACATCAGAGGTTTGAAACTTTAAATAAAAAAGTCTATCAATCCCAAATTGTTTAGGTAGAACTTGAATGAGTCTATTAAAAAAAGTTTCAGGGCCTATGTTTAGTTCTTTTAAAATTTCTTCGATGGAAGAAGTTGAGAAAGTTTGATTATCAAAAAATTTCTGCATAATTTCAATGAATACTTCTTCGTTCAATAGAAGTGCAGCTGCAAAATAATTTGATTTAAAATCATTTAAAACATCTCGGAATGTATTTTTAACTCCATCAACCCTTGTCTCTGAAACTTCTTCTCTTAGATTTAAAGCACAAAAGGCAAACTCTTTGATGATAGTGAACAGTTTTTGTGTCTCAAGAAGTTCTTTATTGATAAAAAGAATAGGGCCTCTATCAAAAGTGTAAATTGATCTTAAAGTTTGCAACAGAGGATGTTTGCCAGGGGTCGCAAAGACAATTTTATATTTATATTCCTCTATAAGAATCTTTTCAATTTTCTCAATTGTAATCGGGCCTTTTTCTGGTAGATTGTATCTAATTCTTGCTTGGGCCACCGCTAATTCTACATCTTCAAAACTACCATTGTGGGCCTCAATAAATGAACGAAGAGCTGCCCTGTGAATTTCTTCCGGGTTCATGTCGTAGTTTCTGGCCAAGGAAAGCATCATTAAGATAAAGGATGAAAATTTATCAGGTGCATCCGACATAAGTTCATAGAGATCATATTGGTCTATTCCAAACATCTCAAGGGGCAAATTTTTATAAAAATCACTTTCAAGAAAATCTAGTATAGGGCGTAATTTTTTGTCTAACTGTGCAGATACAAGATTATCGAAAGATACCTCAAGAGATTTTGCTAACGAGATTAACTTTTCAACTTTAGGGTATTTCTTACCTTTTTCAATTTCATTAATATAAGACTGTGACAGACCTGATAATGTAGAGAGACCTTTTAGAGAGAGCCCCTTTGCATCCCGGAGTTGCTTGATTTTTAGTCCTAAAATAAATCTAATTGCATCTTTATTTGCTGCCATGGATTGTCTACTTACCCATAAATAAGAACTTTAGCAAGTGTGAACGAAAATTCAATATGTTGTATGGTTATTTTTACACTCACAGCGAATTTTTTTATTGTAAACAATATTTGGATAGAGTTTTTAAGCGCAGACTTTATCTAGCTTTCCAAACCACTCTCTTTCGAGTTCATCAAGTTTACTCTCATCAATTGTAACTTTGTGGCCTTTTTTTGAGCTGATGACATAGTCAATTATAGTTGCACAAACTGGCTCACCATCAACCAGAAAACAAGATTCACTTTTCGATAATCCTCTAATTGGATATCGCATACTTTGATATGCATTCACAGTGTTTTCCCATTCTCCAACAGTGGTTTCAGTTTCGTTTAATCCTTTTCTTTTCATTATGAGTTTTCTGCTTTCTTCAAGTGCTCGGTGTGCTTTAGCAATTGTTTCAATAATTTCATTATCAAAAATAGATACAACTTGCTCACCCCAAATCCCTTCAACCCAAATGTTTCTTTTTAAATCTTTTCCATCATCATGTATTAGTGGAACCATGCTTTTTCTCCATGCCATTCGTTTCACACACTCATCATATCGGATATTTTATTTAGAAGTCAACGAAAATTCGCTATGGAAGATTTTTCACAGAAAAACAAGCTTAGTTGCCTAAATATCTGAAAAATAATAAATAAATTATCGCGTTAAGTGATGCCTAGTATTTAGTTGGTACTGTATTGGGACATTAATGTTGGTTTTTAGCTATCAGTGTGACATCAAGCTCCACATCATCCTTGATAAGTTTATCACCCAAACTTTTGAAAAAATTTCCGGAATTATATTTTATTCCATACTTTGTCCTATCAAAGATAAGCTTGGCCTTAAAAGTTGCTAATTTATCACCGATAGATTTTATTGTTAAAAATTCGATAGACTGAGTTTTTCCTTTGATGGTTAGGTCTGCCTGTATTTTAAGATTTTCACCCTTGTCTTCTATCTTCTTTAAAATAATTTGGGAGTATGGATATTTGCTAGTCGAAAAAAAATCTTCGCTCTTTAAATGGGTCAGAAGTTTTTGATTGTATTTTACATCAGTTAAATCTTCACATGTTATTGTATTCATATCTACAACAATTTTGCTATTTATTGGTCGATTCTTTTGAATAATGACATAACCTTCTTTGATTTTTACATGGCCCCAATGTTGACCAGAAAGTTTTTTTCCAGTCCATTTTATCTTTGAGGCCTCAATATCAATTTTCCAATTACTACAAAACCCTTCAGTGCAACAGATAAGATAAATCACACAACATAGAAATTTCATAATTTCTCCAAATTAAAATGATGTTCTATAAATTGATTTTAAACAATTTTTTTAGCG
The DNA here is from genome assembly GCA_020635115.1 of Halobacteriovoraceae bacterium. Classification (NCBI taxonomy): domain Bacteria; kingdom Pseudomonadati; phylum Bdellovibrionota; class Bacteriovoracia; order Bacteriovoracales; family Halobacteriovoraceae; species Halobacteriovoraceae bacterium. Next base: position 62,926 of record JACKAK010000006.1, on the reverse strand, counting down.
TATCAATTGTATAATTTTTTCTTAATAATTAATGAGCTTCTAAAAGGGATAGAGCTTTATAAACATTGATATGGCCTGGAGCATTTGCCTTATCTCTGAAAGGGATTCGAATATCAACACTCTTCATAAGAACCTCTTTGATTTCATTTAGAGAAATATCTGGATATATTGACCATATTAACGCAACAACTCCACTCACAAATGGAGCGGCCATTGAGGTCCCTGATAATCCACGATAGCTGTTTCTTGGAGAAGTCGAATAGATGGCCATTCCTGGTGCAAACAAATCAACACTTATCTGACCAAAATTTGAAAAATAGGCAGGTTCTCCTTTATTTTGACTTGCACCAATTGTAAAAATATTTTGGTTTTTCATAGAAGCTGGAAAAATTGGATTTTTATCAATATCACGCCCGTTGTTTCCTGCAGCTACGACAACTAAAGTTCCATAATTTTTACCAATATAATCTATCGTTTCACTAAGAGATTTACCAAGAGAGACACTGTTTTTTCCAAACGAACAGTTAATTACTTTCGCTCCATTTCTCGCAGCATAAAGTAATGCTTCTATAACATCTGAATCTTTTTCGTCTCCTCGAGATGGAACAGTTTTGATGGCCATAATTTTAACTCTTGGAGCGACCCCTGGAATACCTGTTCTATTATTTTGTACTGCACCTATTGTTCCGGCCACGTGGGTACCATGGTAATGAGCATCCATTGGATCACTGGATGCCTTGTCATCTGCATCTCTATTTAGGGTATCTATTCCATAAATGTCATCCACATAACCATTCCCATCATCGTCAATATTATTGTCTGGAATTTCATTATGATTAATCCACATATTCGCCTTGAGGTCATCATGATTATAATCAACCCCCGTATCAACAACAGCAACGATGATATCTTTTTGAGGAGTGACTAATCCATTGAGATAAGCAAGATTTAAATCAGTCCCAAATTCTGTGGAATTGTAAAAGCTCCACAAACGGCCAGCATACTCATCATTAAAAAAACTTTGATTAAAGATACTTAAATTTTTTTTATTCTTAATTGGCGTAGGTATGCCAAAATCTCTCTTGCGTTTTAAATCGATTTCAGCAAATTCTATTTTTTCAGATTTACTGAGTCTTTCAACAAATAAATTTGGATCAATATTTGACTCTAATTTTATTGATATCAAATTGTCAAAATAAGTAGTCGCCTTGCCTAAGTCGAATTCTTCTAAAAATTTAGAGACATCTATTCCTGGTTTTAGTTTGATTAGAATTTTTTGAGATTCTGTTGCATGTAATTTAAAAGACAGAAATAGTGCTAGTAATATAAACTTCATGATCGCTCCTTGATCTAAATAGTATATTCACGCTTATCGTGACAAAAATTCAAGGTATTGTCATTTACTTTTAAATTCAGGTAAGGAATTGATTGAAATATTTTTGTGGATAAATCTTATGTATCAGATCTATATTTTTTGTAAACTTTAATACCTAGCATAAGTATAATTGATAAGGCCATAAAACCTATTAGACCCTGTGTCGCATTTATCAAATCTTTTAAAACGACTAAAAAAACGATAGAGAACAGAAATAGAGTTGCGATTTCATTAAAGATTCTGAGCTTACTACCTGAATAAGCAATACCTTTTTGAAGAGATTTTAAAATTTTACCGCAATATAAATGGTAGATGAAAAGAAAGCACACAAAAGCAATTTTTGTAAGCAACCAAGGGTGATCAGTGAGAGGAAAATACATATGGAGTAATGAAGGGCCAAAAATGAGTGTTAAAATCGCTGATGGCCATGTGATGATATACCACAATCTATTTTCCATAATGGTATACTGCTTACAAAGTATTTCTTTTTTTGTATTTTCAAATTTTAAGGCCTCACTGTGGTAGATAAAGAGTCTCACAATATAGAAAAGGCCTGCAAACCAAGTGACGACAAATATAATATGCAGTGCTTTTAGATAAAAAAAACTCATTTGACTTCCTTAAGTAGAAAATGGAAAAAAATAGTCTGCTGATATTTGTTAAAATTATTATCTGTGACTAATGTAATTTTGTATTCACCATCTTTAAGTGGAGATACACATAAACCCTCAACATTATCAATATTTTTCAATTCACTTGGCGTGATGAAATCTTCAATATTTCCAATCAGTGTTTTATTTACATATTTTCTAAGGGATCGTTCGACATGATTTTTTACCGGAGCAAAATGATGATCTGTTATTTCAACAAGGAACAGTTGAGCGAAATTTTTTTTAATTTTCGGGATCCATGCTCTCTCTAGAGATAAATAATAATTGCCTTTTAGATGCTCTAAGGCCACTAAACCAAGGCTTCCTACAGTATTTTGATTATTTATTTTTTTAAGTTTTTCTAGCTGATAGAATGTTTCAGATTTAAAACGCTCTTTTTCTAAGTCGAATTGCAGTATTCTCAAATCTGTCTTTTCCTCAAAATTTGGGAGCTGATCATCTTGAATGAGTGAGTTTTCAAGAGCAGTGATGATGAAATTTTTACTTTGATTATAGGTTAAGGATTCAAAAGAAGAATTATCTCTTATGCCCTTAAATGGAGAGATATTGTAGGCAGAAGGAAAGGGGTATTTTTTAATTAAATTTCCTTTTTGATCAAATTTAAAAAGATAAGAATTTACTGTCCGGGCCAGTGAGAGCTGTCCTTCTGAAGTGGCAAAATAAAATGATCCCACTTGAGTTAAACCTTCAAAATCTACAGATGAATTTTTTATACCAATTTGAATCACATTAGTAAGATTAATTTTTTGATCGTTTTCAAACTCAAATATTCTTAAAGGGCCATAATCTCCTCTGTCATCACTAATCGCAAGAAGTTTACTTCCTTGGCATGTCAAGTCAGACAACCCACCAACAATAAAATTTTTAAATTTGGTATGATAGGGAATAATCTCAATAAAGTTTGATGTTTTATAGAGTTGAAATTTTACTGCTGCTCTGGCGTATGGTAAAAAAAGTAAAAATATAGGTAAAAATCGCTTCATAATTTGATTTAAATCATTAAATAATTCACGTAAAATCGTTACGTTCACGAGGACATATTACTAGAATCTAGACGATTAAAAAAGGTATAAGGAGAAGGGGATGCAAAACCTAGAAGAAATTAAAGATAGACTCGTAGCGAAAAAGGAAAAACTTCTAAGTAGAATAAATAATATAGAAAAAGACCGTAGAAGAGAGAAACAGGGACCTATTAACCCTGATTTTGCTGAGCAGGCCGTAGAAGTTGAAAATAATGAGGTATTAGACGCTTTAAGTGATTTAGAACGTGAAGAAATTAAAAAGATTAATACTGCATTAGTGAAAATTGAAAACGGCACTTATGGAAGTTGTATGTCTTGTGGAGAACAAATTTCTGAAGCTAGACTTACTGCAATGCCGTTTAGTTCATTATGCTTAGAATGTGCGGACGAATAGATTCAAAACGAGGATCCTTCTTCAAGGAGAAGTATCCTCTTTTTTATCTTGATTATATGCTTATTTAAAAATGCAAATTTAATTTAATTTCAAACTCATTGCTGTTTTCTGTCTGTAAACGGTGTGAAAATTCTAAAGTATAATCATCGTTCAAATTTATTGTTAAATAATTAATGACTTCCCATAAATATGTATCATTCCAAAAAGTACTTTTAAAATCTAAAGCGTACGAAAGGATATCCCACTTTGTTTTTAGGCCAAGATTGAGCAATGGATAGATGTTAAAATGATAAAAATTAAACACAGATTCCTGCCCAATTAGAGACCAAAATGTAGAAGATTCAAAATTTTTTGATAGACCTATCGAAGTGAGAATTGAGGTTCTAGGTCGTCCTCGGCAAAAAAAGCAATTTTTTATAGTTTCAGCTTTTACCCTCCAACTGATATTGGTAAAAACGGGGTCCATGCCCTCTAAAGACAATATTTCAACAAGTTTAAATTTTTCAAATTGAACTTTATTGTTCGATCTTATGAACTGGAGCTCCAAAAAATCAATAAAACTCCATCTCGTTAAACCGTTCTCAGAATCTGTTAGTCCATGATGGCCCATTTTATAAGAAAGTGTTTCACCAGAGCTTTTTTTATTTTTCTTAAATCCAGCAGAAATTCTACTTGGAGAGTGGATTTGTATTGGGTCCAGATCACTCTTTAGTGGAATAAAATTACTTTTGGACTTCAATGAGGCCCTTTGAATAAGTGCTGTGTTCATAATTTTTTTTGATTCTTCATCAAGTTTGGTTCTTTCAATGTAGTTTTCATATTTCCAATATTCGTTAATTAAATCTAGAACTTTAGGAGAAGATACTTGAGCTATTTTTGTTTCATTTTTTAATGATTTTTGAAAAATCTTTTGTTCATCACTAGATAATTGTTTGTATAGATGAATTATTTTCTTTTTTATAGGAGCTCTGTAGAGGGATTTGGTTTTGACGAGTATATTTTTCGCATTTTTTACAGTTTCAATTGGATGAATCGCTAAGCTATGAAAAGTTGAAATGTCTAATTCTGGCCTGACTGCTTCTAAGAGAGTTAAAAGAAAATAAGAACAATTCTCATCTAAAAAATAATATTTAAAACCTGTATTGTTTGAAATCTCCCAAATAAATTTTAAAAGAAATTGAATTTCTTCTTTTGTAAAATCTATTTTGTATTCCCAAAGTCCTCGACTTTCTAAATTATTGTATAAACCAATATTCATATAATAAGGTTTTAAATTAAAAAAACCCATATATTGCCCTGTTATACCCTTAATTGAATAACTAATCATTCCATCCCTGGGATCAACTGAGGCCTGAAAACCAACGATATAATCCAAAAGAGGATTTCGTTTGGCCCTGAGTCGAATAAATGTATGTCCAAACATTGAAGCTGGATTATTCGGATATGGCCCAGCATAGACGAGGTAAACTTCCTGTGTATCAAGCCTGCTTAACCACTCATCTAAATCTGGACATTGTGATTCATTTTTAAAAAGTGAGGGCCATCTTTTTTTTAAAGTATAATAGCGCGCCGGAAAGGCACATCTTGCTTCTAAATTGATATGGCCAACTTTCTTATTTTCTTGAAAAGTTTTTATTGCCTCAACTAGTTCAGCGTAAGGATCCTTAATTCCCATAGGTGAGAAAAAAAACTTGTCCTCATCTGATTTTGATTGAAAACCACTACGAGAAAATAGACTTGATTTATAGAGATAAAGATTTTTCCACTGGTTTGAAAAAGCAAATGCCCTAAGTTCATTATCTGAAATTGAACCTAAGGCACTAAAATTGAGAAAGAATAGAGTAATTAAACTAAATCTGAACAAGATTTTGCAATGTTTTTATCTGTCAGAATAATTTTATATGTTTCTCTCAAAAGCTCCTCAGGATTTATTTCACTAGATTTGAAAATAGATCTATAGTTTTCTTTAAGCTTGTTACCTAATTGATCTGAAATACTCTCTCTACATCCTAACGTTTCAGTAAAAGCTGAAATGTACTGGCCTTCACCTGAAGCAATTTCTTTTTTAAGTTCAAAATAATTGTTTATGGCAAAATGTAGACTTTCTTTTTCTCTCATAACAAGTTTATGTTTGCTACAATTGGAAGTACCTAATGTCATCCCCAAAGTTGTTACAGGAAAAAGTAAACCATTTGTGGTCGCTCGTAACATTGATGAGAGGATTGAATTGTCCTTAAATATATACCATCCTGGCCCACAACCAGAACTACCATCTGCCGCGAGAAGACTTATTGGTGAAAGTAAGGCCAAAAGTAAAATTAATTTCATGATTTCCTCCTTGGAATTTCTATGGGTGTTAACTTGATTATATAGAGTAATAATTGATCTGAGGAGCAAAGAATTTCTTTTCTATGCATAATTATAATAATCCTTTAAAATTCAAATTGAATGATAATATATTCGCTTTAAATGTAAAGGAAAGAGGATGACTAAAAATCATAGTTTTATAGACCTCATGAAAGCTCTTGCTTCAAAGAGAATGTTGATTGTTTTATTTTTGGGTTTTAGTAGTGGTCTACCCATAATGCTCCTTTATTCTACAATAAAAATCTGGATGAGAAGAGAGGGGGTAGATCTTTCAACTGTTGGTTATTTTTCATGGATCACTTTGCCCTATACCTTCAATTTTGTTTGGTCTTTTCTCTTAGACCGGTACGTTCTTTTCAATCTTGGACGAAGAAAAAGCTGGTTGATCTTAACTCAATTTGGGCTAATTGCATCCCTATTACTTTTAAGTTTAGGAAACCCGACGGAATCAATCTCTTATTTGGCATTTATGGCCTTTATTCTTTGTTTTTTTAGTGCAACTCAAGACATTGCAGTAGATGCTTACCGACGTGAAATTTTACCTGATGATGAACTTGGAATTGGTGCCAGTATTGGGGTCTATGGATATAGAATCGGAATGCTAATGGCCTCAGGATTTGGACTATGGATTGTTGATACGGAAACCTTCGGATTTTCATTTAATCAGATGTTTCAATTGATGGCGGCCCTAATGCTTATTGGAGTAGTAACAACTTTAATAGCAGATGAACCTAATGTTGAGGGTGATAGACCTGACTCATTTATACATGCAATTATTAACCCTTTTAAAGAATTTTTTGTCCGAGAATATTCAATATGGATTTTGTTGTTTATCATATTTTACAAAATGGGTGATTCTGTTGCAGGTGCAATGACTGGCCCTTTTTATGTTGATATGGGTTTTTCAAATAAAGATATTGCTGAAATAACTAAAGGTGTAGGATTTATTTCAAGTATGGCCGGTCTTTTTGTTGGAGGTTGGACCATCTATAAAATTGGTATTTTGAGATCCCTTTGGTTTTTTGGTTTTTTGCAGGCCATATCAACATCACTTTTTAGTATTTTGACTTTTAGTAAAACACTTGGAATGCTTGCACTTGTTGTCTCCTTTGAAGATTTTAGTAGTGGTATGGGGACAGCTGCTCAGGTTGCCTTTATGGCCTCTCTTACAAATAAAAGATTTACCGCAACTCAATATGCATTATTCGCATCCTTGGCCTCATTTGGACGAACATTTGTTGCGGGTTGGTCAGGTCATTTGGTAGTATATTCAGGATACTTCAGTTTTTTTATAATAGGTTCCATTTTGGCGATACCTGGAATGTTATTATTATTAAAAGTAAAAAGAGTTTCAACTGATTTTTAAAAAAAGGAAGAGCAATGATTGGAATTAATTTATTAGTAGGTATATTAGGAATTATTTTATTTTTTTTTATTATACTTATTTTTTGGGGTATTTCAATTTACAACGGATTGATTAAAAAAAGAAATGAGTATAAAAATGCATTTTCCCAAATTGATGTCCAACTCAAAAGAAGATATGACCTTATTCCAAACTTAGTAGAAACTTGTAAAGGATATATGAAACATGAAAGTGAAACTTTAGAAGGAGTGATTTCGGCCAGAAATCAAGCTTTTGGAGCGGCGAAAATGGCCGCACAAGATCCTTCAAATTCAGATGCCATGAAAAGTTTACTCGCAAGCGAATCTTCCCTCACTGGAGCATTAGGAAAATTAATGGTCATTCAAGAAGATTATCCTGACCTTAAAGCTAATGAAAATATGAAAGGACTCATGGAAGAGCTTTCTTCTACTGAGAATAAAATTGGTTTTGCGAGACAATTTTATAATGACACAGTGACTGAGTACAATAACTCAAGAGAGGTTTTTCCAGGATCTCTAATTGCTGGAGTTTTTAATTTTATTCCTGCTGTTCTTTGGGAAATTTCAGAGCAAAAAGAAAGAGAAAATATTAAAGTCAGCTTTTAAGGCTTAATGATGAATTTTTTTGAGCATCAACGAAAATCAAAAAAAAATACGGCCTATCTTGCGTTTCTTTTTATTTTAGCGATTTTGAGTATAATCTTTTTAACAAATATTGGCATATGGTTTGTACTCAGCTTAGACGTTGACCCAAATACTGATCGACTAAAATACGATTGGTCTTATCTACTTTACACGTCCATGATTGTTCCTCTTATTGTTTTTTTTGCCAAAATTTTTAAATCATTTAGTTTAAGTGGAGGAGGAGGAAAAATATGCTATGCCATGGGAGGCCTTCAAATAGATTCTTTTACTAAGGATCTTGATGAAAAAAAGCTGTTCAATATCGTTGAAGAGATGTCAATTGCTTCAGGAGTACCAATTCCTGAAATATATATTTTGGAAGAAAAATCAATAAATGCGTTCGCCGCTGGTGATAACATAAAGAATGCTGCAGTTTGCGTAACCAGAGGTGCGATACGTTGTTTGACTCGAGATGAATTGCAGGCCGTTATAGCTCATGAATTCGGTCATATCTTTAATGGAGACATGCGCATAAATATTAGGCTTATTTCATGGGTTTATGGAATTACTTTTTTATATCTACTAGGGCGAATTGTATTAGATATATTTAAAGATTCACATAGATCTTCAAGTCGAAACAATAAAAAAGGTGTAAATCCTATCCTATATATAGGGCTTGTTCTTCTCGTAATGGGATACGTTGGTATGCTTATAACCAGAATCATCAAATCTGCAATTTCAAGACAAAGAGAATTTCTTGCAGATGCTTCGGCCGTTCAATACACTCGAAACGCACCTGCAATGAGTAGCGTACTAAAAAAAATACTTGCAATGTCTGATGATCAGTTTTTTAGTGATAAAAGTTTAGAAGAAGTATCACATATGTGCTTTGCTAAATCTTTCAATTCATGGTTTAGTACTCATCCTCCTACAGAAGAGAGAATCAAAAGAATTGATAAAACCTTTAATTTTGATAAGTTCGAGAAAGAAGAGTTTTATGATTTAGGACTTAAATTAGATCAATATTATAGCAGAGAGATTTCTTTAAATGATTATAATGCAAGAGCTGAGGTGATATCAAATTTGTCTTCAGAAAAAACAATTGAAATTAAAAATGAGAAAATAGTAGGTTCAATTGGTTCCATAAATCTTAAAGAGGTTAATAGGGCTAATTCACTACTAGAATTAATCCCTAGTGATATTAAAGAACTTTCTGCAAATATGTTTGGTGCAAAGATCATAATCGTCTCGTATCTTATATCTGTTGAAGAAGAAATTCGGGATAAACAATTTAAACTTTTAGAAAATGTTGAACTTGAATTGGCAAAAGAAGTTTATAAAACATTCTTTAAAATTCAACTAATTTCAAAAAATGCTAGACTGCCATTGCTAGAAATTGCTGTCTCTAAGTTTAAAAAAGCTCCAAAAGATTCCTTTAATAATTTAATAGAACTTGTAGAAAAATTAATAAATATCGATGGCAAAGTTAAAATTTTTGAAATGCTTGTCTATACAATGCTTTGTGCGATAAGCGAGAAAAAAAATCACAAAATTAAAAAAAGGATCACATCTCTTGGTAAAGAGGCCAGTGTGGCCATATCTTTTGTAAGCTTGATTTCAAATAATGGAGAGTTGGAGAAATCAAAAGATAATTTTAAAATGAGTATTGATATTTTAAAAATAAAAGATGCTAAATTTTATTCACTGAAAGAATTGACATCGTCAATGATTGCTAAAAATCTAAATGTACTCGATTCACTTACGATGAGGAGCAAAGAGAAGTTAGTGACGGAGTATGTTCGTATAATAAATCAAGATAATGTAATTAGTTATAGAGAGCAAGAGGCCTTAGCATTGCTCTGTTCATCACTTACTATTCCGATGCCATTGTTGGCATAAAATATTTAGATCTCATTTACTCTTTTTGGCCTGAAGCTTTTTTAGATTTGAACATGTAATATTGAATTTAAGAAATTTAATTTCCAATATTAGGCAAACTCTCATTATGAAAAGATTGCCATTTGTTTAAGACTTCTCTTGCATGGTAATCTGGATAATTTATTACTCCGGCCTTCATCTTTGTAGATATTAATAGATCAGCACTAAGATTATGTAAGTAAAAAATGGGATCGATGTATTTCATTAATGTTGGACGGTCAAGTACAAAATTTATAGGGGCCTTGTTGGCCAGGGCCCAACTCTCTGGGACTTTTTTTCCAAACTCATCACCTGCTCCCATGTTGGCCAAAATTTTTCCTTCCAGTAAAGACACATCATATTGATCAGACATGAACTCATCTCTACCTGTTGCCGTTATAATAATGTCAGAGTTTTTTAAAGCTTCATTTACTTCGTTGCCATTTTTCCCATTAATAGTTTTTAATTTTAGATTTTGTGCGCTTTGAATTTTTTCTTCAGAAACATCACAAATCGTTATGTTTGCATTTTCATTTGCTAGAGTTTTATAAATCCCATATCCAACTTTTCCAAATCCAAATAATATAATATTTTTATTTACCATATTAATCTGTGTGAGCTCTTTGAAGGCTCTATAGAATCCTTCACCGGTCCCCAAAATAGTTTCTAGGTCTTTGACAATACAACCATCTACATTTATGACTGGATAATTGACTTCATTTTCAATATATCTTATGGCCCCTGTTCTTGTGAGTTCAACAGCACCTATTCTAGGAGACCTATGATTGTATAGTTCAGCGCAACAGTCGAGATGCAAGTCATATTCATCTTTGAAATCATGATTAATTTGAACTTTTACACCGGCCTCAACTAATAGCTGTGCTGCATTTTCATTGTGAGGCATAATCGTCACAGCACTTACTGTGATTTCAGCTTCTGACAGTAATAGACCTTCTAATTTCGCTAGCGTCTCAAAAGTCAAAGGCGTATTGTGTAGTATCTTTAAACCTTTATAGGGTTTTCTATCTATACAATACTGATTGTATTCTTGTAAGAATGGACGATCAGAATTTGGGTATCTTTTTTCATTTAACGTTCTGATTTTATCTAAATTGTACATGATTTTTCCTTTGCCTATGAGTCTCTAATAAATCATAAGCAAAGGAAAAAGTGTAGTTGTTTTTTGTCTTCAAAACATTTATTTCTTCATTTCTCCACAATGTGGCATTGTTTTTGAAGCATATGGATTCATGACGACATCAGATTTTGAAATATTTTGAATCCAATATTTTTTTACCATAGGACAGTAGTAGGGGACATAGTTTTTGTTTGGTGAATAGGATTTTATAACATACAAAAATGCCTGTGAAACAATATTAAAAGATTCCTGATTTTGTTTTATATCATCACTCTTACTCATTTCATTGAGTTTAGTTATTGAAAAATTTAGTGCTTTCTTGATCTTTTCATTCTGAATATTTTCAATTGACTTTAAAATTATTTCAGAATTTTTTTTAACATTTATATTGTCATTGTTGAAAAATGCTTTGTTAAGTTCTTCGTAATTTTTCAAAACTTCATTAAACGGACTCTCTTGTGCCAAGAGGCCAAAAGAAGTAAAAAACGAAAATAAAAAAATGATTATAAATTTCATACAAGAACTCCTTTATTTAATACTTTCTTTTCATAGATATAACTGAAAATAACAGGAACAATAAAAAGGGAAATCAATTCAATAGACATCCCTCCTAAGGTTGGTATGGCCATCGGACGCATAACTTCACTCCCATGTCCAGTTGACCACATGACTGGAAGCAAAGCAATGATTGTTGTTGCCGTTGTCATTATAAGTGGCCTTATTCTCCTACAACCTGCTTCAGAGATTGTTTCATGAAGTTCTTTTATATTTTTAGGTTGATGTTTTAAGAAAGCTTCTTTTAAAAAAGTCATCATGACAACTCCGTCATCAACGGCCACACCAAATAAGGCAATAAAACCAACCCAAACGGCAACAGATGTATTGAACCCACCGAGCCAAAGAAGTAATAATCCTCCAGATGCTGCCACAGGTATAACGGTTAAAACGATCAAACTTTGAGTAAGAGACCTAAAACCAAAATAAATAATAAGCAAATTAATAAGCAATGAAATCGGAACTAGAAACATTAGTCTTTTGTTTGCACGTACTTGGTTTTCGAACTGGCCTGCCCACTGTAATGAATAACCTGAAGGTAAATCTATTTTGCTAGAAACCTTTTGCTTGGCCTCTTCCACAAAACCAATCAAATCTCGATCCCTTACATTTAGCTGAACTGTAGATCTTAAAAGTCCATTTTCTGATTGAATCATTGAAGGCCCAATAACAACTTGTATGTCAGCTAATTGAGTAATTGGTATGTGTTGGCCATTAGGTGTGGCCACAAGCACTCTTTTAAGTTCATCTAGTCTGTCACGCAATTCTTTTTTATATCTAACTCTGATTGGATATCGCTCTCTTCCTTCATACATTTGATCAATTGTCATCCCTCCAACTGCAGACTGGATAATAGCATTAATATCTCCCGTATTGACTCCGTATCTACTGGCCGCAATTCGGTTGATAACAAATTCTATATATGGTTTACCATTTATTTTTTCGGCATAAATACCATAGGCCCCTTTAACATCTTTGATGACATCTGCTACCTTAATACTAAGATTCTCCAGTACTTTTAAGTCTGGCCCAAAAATTTTAACTGCGACTTGAGTTTTAATTCCAGTTGAGATCATGCCAATGCGGTTTTCAATCGGAAACAACCATGCATTGATAAGACCTGGAATTTGGATTTGTGAATCTAATTCGTGCATGATGTCGTATATACTCGTACCTTCTGGCCACGTGTCTTCATCCTCTAGTTTTATTAATGTTTCAAGCATTGCAACTGGTGCAGGATCAAGAGCTGTATCGGCCCTTCCTAGTTTTCCAATAACATCTTTAACAAGAGGATGTTCTTTTATTAAACGATCAGTATAGGCAAGCAAATCTTTTGCCTTTGTCATGCTTACATCAGGTGTTGTGACAGGCATATAAAGAATTTCACCTTCATTGAGGGAGGGCATAAATTCTTTACCTAAATGTTTATAAGCAAAAACTCCACCTATGCAAATAAGTAATGGAATTAACAAAAACAAATGTCTATGGGCCAGTATTAAATTTAGAAAATATTTATAAGTAGTGACAATACTACTGCTGACAGTATTTTTCTCAATAGGTTTGAGTTCTCCTTTAAGCATAAAAATGGATAAAACAGGAATTAATACTACTGCTACAAAGACTGAACCCAACATTGCAAGTGTTTTTGCCCATGCTAGAGGGATGAATAATTTTCCCTCTGCTCCTTCTAAGGCAAAAACAGGAAGGAAGGTGACAATTGTAGTCATGACTGCAGTTAATATAGCAGGCCCAATTTCTTTAGCTGAATTCATGATAATATCTATACGTTCTTTTTTCACGGCCCTAGGATTATCTGCTAGATGAGAATATATGTTTTCAGTCATAATAATTCCCATGTCAACCATTGTACCGATTGCAATTACTAGTCCAGATAAGCTCATTATATTAGATTCAATTTTTAACAAATACATCAAAATAAAACTGATTCCCACTCCAAAAGGTAATGTAAGACCAACAAGGATAGATGATTTGAAATGCAGTAGGAAAAAAAGAATTACAATTCCTGTTATGATTATTTCTTGAATAAGTGCACTACTCACTGTATTCATCGTAATTTTTACTAATTCAGAACGATCATAGAATGGTTTTAATACAACACCCTTTGGAAGTCCTTTTTCAATTTCTTTAATTCTCAATTTCACTTTATCTATTACTTTCTTAGGATTTTCTCCATATCTCATCGTTACAATCCCACCGACTGATTCAGTACCATTTTTGTCTAATGCCCCTCTTCTGAAGGCCGGACCTTGCTGTACGGTTGCCAAGTCTTTCACTCTGATAGGGGTAGTGTTTCTTACCTTAACTACAACCTCTTCGATATCAGATATGCTTTTAAAAAATCCAATACCTCTAATGATCATTTCGCGATCACCTTCTTCGATGACTTCTGCTCCGATATCAATATTTGAGTTTTTGATTGATTTGATAATTTCAGGAAGGTGGACATTGAAGGCAATGATTTTTTTAGGATCTACATCTACTTGGTATTCTTTTATAAATCCACCAATACTAGCTACTTCTGAAACGCCCTCAACAGATTGTAGTCTAAATTTTAAATAGAAATCTTGAATTGATCTTAACTCTTGTAGAGATTTAGGATGGGGGTTATTTTCTGTGTTTTCGATTGTATACCAAAAAATTTGGCCCAATCCCGTTGCATCAGGGCCAAGTGTAGGAATAACATTCTTAGGCAAGTAACTTCCTGCAGTTGAGAGCTTTTCTAATACTCGACTTCTTGACCAATAAAAATCAACTTTCTCTTTGAAGATAATATAGACAGTAGAAAATCCAAAAGCACTTGTCCCTCTTACTCTATCAATTCCAGGAATTCCTTGCAGTAGAGTAGATAAAGGATAAGTAATTTGTTCTTCAATATCTTTAGGAGATCTACCTGGCCATTGTGTAAAAACAACTTGTTGATTTTCTCCGATATCTGGAATTGCATCAATCTTTGCATGCTGGATGGAAAAAAGTGAAAGTATTGCTATAATAACAAAAATGATAACTATAAAGATACGGTTTTTAATAGATAATTCAATTATTTTTTGGATCATAAAGTCTCTCCCGTTGGATCTTCATAACCTCCAGTAAGTTGAGCTTGAGCATCTAATAGAAAATTTCCCTCGATAACAACCAAATCATTTTCTTTAAGACCATGCTTAACTTCTACATATCCTTCGGATTCAAATCCTGTGACAATTTTTTTTGCAGTATATGTATGGTTTCCAGTATCAAGCCAGATAACTTTTCTTTTTCCTGTATCAATGATGGCCGTACGTGGTACGACAAGTGGAGTTGAAGGTAGTTTTACAATAAGAGTTGCTTCTCCAACCATTCCTGGTCTTAATTTTCCATTACTATTGTCTAAGGTAGTTCTTACTTTTAGAGTTCTTGTTTTAGGATCAAGAACAGGATTAATAAAATCAATTACTCCGCTCCAAGTTTCACCAGGATAGGCACTAAATTTCAACTCAACTGGTTCACCAATTTTGACCAAGGCGGAATCGTGTTCATATACATCCATCTCTACCCATGTTTTTGATAAATCAACAAGTTTAAAAAAACTTTGACCTTCTTTAAAGTATTTTCCTTCAACAGCATTTTTTTCTTCTACTATTCCTGTTACTGGTGAATAGATGATAATTTCGCGAGGGATCTTATTATTTTTCGCCCAGGAGTCTAACTGCTTTTGATGAACACCCCAAAGTGTTAATCGTTCAATACTTTGCTCATAGAGTTCTTTGAAAACATTATTTGATTTATCATTAAAATAATTCTTTCTGGCCAGAAGATATTCTTCTGCACCTGTTAAAAGTTTTGGCCCATATAGTTTTAGTACAGGGTCACCTTTTTTTATGAATTGTCCAGTAGATTCTATAAGAACTTTTTCGACCCTACCAGGGACCCTGGCAGTAATGCTCGATTCATGTTCTTCTGATTTAAGAAGAGTACCAAGCAGTAATATTTTTTTTTGCATTTTCATTGATGTTACCGGAAAAATATCTGCCTTAAAATGACGAACCTGTGATTTTCTTAACTTAACTTTCGCTACAACTTCTAAAGATTTGTTTTTCTTTATTAATTGAGTTCCATCTATAGGACAAACCCCAGGTGCCAAACTAGTTATTTCTGGATTTGCTTCACAATAATATAGACTATCTTCTTTTTCAGATCTTTTAATATCAGTTTTTTTAACTTCTTTTTCAATCTCTATCTTACTGAGATTCATTCCGCATATAGGACATTTCCCAGGGCCTTTTTCTTTTATTTGAGGATGCATTGAACATGTATAATATGTTTCAGATTTTGTTTGATGTTGCTTATGGAAATCTAAATGTTCATTTTTATTTTGATTGCATGAGTAAAAACTTGAAGATATCAATATTAATGTTAAAAGTAATTTCATTTTAATCCTCTTAGAGTTAAGTGATCACCATTGATAAATAAATAATTAATTTTTTTCTGTTGAATATTTGTAATTAAATTAACTTCATTCATCAGTAGATTTTGATATTGAAGTTCAGATCTTAGAAGTTCTGAAAAATCATCTCCTCCTCTTGCATAAGATTTAGCAATTATATCTCTTGCACTCTTTGCGTATTGCAGAGTCTGTTGGTGCAGTATTGATATTTGATCTTCTAAATCCAAAATATCATTTTTAATTTTACTAAGAATTAAAGGTCGAGTTTGAGTATAGTTTTTGTATATTTTTTCTTGAGCAATGTTTTCATGAATCGCACTTCTTTTATTTGCATACCTTGTTGAGCTAATAGGTAGAGGAATCGTTATGCCTGCCTCTACAAAATCACCGTTTTTATCGAGGTCATTTCTTTTTATGTACGCGACTCCTAATGTAATATCTGGAATTAAATTTTTGTTTTTGGAGTGTAGTTTCAATCTGCTACTTTCTAATTCATGTTTAAGCACAATTTCATTGAAATCAAATTCACTCTTAGAATTCATCCATGAATCTAAATAATCCCAGGGAATAGATTTTAGATCCAGTTTTACGGTTGATTTGGAATTAAGAATTGTCGTCAATTCTAGATCTAAGGAGTTCTGTGAAAACTGATTATTATTTATTTTTGAATTAAGTTCACTCTTTCTCATTTGCATATTGAGAACAGCACTTTGTGGTACTTTTCCGGTTGAGTAAAGTCTGTTTGTTATTTTGAGATTATCAGAAATCCAACTAAGATTTTCTTTAAGAATTTTTTCTATTTTAATATATTTTTGTTTCTCAATAGCAAGAGACCAAATTTCTTTGGCGTATTTTCTGATTAGTTGTTTTGCCTGTGCTTTTTGAGAAGATGATTTTTCTTGTGCTGCTCTAAAAATGTCTGTATTCTTATTGCTCAGAGGAATTGTTTGAGCGAGAGAAAATTTAATACCAGTCATCATCGATTTATTGCTATCCAATGAATCTTTTGGATAATTAATAGCAGCTACTGAAAATTTTGGATCTCCCCAACTACTTAGTGAGATAGATTCTTCTGAAAGCATTTTTCCTTTTTCAATACTTGATTGGACCAAATCATTTGTTTCTATTATATTAAGAGTTTCCTCAAAACTTATTGCATAGGTAAACTTCTGAATAATTATCCATGTGACAAAAATAAACCAAAAAAATTTCATAAAATCCCTTTTGGAACATAAATATTTAGATAGATAAAGAATAATAAAGGGAATTCTAAATGAGAAGCTTCTCTTGAAAAATGTAGATAATGTGAGGGATATTCTTAAGATGAATTTGATTTTGATAATAATTTAGGGAAACTAATTCTTTAGGGGGTGGAATATTGAATTTATCATTTAAATATTCTTGAGTTGAAAATATATAATGCAACGAGAAAAGATTGTCCATCCGAGAGCTTTCGAAATTCATTTCAATTTGATTGTCACAGATATTCAAAAGGGATTTTGAACAACAATTAATTTTTTGTTGATCTTTTTGATGAGTATCTTTCTTATCTTTACAGCATTGATGTGCTTTTGTTTTAAAGTTCTCAACACGTGAGCAATTTAAATGACAGGGTTGTGCCCATAAATGAGTGGATGAAAAAAAAAGAATACATAACCAATAATAAATTTTGTACATACGCCTACCATTCTAACATATAAAGTATCGGTATGTAAACATATAAAGTATCGGTATGTATGAGAGGATCCTTAAAAACAAAAGAAATGACAAAAAATTTACATTCAAAATGAGTAATAACAGTGTATTGGGTATTTATTTTATGCAGATTTTTTGAAAATTCTTGAAAGAGTATCTGCCGAGTTTTCTAATAAGGAAGACTGTTTATTAAGTATGTTAGAGTAATTGAGTGCCTCTTTTGAAGAGATCGAGTTTTTGTGAACTGTAGCATCTAAATCCCTCATCGCTTGAGAAATATTATCTATCCCAATAGCTTGTTCTTTTACAGAATTGGCAATTTCATTCATCATTTGTTTAACTTCATTGACATTATCAACAACCTTATCAAATGTTAGGCTTGTTTTTTCCACTTCTTCTTTAATTGAATTTGTTATCTTTTCATTATTTTGAATAATATCAGAAGTTCTGGTTTTTGAGTTTTTTGCAATAACTTCAACATTTTCTAAACTTGAATTAAGTAGTTCTGAAATTTCAAGAGCTGCCTTACCTGACATTTGCGCCAAATTCCCAACTTCTTCAGCGACAACAGCAAAACCTTTTCCGGCCTCCCCAGCTCTAGCTGCTTCAACGGATGCATTGAATGAAAGTAGTTTTGTTTGGAAAACGATGTCATTGATCACATGAGTTTTGTTATTAATTTCATTAATGAGTTCGATAATTTCATTCATCTCATTTGCATTTTCATCCATTTGTTTGGTTATTCTTTCGTTTGCTTGAGAAATTAAACTAACAGCATTCACGATTTTTTGAACATTTTCTTTTCCGTTCTTAGTTTGTTGATATGACTCTTGTGCCTTAATTAATGATGTACTAGCATAGTCCGATGTAGATTTGGTCATACTTGTAAGTTCTTCTATGGTCGTAACTGTTTGTTGAATGGCAGCTGCTTGATCTACTGCTCTATCTGAAACATCCCTTGAAACTAAATTAAGTGTTTCTGAAGATTTATTTGTTTCTTGAGAAATTTCAAAGAGTTCGTCAATACTACTTAGAACTTTATTTACATTATTTGAAATAATATGATAGAGGCCATACGAAGTGATAAAAATACTCACTAAGACAAACAGTGAAATATATAAAATACTAGTATATACTGATTTTTTAATATCACTGTTATTATAAAATAATTTTACATATCCTACTTTTGTTCCATCAGATTTTTTGGATTCTAGTAAAATAGAGTTTTCTAGCTTATCCCTATCCAAACCATCAAATTCTTTAAGCATGGGTTTTTTAGATTCATCTAGGAAATCCACATGATCGATATGTTGATTTTTTTTGAGTTGATCATATACCGTCTTAAGTCCAACAGTATCTAAGTCCCAAATCATTCCAGATACTGTTGAAGCGACTGTTTCAGTGAGATTGTTAAGTGCTTTTTCTTGAGCACTCATAGCTTGAGTTGTGCTTCTATAAAGGAAGAAAGCTCCAAAGAGGATCAAAGTAACCAAAACAGGTACATTTGAAGAAAAAATCAGTTTTTTACTAAATGTTAAATTCTTGTTTTTTAAAAAAATCATACAACTTCCACAAAAATTGATATGATTCATATTCGGATTGTTTTAAATTATAATTTAGTCTTTTAAATAGATAACAATTCAAAATGGAAATTATGATACATTATAATTTTAACTATATGAAAATACATTCTTTATGAACTTTTTTGTGTATTCATAAAGAATGCAATAAATTATCCACAAACTTTTTGAATTGCAGAAAGTAGTTTATCATCGCTATAAGGTTTTGTGATCCAAGCTCTTACTCCTGCCTTTTTCCCTTTTTCTTTAAGATCAGCATTTGATTCAGTAGTTAGCATAAAAATAGGAATAGAATTAACTGATGCATCCTCAGATACTTTTGTACACATTGTAATTCCATCCATCTTTGGCATGTTAACATCACAAATGATTAGATTTACATCTTTATTACCATTTAGAGTCGATAGACCATCTTCACCGTCTGCTGCTTCAACAACTGAGTGTCCCTTTTCTGTCAATAAACTTTTTAACTGTGTTCTAATTGACTCACTGTCATCAACAACAAGAATTTTTGCCATATTTATCTCCTTAAAAAAACTCTACATCATCATCATCGTCTTCTTTTTTAAAATTTACATCAAAATCTTTAAAAGGATCTAGCTGATGTATTTCAACAGACAATTTAAATTTTAATAAAGGTTGACCGTTTTCATCTTCAACCTTGCCGTACTTGAAATAGGGCAGTACCTCTTGAGATACTAAAATTTTTCTTGGGCTTGTATTAATATCAATAGGCAAACTTAGAGCTGCAACAATTCCTTGTTCAACAAGGACTTCTTTTAATTTTCCACAAGTTAAATTGCAAAGCTCATTAAAAAAATCGAAAATCCTTTTATCTGTAACATCAGTATATAGATTTTCTAGAAAGTGGATACAATCCTGTTTTCGATAAAAATTTTGAACTCTGAGGGTGATATCCGTACCATAAATAATGATTTCAGAACGGTGTTCAACATTCTTTGAAACTTCATCTGCCCCAATAAAGTTGAGTTTGGTATTTTTAAGTTTAGAAAAATACTCAAACATAAAAAGGAGCTTTTCTGCCGATAGTTTTAATATGTCGTCTGCTAATTGATCTTTAGTTATCACTTATGCTCCTTAAAATAAATACCTGACCAAAATTGATTAGTATAATTCAAATTATATTAAAAATATTAACTTGAAAAATTTCCAAAGTCCTGTTCAAATTATATTAGCAGAATTTTTATTATTTAATAGAATTAATTTTAAGGAATTAATTTAGAATTTAGAATTTAGAATTTAGAATTTTAGAAGGAGAGTCTATGTCAAAGTTAGAACTGTCTAATCTGACTTTTGCAAATCTGGCCAAAAAATTTGGTTCATTTGTAATTGTAGGGTTATTGGCCAGTAATGCTTATGCTGGAGTAGAAGAAGCAAAAAAGTGGTTAGGAGAGTTTGATAAATCAACATTATCAAAAGACCAACAAATGAAGGAATTAGAGTGGTTTGTTAACGCTGCTAAACCGTATCAAGGTATGACAATTCGAGTTGTATCTGAAAGAGTTGATACACATTGGTATGAGGCCTCTGTTTTGGCCAAAGCATTTTCTGAAATTACAGGTATCAAACTTATTCATGAAATTACTGGAGAAGATGATGTTGTAAAGAAAATTCAGACTCAGATGACAAAAGGTATTAAATTATACGATGGATATATCAATGATAGTGACTTGATTGGTACACATTTTAGATCAAACGCAATTTATCCAATTTCAGATTTTTTAAAGGCCGGTGATAAAGTTACTCTTCCTACTTTGGATATAAAAGACTTTATTGGGATTAAATTTACAACAGGTCCAGATAAAGTCATTTATCAGCTTCCTGATCAGCAATTTGCAAATCTATACTGGTACAGAGCAGACTGGTTT
Source organism: Halobacteriovoraceae bacterium (assembly GCA_020635115.1). Taxonomy (NCBI): domain Bacteria; kingdom Pseudomonadati; phylum Bdellovibrionota; class Bacteriovoracia; order Bacteriovoracales; family Halobacteriovoraceae; species Halobacteriovoraceae bacterium. The sequence goes on along the minus strand of JACKAK010000006.1, from coordinate 41,875 downwards.
GCGAGACCAGATCTTAAGAAAAAATTTAAAGAAATATATGGATATGAATTAGATATTCCAGAAAACTGGTCTGCCTATGAAGATATTGCAGAGTTCTTTACGGTGCATGTTAAAGAAATTGATGGCGTAAAAGTTTATGGACATTCTGATTATGGGAAAAAAGATCCATCCATTGGTTGGAGATTTTCTGATGCGTGGCTCTCTATGGCCGGTGTAGGAGATAAAGGTCTACCAAATGGTCTTCCTGTTGATGAATGGGGCATTAGAGTAGATGGATGTAATCCTGTTGGTGCATCTGTTGAAAGAGGTGGGGCCGCAAATTCGCCTGGCGCTGTTTATGCCCTTAAGAAATTTGATACATGGTTAAAAAAATACGCTCCTCCAGGTGCTGAGAAAATGAATTTTTCTGAAGCTGGTGGACTTCCAGGTAAAGGAAATATAGCGCAGCAAATTTTTTGGTATACAGCATTTACTGCTGCTCTAACAAAAGAAGGGATTCCTGTTGTGAACGCAGATGGTACTCCAAAATGGAGGATGGCACCATCTCCACACGGTGCTTACTGGGAAAAAGGTATGAAACTGGGTTATCAAGATGCAGGTTCTTGGACTTTCCTAAAAACAACTCCTGAGAAAAGAAGAAATGCAGCTTGGTTATATGCACAGTTTGTTACTTCTAAAACTGTTTCTCTTAAAAAGACAATTGTCGGTTTAACTCCAATTAGAAACTCCGATATTATGTCTTCTCAATTCACAGGAATGAAAGGAAAGCTTGGTGGACTAGTTGAGTTCTATCAATCAAAAGCAAGAGAACTCTGGACTCCAACTGGTACAAATGTTCCAGATTATCCATCTATGTCTCCAGCTTGGTGGAGAACAGTGCCTAAAGTTGTTTCAGAAGGTTTAAATGCACAACAGTCTATGGATGAGCTAGCCGCATATCTTGATAGAGAGCTAGAAAGACTTTCTAAAGTTAAGGGTCTAAAATGTCCTCCTAAACTTAATAAAAAGACTTCTGCTGAAAATTGGTTAAAGAAACCGGGATCACCTAAGGCAAAACTAGAAAACGAAAAGCCAAAAGGCAAAACTTACAGCTACGATACTGCTATAAAAACTTATGAATAATAAGTGATTATTGATAAGCTATGATTATAAGGAGCAAAATATGAAAAATTTAAAAGTTGTATTCGCCGCTGTGTTCTTTGCAGTTAGTGGTGTTTTACAAGCAAGTTATACTATTCTCACAAATGAACAGCCTCCCTTTGTTATTAAAAATGGTGATAAGGCCGAGGGGATTGCCGTTGATATTGTTAAAGAAGTTTTTAAAAGAAGTAAGATTGATTATAAAATCGAATTCAATCCACTTATTAGAGCGTTAACGACAACTCAAAAAAAGAAAAATACTTGTGCCATGCCAGTTAGTCGTTCTCAAGACCGTGAGTACAATTACAGGTGGGTGAGTCCATTGCTTGTGACTCAATCAGCTATTTTTGTTAAAAAAGGCGATACTCGTCCAATATCAGTTTTAAAGGAAGTTTTAAAACTTAATATTGGTGCAATCAGAGGAAGTGATGAAGCAGAATATTTAACAGGTTTTGGTGGAAATATTCAAGAAGTGACAACTGATGATGCTAATGCAAAGAAACTTAATGGTGGAAGAATTGATGTATGGGCAGCAGATTCAATTGTAGGACCTTACTATGCTAAAAAAGAAGGTGTTGAAATTGAAAGTAAGATTGTCTTTAGATCTGCTATGAGAACACTGGCCTGTAATTTAGACATCGCTGATAAAGATTTTCAATCTTTGGAAAATTCTTTGGATTCTATGTATAAAGATGGTTCAATTAAAAAAATCTTTAGCAAATACACTAAAACACTTAATATTGAAGATACTGCCCAGTTTTTAAACTAGGTTTTTAAAAAAAGACGAGGTATAAAATGAATTTGAAAAAATTGCTATCGAAAAACAAAGCATTGTTGTCGGTCTCTGCCCTAATGTTAAGTTTTTCAAATGTTCACGGAGCAATCACTGTAGCAGAAAAAGATGGCTGGAAAGCTGATCTTACTGGTGCTGTTAATGCTTACATGATGTACAACACTCCAAGTGGTGCAGGAAAAGAAGATGCTTTTAGAATCAGATCTGGTTTTAATCCATCTCAAATTGGTTTCAATGTAATGGCACCAGATTGGAATGGCAAAAAAATTATGTCTAGAATTGCTTTCTATCCTTCGATTCAAAGTGATAATGCAAAATCTGGAGAACCGGCCTTACAATTAAGAGAATCTTTCTTTAAAATTTCAGGAGACACTGGTAGCTTTCTTTTAGGAAGAACTTTAAGCATTTTTCAAAGACAACAAATCATTTTTGATCAAAGTGGCTTAGGTGTTGGTGCTACTAGTGAAAGTGGAGCAGGAAATAGTACCACAGCTGGTATGATTGGATATGGTTACCAATATACTGATTTTAATGCTGGTGTAACTTATATGACTCCTGACATGGGAGGGTTCTCTCTAGCTTTAGGTTTATACGATCCAGCAGATATTGGACAAAACGGTAGCGGAACTGCAGTTGCAGCTACTTTAAAAGCTCCAAGAATTGAATTTGAATCTGTGTATAACATGAGTTTTTCAGGTGCAACATCATTAAAGGTTTATTTAAGTGGACTTTATCAAAAAGCTGAAGTTTCTACTGCCTACGGTACTAAGTCTGTTGGAAACAGTGTTACTTCAAAAGGGCTTTCTGCTGGATTTATCTTTGCAATGGATCAATTCAGAGTTGGAGCATCAGGTTATTCAGGCCAGGCACTTGGTATGAGTGGAAATTTAGGTGGATCTGATGTTTTAAACACTTCAGGTAAAGAAACTTCAAGTAGCGGTTATCATGTTCAAGCAGTTCAAGGAATTGGTAGCTTTGAAGTTGGTGTAGGCCATGGTAGATCTAGAGTAACAGGAAAAGAAAATACAGGACTTCAAGTTTTAGTTGCTTATCATGCAACTGAGAACCTAAAGTTCAATACTGAATTTGGCCAGTTTGAAGATAAAACTGGTAAAACAAAAACAGCAGATTATTCAAGCTATAACTTTGGTGCAACATTTAGTTTTTAAGAACTTAGAATTTTTGGGTGGTAGATTCTTTCTACCACCTTTCAATGATTTATAAATCAATCAGATATCAATCCTAACTAAAGAGTAAAGTTTTATCTTTTTTTAGACGATCAAGTATTAATAGAATTTTATATTTTCAATGAGGTAATTGAAATGCAAGCAAAAAGTAATTTAGGTAAAAAGCAATCTCTTGCAACCAAATTTATCTTTTATATTGTTTTATTTGGAGTTTCTGTGACGATTTTGGTCTCAGCAGGACTCTTGTATAGAGATTACAATACTTATAATTCAGCAGTAAAGAATCAGCTTGATGAAATTGAAAAAAGTGTTTCAAGCTCATTGTCTCAGTCTCTTTGGGACATGAACGAAGAACAAATACAAAACCAATTAGAAGGGATATGGAAATTACCTGATATGGCCTATGCAGGAGTGATATTACCAGATGAGGAAAAAGCGGCATATTTAGTGGGGCAGAAATTAACATCAGGTTTTGTATTAAAAGAAATTGATATTATGAAGACTGGTGAAGACGGAAAAAAATCGACAGTCGGAAAATTAGTTTTAATGGCTTCGTTAGAAGGCGTTGTAAAGCGAATTAAAAATCAGGTTGTAGTTATTTTGGGAACACAGATTCTTCAATCAATTGTTGTTTCAATAATAATTTTAATATTCTTCAGAGGTCTTGTTTCTAAACATTTGTTGAGAATGGCAAATTTTGCTGAATCTTTAGACTTAGATAAGTTGGGAGATGATAATCTGGAATTGGATAGAAAACCAGTAAGAGATGAACTTGGAAAAGTTGTTAGTGCTTTTAATAACATGAAGGGCAATCTCAAAAAATCACATGAGCAATTACAAGAATATGCAGCTACCTTAGAGCAAAAAGTTGAAGAGAGAACAAAGGAAATTGAAGTTGAAAAAGCAAAAGTTTCAAATCTTTTAAATTCTATGAGACAGGCCATTTTCTCAATCGATGCAAATCGAAAAGTCGTTTCTCCTGTTTCGGCCTTCACGTCTACTGTCTTTGGAATGAATCCTGTTGGTAAAGATATTTATGAAACGTTATTTAAAGACCTAGATAGAGAAAGTGAAGAATTTTCTATGCTTAATACAGCTCTCATTTCTATTTTTGGAGAAGATGATCTTCAGTATGAGTTATCTGAAGAAAATCTTACAAATAAATTAGTTTACCGTAAGAATGATGACGAAAATGATGGACAACGAATTTTTTCAATTTCATATAACCCAATGTTTGATAGCAATGGAATCCTTACTAATTTAATGTTTGTCGTAGAAGATATAACCGAATTAGAACGTTTACAAATGGAAATGGAAGAAGAAAAAAGAGTATCTGAAAAGAAAATCCAAATTATCAGAGAGATTGCTTCTAATGATATAGAAGATATTGAAGTGTTTCTCAAAGATGCTCCTCAAATGGTTTCTGATTCACTTATTCTTGCAAAATCATTGCGAGAAGGTGAAAATCTTCAAGAGAATTTGGGTGACCTTTTTAGAACCTTACATACACTAAAAGGAAATTCACGTTCTTATAATTTTGGAGAAATATCTAATGCTACTCATAGGGCAGAAAATTTAGTTAAAAAAGGAACAGATCTCATTTCATCTAATCAAGAAATTGAAGAAGATCTTATCACTGAATTAAATGTTCGCTTATACAATATAAATGCTGAACTTCAGGCCTACAGTGATTTGGCCAATAGAGTTTTTAGAATTGAAAATGAATTTGAAGCAAAAATTCTTCACGGTGCAATAACTCATATGACCCATTTAGATAATCTATTTGGTAAGCATATTGAAGAGTATGAAAGATCTTTCTACGATAAAAACGTATCAATTGATCAAAGAAAAGAACTCTATAATAAATTGATTAAAAATTTACCAGATAATGATACGATGAAAAAAATAAATCGATCCCTTCATAGTTTGAAAGGTGAGTTTAGAAGTTTGAATAAAAAAGAAATGTCAGAGAAAATTTTGAGACTTGAGATTAAATTTGCAAATTTAGAAAATGAAAGATTTGAGACATTCGAAAAAGAGATAATTCCAGAACTTAACGATATCAAACAAGAAATTAAATCTATGTATATAGGACTTGGTCACTCCCATCCTTATTCATTGAAAGTTGATACTTGGATTGGGATTGTCATAAGTCTATATGAATTTACTAAAATGTTCCAAGAAGATATTCTTATCAAAAATAATTTAAAATCACTTTTCAATATGAAACAGATCATCGATAGAGTTAAATCTGATGCTACTAATTTAAAACTTTATTATTTGGAAACAATTGTTTCAGATTTAGAAGAATTTTTATACCCTGATAATTTTGAGACAGAACGATCTTCTAAAGAAATCAATAATCGTTTAAGCTTATGTTGGAATTATTTTGCACTTGTATCTAGACTAATTGAAAATATGAGTGATGATCGACGTGCTGATCATCTCAAAATTTTGAAAGAATTGCCATCGGATGTTAAAAAACTCAAAGCATTCTTTGAAAAAAAGAAATATTTAAAATCAGAAGGAAAATCTCTCATCTTGTCGACTGCAGAAAAAATATGGCATGAAGATGGAAATCCGTATGAGTTTTTTAAGTCAATTGAAAATTATTTCACTAATAAACATCAATCTTTTATTGAAGCTTTTATATTCGAAGATAAAAGTGGGTCTTCTCAACTTAAAATGATGTTTAAAGATCTCAAGGACACTCAGAATTTTTATGAACTTCCTGAAGATATAAAAAATGCAATAGAACAGAAAGATCCAATCGCACTTACTTTAAAAGACTTATTTTCTACCGATAATGGTGGGCATAATAGCTATCGATTTGTTAAGTATATCGATATTATTCAACTTTTAAGAGGCGCAGATAGCAAAGAAGATACAAATGTAGAAATCGCTCACAAAGCACATTTAATGCAAGTCGTATCTGAAAACTATAATAGACTAGGTGAGCTCATTAAAAGTGGAAAAAGTATTGAAAAAATTCAAAGTGCATATTCAAAACTCACAGATATTCCAGTCATGTCATCATTAGGCAAGTACAGTAATATGATAAAAGATATTTCATCAAGATTAGATAAAAAAGTTGATTTTAAAATATCTGGTGAAGATGTAACGATGAATCGTGATAAATTTTTCTTGGTTCAAGACGCCGTTGTTCATATTATAAGAAACTCACTAGATCATGGACTTGAAACTGCTGAAGAAAGAAAAACTCATGGTAAAAAAGATCACGGCCTATTACAAATCATAGGACGTGAAGATAATGGAAATATCATGATAAAAATTTCAGATGATGGACGAGGTATTGATTCTGAGAGAGTATGTCAAAAGGCAATAGAGTCAGGTCTCATAAAAGAAGAAAATGCTAAGAAGATGACCCCTGAAGAGAGATTAAACCTTATTTTTATTCCAAATCTTTCATCTAAATCAGAAGTTAGTGATCTTTCTGGTCGTGGAGTCGGGATGGATATTGTTAAGACAAACGTAGAAAAGATTGGAGGGAAAATAGAAATTGCTTCTAATCTAGGTGTAGGAACATCTATTATTCTTAAAATCCCGGCATAAAAGATGTCAAAATCACAAATTATAAAACTATTTTCAATCTGCTTGGTCTACATTATTACTTCTGTAGTGCTATCAATGAATTTTACTAATTTGTGGCTAATGTTATGTTTAAATACCCTTATGGGATCATTTTTGTGGATATGCTTTTCTTTAGTAAAAAAGGGACATATTCCAAGAGACATAGTTGAGACCTATCTTTTTCCCGTTAAAGAAGAAGAAAAGGTTGAAGAAGATCTTATACAGAAAGAATTTAACCAAAACCTAGAAAAAGAGTTCTCCAAACTTTCTAGTTATATTGACAAGACTGCAGTCTATCTAATCAAAATATCAAAAGATCAAATTGAAATACAGTCGGATGTAAGAAGAAATCAAAAACAGATGTTTGAAGTCATTCAAAGTGTCGATAGTTCAGTCAGAGAAGCAAATCTTTCAAGCAATCATGCAAAACAGGCCGCAGATGAAAGTCAAAAACATATGACTGACTTAAACTCTTCAATTAGCTCCATTTCAGAAATTGAATCAATATTGTTATCGTTTTCTGATGATATAAAACAATTGATAAAAAAAATGTCTAGTATTGAAGAAATAGTTTTTCAATCGAGAATATTAACTTTCAATGCTAATATTGAGGCCGCAAGGGCCGGCGATGCAGGAAAGTCATTTGCAGTTGTCGCTGATGAAATGGGTAAGCTGGCAGGTATTATTGGAAAAGTTTCCATTGATATTCAAGAACAGTTGAAAGGAAGTAATAAAAAACTAGCTGAGATGTTAAAACATGTTCACGAAAAAGTAGGAAGCTCTGTAGAGCTTATTCAAAGTTCACAAGAAAGTTATAAAGAAGTTGTAGATAATATTTATGAACTCTCAGAAAGAATAGGTTCGATCACTAAAACAATTTCAGAGTATAATCAAACGAGTTCAGAAGTAGAAAACGTTCTTAATAAAATTACCCAGGCCTCAGCATCTTTGGGAACTGCCGCAGCTAACTCACAGTTATTATCTTTCAATCTTGATGAAATAAACAATACTGTTCAAGCAGGGCCATCTTATGAGGACATTGAGTCAAACGATATTGAACAGACTAATTCAGATTTAGACACAGAGAGTGAAACACCTTCTCAAGCGGCATAATCTTTTTGCAATTTATTTATAATTTCAGTTAGTTCTACCCTTAAGGGTAATAATAGTTAAATTTCATAAAAACTATATATTTCTATATATCGATTTTATCGAATAAATTATTGAAAAATATATATTATAAGAATTAAAAAATTTCATATAGATTACACCTATAAAACTAAGAGGTGCTTTATGAATAAAATTCTCATGGTACTAATTTGTGTTTTACCTTTGTGTCACTATATATTTGTTCATACATATACAGATTTCAAATCAGCTGAGGGCCCAATTTTTAAGGAGGCCCATAGGGCCCAAGCATTTTAACACTTTATAATTAACGATTGGATCAACAATCGAAACATTAAGGAGGTTATTTTGAAGATTGAAGAAACTAAAATTAAAGAATTAGTGGAATTTGAAACTAAAAAGGTTAAAAGGAAGAGACCTGATCTAGAAGAGATAGATCTTAGTTATAATTTAAATAATGAGGGTCTATTTTGTTTGAAAATTCATGCAAAGACAAAGAATAAAACAATTGTTTTATCTAACAAAGGTTTGGGACCAGAGGCAGCAGTACGTAAAATTTTTAGTAACCTAATTAGAATTTTATCTAAAAGAAAGCACAACAAATCAACTAAATATTTATTTGATTTTAAGGAGGCGATATGAATCACAATAATCGAAAAGAAATTGTTAATTTATGTGAGAAAAAGTTGTTGAACCTTCGAGAGCGCTATGAACATACCCTCGCGATGAATTCTTCATTTCCTGAAGAAAAGGCAGAAGTTATTGATCTGGCCACTCGTGAAATTCAAATGCAAGATTCATCATTACATAGAAGGAGAATGGCCAACCTCCTTCCTGAAATAATAAGTGCCCTTGGTAGAATTCAAAATGGTACTTTCGGAATTTGTGAAATAACTGGAGAATTTATCGAGGAAAGACGACTTCTGGCCGTCCCTTGGACAAGAATAAGTATCAAGAGTCAAACTCCTGAGGCATCGTAAAGCTGATATCCTTTTCAAATTTGCCAGGGTAATAATTATTATCCTGGCAACAATGTTTCGAAATCCTGATTAAGAATAAGTCTAATCGCCGGATTTTCAATCATTCGTTTTCCGTAAATTAAATAGTATTCCACATGTACATCAGCTAATTTTCCAATTTTGACAAGGGATTCATCATGTAACAAATCAATGGTTGTGAATTCTGGAAGAAAAATAACACCTTCACCTCTTGTTGCTAAAATTTTTTGAATAGCAGTGTCTTGAGTTTCAGTGATCAATTTGGGTTTAATTTTTTGAGTATGAAAATATTGATCAACTTCATTTCTGATTTTTGAATGAAGTGTTGGTACGATGCAGGGGGTATTATTTAGCGAAAATGGAAAATCATCATCGAGATAAGTAAACTTTGGAGAAGCGTAAGCATAAATTGGTTTTTTGAGAATACACTTCGAAAAAATATCCTTATGCAAGTAGTTTGAGATTTCATGATCTGAAATGACTAAATCAAGTTTATGACCTAAGAGTTTATTCAATAACCCCGTGGCCGTATCTTCATATATAGATAAGAAGGAATTAGTTTTTTTGTGGGCAAAATCTACGATATCACAAATTAAATGTTTTGGAATACTATCTAGGGCCCCAACACTTAGGTGGAGTTCTTTTGTAAATGATTTGTCATCTATGACTTCTATGAGTTCTTGACCTAGTGAACTTATTTTTGATGCGTAATCAAGTGCAACCTGGCCGGCCTCTGTTAAATGAAGTTTTCTCTTTTTTCTTTCAAATAATTGTACTCCTAAATATTCTTCTAAATTTTTGAGTTGTGAACTAAGTGCTGGCTGTCCAACCTTTAAGCTTTGACTAGCTTTAGAGATGCTTCCTTTAGCAGCGATTTCTTTGAAGTAAATCAGGTGATGATAATTGATCCATTTCATAGGACAACTCCATGTTTTGATTAAACTGAAGACTAAGAGAATATATATATATAACCTTTACAGGAGTCACCTTTAAAAAGATTAAAAAAGATACAAATATAGACAAATCTTCTACGTAACAAGTTTTATAACTTGAAATTTGAATATTATTTATTTGATGTTTTTTAAACCGACAACAATAACGCCATATGTCTCATTGCGCCATGCAACTGGTATCGAAATTTGAATAGAATTGGTTTTAGTACTTTCATCATACTCTAAAGGACCAAAATAAACTCTTCCTTTACCCTTGTTAAAACTTTCAATGAATTTATCTTCATCTCCTTGCCAGTAATCACTTGTGCTTGGATATGAAGCTATTACTGGGCCATTAGCATCACAAAGAAAAATTTCTGAAATTAAATGTTTCTTTTTTTGTACAATATTTTTGAAATAAGTAGCGATTGGATTGTTTTGAATAGAATGTTTGAGCTCTTTTTGCCCCCCATTTATCCATTCCTGATCAATTTTCTTTATTTCACTTAGAGAAACTTTTTTGAGATTTGATTTTTTTACAAATTCAAGAATTTCTGATTTTCTTCCTAATGGCCATAAAATGGGAACCTGTGAAACGATAATACTCTCCATTCTTGGGTTAATCTCTAATACGTCTTTAGAAAAAGACTTATCTATTTGAGCATATTGAAGCACAAATAAGAGCATAAATTTAATGTACAAATTCATATAAACCTACTTGAATATAACCTAACTCATGCATAGTTTAGCGGATCTTTTTCGTCAGTAAAAGCTTAATTTTATTAAACTCAAGAGTAACTTTGAAACTTGATTATAATCAACGCAAAAAGATAAAAATGAATTATAATTTTCTAAAGATTATTAATATTTTTGGCAATAGAGGCGAAGATGAATTTGAGCGTTTTTGGTAAGTTTACAAAATATTTTTTAGAAAATTCTAAGATATCTTTAATTTTTGTATTGTCAATATTCCTTATGGGTTTATTTTCTTATCAGCAAACACCAAAAAAATATAATCCAACAATTGTTGCTCCGGCCTTTTATGTCTCAATTGAAAAGAAAGGCTGGCCTCAAAAAGATATGATGGAGTTAATTGCGAAGCCACTTGAGAGAGTACTTTTTGACATTGAGGGTGTTGAAGATATTTTGATGAATATAAGGGAAGAGGGGAGAGTTGATGCATTAGTTAAATTTTATGTTGGAGAAAAATTACTAGATGCTAAAGTAACCCTTCGTGATAGATTAACTTCTGATATATTTAAAGCACCTGTTGGTGTTAATAATATTATAATTAGAACAATTGACCCTGAAGAAGTTCCAATCTTTGTTGTGTCCTTTAGTTCAGATAAATTAGATGAAGTCGAACTCCGAAAAAAAGTTCAAAAACTGAAAGATAAATTTAATAAAGTAGAAGGACTTTCAAGAATGTCTCTCTATGGTGGGAGTATAGAGGAGTTAAGGGTTGAGGTTGATTTAGAAAAGGCCAAAAAATTTCAAGTACCTTTCGATCGCATTGCTAGTATCATCACTCAAAATAACAATTATTCTTTTGCGGGTCTCATAGAAAATAGTGATACTAATTTCAAAGTTTTCGTAGACAATAAGGCCAATAGTATAGAAAAGTTAGAAAATTTAGTTGTTTACACAAATTATAATGTAAATGTTTATCTAAAAGATATTGCTCAAGTTTATTATACGGCAGAGCAAAGAAAATCTTATATTATTAATTTTAATAAAAAAGACAATACTGAGAGAAAAAACACAATTTACTTAGCTATGGCGAAATACCCTTCTACTAATATTATAACTGTAACTAAAGAGTTTGAAGATATAGTTAAAGAGCTTAAAAATAAGGAAGATATTGATGTGAATGTCGTTTTAAACGATGGGTTTGTCGCGAGTAGAGAAATTAATACTTTACTTTCAAACTTACTCACTTCTATCGTGATTGTCGTAATTGTATTGATTATTTTTCTTGATTTTAAAGCATCGATTCTTGTAGGAGTTACTATTCCTCTTACTCTCTTATGTGTTTTTATTCTGGCCAACTTTTTCGGGCATACAATCAATAGAATTACATTATTCGCACTTATTTTATCGATGGGCCTACTTGTTGATGCCACTACTGTTGTTGCGGAAAATATTTATTCTTGGGTTCGACGGAAAAAATATGACAACTTTCACGACAATATTCTTGGAGCAACTAACGAGGTTGGTGGCGCTCTCTTTATGGCCTCTTTAACTACTGTTGTTGCATTTATACCGATGAATTTTATCTCTGGAATGATGGGCCCATATATGGCGCCAATACCATTTTTTGTACCTGTTGCCATAATATTTTCATTCATCCTTTCGATTTCGATTATTCCTTGGTTATCTACTTATTTATTAAAAAATTTAGAAGGTAGTGAAGAAGAACAAGACGAAGAAAAAGGAATTTTAAAAATTTATTTGAACTATTTGAGAACTATCCTTAAAAGTAATGCCTATCAAAAAGTCTTGTTTTGGGGAATTATTGCTATTATTGGATTTGTAAGTCTTTTTCCAGCATTTAAATTTGTACGTTTTAGAATGTTACCCAAGGCCGATGTTGATCAAGTATATGTTTATATTGATCTAGACAAAAATACTTCTGTTCATAAAACAAAATCAGTTGTCACAAGAATTTCAAAACGTATTGAGAATATTAAATATGTAAAATCTATCGATAGCTTCACTGGGCACGCACCATATTTAGATTTTAATGGGTTATTCAAAGGTGTGGAAAATCGAAATGGACCCCACCAATCAACTCTAAGAGTAAATTTGGATGAAAAATCAACCAGGGACTTAATGTCAGAAGAAATCGCAACGAAAATACGAAAGGAACTAATTAAATTTAAAAAAGAATTAAATCTTGATTTCAAAGTGGTAGAAGATCCACCAGGCCCTCCGGTAATGAGTACAATAAACTTGAAGATACAATCTGAGAACTATGAACTTGCAAAGAACGAGTCCAAGGAATTTTTTGAATTTTTTAAAAAAGTCGAAGGAACTGTTGATCATGATATTTCCGTTACAAAAAAGGAAGTGAAGGAATATATTTTGGAAGTAGACAAATATAAGGCCGTGCAGGCCAATGTTTCTAGCGAAAAGATTATAGGTACGATCAAAACACTATACAGTGGAGATATTGTTAGTGAAGTCATCGGGTTAGGGGCAAGTGATCAGACGTTTATAACTGTTAGAGTAAAACAAGATATAAGAAAAGATATTAAATATCTAGATACAATCACCATTCAAAACGATCATAGAATAAATGTTCCACTGTCGAAATTTATTAAAGTAGAAGAAAGGTCTTTAAAAGAAGATCTCCAAAGAGAGACATTTAATAATACCATTTATCTTACATCTGAAATGGAAGGCCGATCTGTTACTTACGCAAGTGTCGACATACTTATGAAACTATTAGATTACAAACTTAAAAATGGTGATGGAAAAGTTATCGAATGGGATCTCTATCATGTTAAGTATAAAACGAAAGATGGAGAACTAATCACTTTTAAACTTGGTGGAGAGTGGGATCTTACTCTCGATGTATTTTGGGATCTTGGTGTTGCAATGATGTTTGCACTCTTAATTATTTATATTGTTCTTATTGCACAGTTTAAATCATTTTTAGATTCGTTTTTAATTTTACTTACAATTCCTCTGTCTTTAATTGGTATAATGCCTGGTTTTGCTCTTCTTGGCCTTTTTATAGGAGAGTATTTTACTGCAACTTCAATGATTGGTGTAATAGCCCTGGCCGGAATTGCTGTAAACAATTCGATTATTTTGTTAGAATATATAAATCAACATAAAGATATTTATGAACTTGATGATTTACTCGTCATGTCTTGTAAAAGAAGGCTTAAACCTATATTTTTAACCACGCTAACGACGATTCTTGGAGCGGCCACTATTGTGTTTGATCCAGTTTGGTCAGGGCTCTCTTGGGCCATCATAACAGGTTTGTTTATCAGTTCAGTTTTAGTGCTTTTATTTTTTCCGATTTCTTATAAATTAACTATGAAGTTTAGAAAATAAGAAATTACTATTTTTACGCCTCTTCTTTTTATAGAGGTATCGCGGAGATCATCAGTTGAAAAAAAATGTCATCTCGATAGTTTATTTTATTGGTCTCATTTGGATTGGATTTTTTTTGAGTTTTATTATTCCAATTAATAACTTTGGAATTATCCCAAGAACTCTTCGGGGATTAATTGGAATAATTTTGTCTCCATTTTTACATGCAAACCTAAACCATATTTTATCAAATACAACTGCACTGATTGTTTTTACTCCTCTTTTTTCGTTTATAGAAACCAAACAAATCATTTCCAAATTAGGCATATTGATACTCGTATCTGGTTTTATCACTTGGACGATTGGCGGGAGCGGAGTACATATCGGAGCATCAGGTCTAATCTTTTCTCTATATGGTTTTCTGATTAGTTTGGCCTATTTTCAACGAAAATTTTCATATTTCGCTTTATCATTCTTTATCTCTATATTTTATGGATATATGATTTTTGGAGTTTTCCCTATAGAAAAAGGTATTTCCTGGGAGGGACATCTTGGTGGACTCATTGCAGGAATTATCTATGCAAAATATCTTAAAAAATAAAATCTTCCTCAATCAATGTATTGAGTTCTTCTTTTGACAAATTTTTTGTTTTCTTCAAATCAATCATTCTGTTTGCATGCTTTTTATAGGAATTTTCGAGCAAATTCCTCGTAGTTCGAGCATTTCCAAAATGCATTTTACTTCTTTGTTGAGCGATCAAATGTCCTAATTGGTTTTTTGCTTTGTCATCTAGGACATAGTTTTTTTCATTGGCCATAGACTGAGCAATTAATATTAATTCCTCATCAGTAAAATCCGGAAAATTTAGAGTTCGGTTAATTCGACTGTTTAATCCAGGGTTTGATTTTAGAAAAACATCCATTTGTTCTGGATAACCGGCAAAAATAATAACCAATCTATTTCTAAAATCTTCCATATATTTTAATAGAGTATCAATGCATTCCAATCCAAAATTGTCGCTGTGTTCATTTCGAAAGAGAGTATAGGCCTCATCAATAAATAAAATGCCTCCTAATGCTCTTTCTATGGTTTCTTTTGTTTTAATTGCAGTTTGTCCTACAAAAGGTGCAACTAATTGGGAACGATCGACTTCTACTAGATGACCACTTGAAAGTAAGTCTAAATTTTTAAAAAGTTCTCCTAAGATTCTAGCAACTGTAGTCTTACCAGTACCTGGATTTCCGGTGAAAACCATATGAAGTCCAATTTCAGGTAATGCATTTGGAGACCTTAGTTTGGAAACCTCAACAAAGTTCGCTAGTTCACTTATTTCAGATTTGATTTCATTAATTCCAATTAATCGATTTAATTTTTCCATTGGCGAATTAACTTGCTTATTTTGTTGATTAAAATCATCAAAATCTCCCTGGTCAAGTGGAGAAAAAGTAAAGTCAGAAAAAATTAATGTGGACAGTTCATCCTTAGAGAAATCGGTTTTATTTTCATTTGTAAGTCTGACACTTTGTTGAACAATTCCTCTATCAATGACATTTCTCACTTCTCTAGCATTTCCAAATGATCTTTCTTTTCTAAGTTTTGAAATTTCTTTTATCGCCATAACGATGTTTCTGGCATCAGTTTTTAAACCAGGATTTAAATGCAGAAAGTTTTGCATTTCTTCTTTGTAACCTGCAAGAATAATAATAATTCTACTTCGATTATTCTCTATTAAACTAATAAGTGTATTTATACATTCCTGGCCAAATTGGTCATTTTCATCAATTTTAAGAGAGTAGGCCTCATCAATAAACAGGACACCATCAATGGCCTGGTTAAATACTTTTGTCGTTTTTTCTGCGGTTTGCCCACTATATTTCGCAATAAGATCATTTCTACTCACCTCAACGAGGTGCGCTTTTTTAAGAAATCCAATTTTTTTAATTTCTTGAGCAAAAAACCTTGCAAACGTAGTTTTCCCTGTACCAGGGTTTCCAAAATATACACAGTGCAAAATTACAGAAACTTCTTTCATATTTTTTTTGATTCTTTCTCTGTTCAATTTAGAAAGTGAAATAATTTCATTAAGTTGTCTTTTGGCCGTTTCTTGTCCAATAAGGTCACTAATATGAATCTCTTCTTGTCTATTTTTTTTAGTGTCTTCCAATACTGGAATAATGACTTCATTTCCAGTCAACCTTGCAAAATCAAATGATGAATTCAGTCCATCTTTGCTTTTCAAATAAGGATCTCCACCATATTTGAGAAGCAATTTGATAATATCCAAATTATTTATTTTCGTTGCATACATTAAGGGAGATATTCCTGCTAGATCAATTTGGTTTGGTTTTGCATTCTGTTGTAGAAGTAATTCGACCATTGGCAGATTTTCACTAATCGTGGCTATTTTAAGAGCAGTTGTAAGACCATGATTTATTGCGTTAACATTAGTGACCTTAAACCATTGACTAGTCCAGTCTAAAGATGAGTTGCACTGAGTCTGTGTTGTACATCTTCTCGTTCCTTTTTGACAAATTCTTTAGGTGTTAAATATTTTAATGAACTGTGTATTCTCTCTTCATTGTATTCTTTTCTCCAGCTTTCAATTACAACTCGAGCTTCAGCCAAAGTCGAAAACCAATTTTGATTCAGACATTCATCTCGAAAACTACCATTAAAACTTTCAATATAAGCATTATCAGTTGGTTTTCCTGGACGAGTAAAATCTATTTCAATATTATTCCTGTAACTCCACTCCAACATGGCCTTAGATGTAAATTCAGGCCCATTGTCTACTTGAATTCTTTTTGGTTTTCCATGTTGATTGATCATTCGATCAAGTTCTTTGGTTACAATTATTCCTGAGATTGAATGATCAATATAAAAACCTGGAGAATACCTTGTGAAATGATCTATAACTGTCAATATTCTAATCTTTCTTGAATTTGCAAGTGAGTCTGAAACAAAATCCATAGACCAAACTTCGCCCCCTTTAGATGCCGAAGGTTTTACTATCCGTGGAAAAAATTGTTTTTTCTTTTTTCGTTTCAATTTTAAAGAAAATCCCTGCTCAAAATAAATTCTTTGGGTTCTCTTGCGATTTTGAACTATTCCTTCTCGGTTTAGAATCACATGAACTCGTGGATATCCATACCTTCGATGTTTATGAACAATTTGTTGCATTCGATTAATAACAATTTGGTCATTCTTAATCAAAGTTAATTCATATCGATAGCTTGATCTGTTAATATCTAAAACTTGGCACGAATGCCGCTCACTGACCCCAAACTTATCAATGAGCATTTTAGCTGCATTTTTCTTTTGTTTGGGCCTTAAAAGTTTCCCTTGGCAACTTCTTTGAGCATTTGGTTATCTAAACTTAAATCAGCAACGAGTCGTTTTAAACGTCGATTTTCCTCTTCAAGACTTCTTAGTTTTTTAGCATCAGATACCTGCATCCCGTGAAATTTTTTCTTCCACTTATGAACTGTTTGCTCGGCCATTCCATATTTGCGTCCAAGTTCTTTTGCTGGTATTCCCGATTCATATTCCTTCAAAATTTTGAAAATCAATTCTTCTGAAAATTTTTTGCCTTTCATTTTATTGTCTCCTTGTTTAGTTTTTAACACAGTGAGACTCACTCTGAGAATGGACTAAATTTTGGGTTTATGGTGTCAATTCTCACGCGAATCCAATTGATTTTGAAATTACTGAGGGGCAAGTTCATGATATAAAAATGGCACCAGAACTTATAGAAAGAACTCCTCATAGTACTTATACTATTGCTGATAAGGGGTATGATGGTGAATATCTTCGTTGGGTAATCAGAGGAACAAAATCAATTCCAGTAATCCCCAGGAAAGAAAACTCGAAGATTGGAAACACTAATTTAGACAAAACGGCCTACAGAGAAAGATATAAAGTAGAAAATATTTTCGCTAGGTTGAAGCACTACAGGTCCATTGCAACTAGGTTTGATAAACTCAAAAGAAATTACAAACCCATGCTTTCTTTGGCATGTGCTTATATATGGTTAAAACTTTGATGCGAGGCCGGGAATTCTGGACAGCCCCTAATAAAGGAAATTATCAAAGCTATCAGGTGTCAGCTTGAATGCCGAGAGTTTTGTCCGGAATTAGGGGGTTCAATACTGTCTGTAAGCAGCTCCAGAGGCGGGCCTATGGCCATAAGATCTTTTACAATTATCGATTGAGAGTTCTATATGCCTGCTCATAAAGGCTGAGTGCGGTGTGTTCCACCATGAAGTGTGTAGAGTCTCAAAATATTACCTGCTTTTAAGTCTTTGCAGAGTATCTTTGAGTAGGGTTCTGTGTTGATCTTGAATTCTCTTCACCACTTCTTGTGAGAGTTTATCTCTGTAAGTATGACTCATAAGATTACGATCATCGAGCATCTGAAGCCAAGCTTTTTCTTCTTTCTCACCTTGAATAAGGTTGAGTTTGAATGCCTGTTTGAGAGACGATTTTGGCCCTCCGGCCTCAAACCCTTCATCTGTGGCAATTTTTTGAAAAGTCTTCCAGGCCAGTTCGAACGTAAATTCAAAGGCCCTAATAATTCCTGAGCGATCACGATCATTTTGAATAGGGTGTGCAAGATACTCTTCAAGCTTATTATAGGCCTTTTCAAAGTTATCGATAGAATTTTTAATTTTATTGTTCATAGTAGATGATTTCCTCTTTTTGAATAGATTCTATAATGGAATCATCAGCTTCGTCTAAAATGACAAGGTCAAGCTCTCTTAGAGTTTGAAAATAGTCATCCACACATGATTTAAATACTGGCCAGTTTTCCGGTCTCTGGTCAAATTCAAACGCCAAATCAATGTCAGATTTTTCTTTCTGATCACCACGAGCAAAGGAACCAAATAGAATAATCTTTTTTAGGATCTTCACGATTAAAGGTGGGTAAATAATTCTATATGATGCTTCATCCCACAAACTCTAAGAGAATTTTAATAACCACAAAAAAATTCTTAAGGAGTCTGAAATGAATGAAGCATCAAGGTATAGTTTAGCAAATTATTTATCATTACCTGAACTAGAAATTACTGCTATTAACCCTTATCAAGGTTGGATGTATTGTCAAAGTAAACTTGACCATTCTGTTTGTCCCCATTGTTTGACCTTAAACCATTGACTAGTCCAGTCTAAAGATGAGTTGCACTGAGTCTGTGTTGTACATCTTCTCGTTCCTTTTTGACAAATTCTTTAGGTGTTAAATAATTTAATGAACTGTGTATTCTCTCTTCATTGTATTCTTTTCTCCAGCTTTCAATTACAACTCGTGCTTCTGCCAATGTAGAAAACCAATTTTGATTTAGACATTCATCTCGAAAGCTACCATTAAAACTTTCAATATAAGCATTATCTGTTGGTTTTCCTGGACGAGTAAAATCTATTTCAATATTATTCCTGTAACTCCACTCCAACATGGCCTTAGATGTAAATTCTGGCCCATTATCTACTTGAATTCTTTTTGGTTTTCCATGTTCTTTTATCATTCGATCAAGTTCTTTGGTTACAATTATTCCCGAGATTGAATGATTAATATAAAAACCTGGGGAATACCTTGTGAAATGATCTATAACTGTCAATATTCTAATCTTTCTTGAGTTTGCAAGTGAGTCTGAAACAAAATCCATAGACCAAACTTCGCCCCCCTTCGATGCCGAAGGTTTTACTATCCGTGGAAAAAATTGTTTTTTCTTTTTTCGTTTCAATTTTAAAGAAAATCCCTGCTCAAAATAAATTCTTTGGGTTCTCTTGCGATTACGAACTATTCCTTCTCGATTTAGAATCACATGAACTCGTGGATATCCATATCTTCGATGTTTATGAACAATTTGTTGCATTCTGTTAATAACAATTTGGTCATTCTTAACCAAAGTTAATTCATATCGATAACTTGATCTGTTAAAATCTAAAACTTGGCACGAATGCCGCTCACTGACCCCAAACTTATCAATGAGCATTTTAGCTGCATTTTTCTTTTGTTTGGGCCTCAAAAGTTTCCCTTGGCAACTTCCTTGAGCATTTGGTTATCTAAACTTAAATCAGCAACGAGTCGTTTTAAACGTCGATTCTCCTCTTCAAGACTTCTTAGTTTTTTAGCATCAGATACCTGCATCCCGTGATATTTTTTTTTCCATTTATGAACTGTTTGCTCGGCCATTCCATATTTGCGTCCAAGTTCTTTTGCTGGAATTCCCGATTCATATTCCTTTAAAATTTTGAAAATCACTTCTTCTGAAAATTTTTTGCCTTTCATTTTATTGTCTCCTTGTTTTATTTTTAACACAGTGAGACTCACTCTGAGAATGGACTAAATTTTGGGTTTATGGTCAATTTTAAAATCCTTTTTCGATTCAAATAATCAATCGGTCAGGTTTTAGGTGAGAATTAGCTTTATTGCCTATTAAATCAGGTGGTTAGAAAATTCCGGTGAGAAGTACTAAAGTACCCTCTCCCTGCGATAGTTGTAAACGCTGTTGGTTAATATAATTGGCAGAAAGAGGGTGGTGATGTGAAATCACATGATATTTCTAAGAGGCAATAATTGCAATTACTTTCAGAAATTAGTGAATCACTTAATGAATACACAATAATGGCCGAAAAATGTGAAAACAAGCAAGTTTTCTTAACGACCTCCCACCCTCGTATTAAAACGGAGAATTTTGAATGCCGATTAAATATCAAATCTGTTTCTGGATTATAAAACTTTGCAATATAATCACCCTTAAAGTCATAAATGATAGATTTTTCTTTTCGCTCAATTATTTTATCAATCGCTCTCGAGAAAACCTGAGACTTACCAGCTCCTTGCTTTCCAATGACAAAAAAGTGTCGGTTTTCGCATTCAAATGGAATGCTTATTAGCTTGTTAAGAGAAATATTTTGCTTTGATTTCTTAATTTTTTTGGAAAACTTTTTCTCACTGATGACTTCGGTTCCTCCAAGATGAACGTCGGCCATCTGCTTAGCAGATTTTCTTTTGAATACAAAAAGGATAAATGGCAATATGAGCCAAATTAGAAAAGACTTCACGAAAAATTTCAAAACCTCCAGATTGTAGTGGCCGTAAAGTTTTCTATAGGCATGAGAAAATTGTCCTGCTGTTAAGGAATAATTTCCAATTTCAAAGTGCTTTTCTTCGTTTAAGTAGGGGATAGTATCGATAATTTTTGCGATATGGCATTTTAGATAGATGGACTTAGCATTTTCAATATGATCGTCCATTCCAATAAAATGAATCAGGTTAGTCATAATTTGCAGTACACCAATTACAACTGCAAGATAGCTGATCATTTTGATTTTCATTCTTAAGTCAGTCCAAAATGTTTCAAATGCCTTGAAGGCCTTTGCGTTTGAGTTACTCATTACTGTAGTCCTTGATCTTCTTTGTGCATCAGGTTGTATGTTTCATCCACATACTTTTTGTGCTCGTCTTTGGGAATGTATTTTCTGTATCCCTCGGAATTTGGATCATATTTTTCAATCAAAAATCGAAACATTTTGCTTAGAATAAAATTGTTAGAAAAAACATATTTAGGAAAAAAGTCGCTCATTTCTAGCAGCTTTTTTTGATCATTTTGAATCTCTAATGAAAGTTTTCTTTGCTCTTTTTGCTCAGTTTTTAGTTCTGAAATTGAATTTAATATTTCATTTTGTGTTTCAAAAATTTTTGAAATATGTTCTAAAAGAGCTACCTCTTTTCCATTTTTTAAACCGGAATCGATTATAAATTGTGTAAGAGACTGATTATTTTTTTTTGCATTTTCTTCTAAAATTTCTTTTTCTTCGTCTGTTAACTTAATGTTTATCTGCGTCTTTTTCATGTAAATCTCCTGTGCTGTCGGACTCTTTGAAATCATTGGGTTTATATGGGTTTTGTATAGCGTTTTTCTATACGGTGGGCGTTTTTGCGTATATACGTTCTATAATCTCTCAAAGGACTACTATTATTAGCTTTCAAGATATTTGTACGGCAAAATGCCATACGATTTTCTAGAAAAGCAGCCCCACCACGAGGGGGTGGGGTGTGGCCTGCTTCGGTATTATTATTGGTATTGGGTACATAGTTTATAAGCTTATATCTTGTTTGAAAGGCCGTAAGAAAAAATAATGGATCAAATTTTCTACCTCAAAAAAGCGAACATAAATAATAGATTTTATAGGATGTCACATGTGATGAACAGTGATCGAGATACTATTATTGATTAATCTACCTTCCGTGTTGGAACTTCGATGTTTTCCTATAAAAATCTTTGAATTTTTATCAGTACGTAAGAGATTAACTCCACAAGGTTCCACGACCTAAAATCCAAAGTCACGTTTTTTCCTCCTAATTTTGGAAACTTACAGAAGAGGGTATGTAAAATTTGAGAGATAGTTGCGGAGAATGTCGCTTACTTATATCAAATCTGTAATATAGGTGTCATTGCGAAAATTTCAGTTGAAATTTCTAACCACCTAAAAATAGATTTTTCCAAGCCACCTGAAATTTCTTTGAAATTAAATTTCACTGAAATTTCAAGCGAAGTCTTGAAAAAGCTTGGGATTATTTTTAGGTTTCAAAAAAAAGTGAGGATGGAAGTCACCACCAAGTTTCTCTCCACCCTCACGCGAATAACACAATATAAGACTTGCGACCCGCATAGGGCTTCCTATCACAAGGAGACTATGTGGGCCAGATCCTAATTTACCCATAGAATAGGGAGAAGTAATGTTGTCAAAACATATTCAATTACTTGATTTTGAATTGATTTTTTACATTCATGTAAAAATGAACATGTCTAAGTGGTCTTGCTTGATCCAGTGAGTTATTTATGGTTAATAGATATTGTTTAAAAATATTAACTTTTAAAAGGGTAAGTCATTTGACCCTTAGACAGGGTTTTTGGTCTTATTTTTTTGGAGATTTTTAATGAAGTATTTCATTCTTTTTGTATTGTTTTTCAAAGTATCTACACCTGTAATTGCAGCAAAACTGCCAAGGGCCTGTGAAGAAAATTTTGTCGAAAAGGATACAAAGTTAATACTTTATAAATCAATTGTTTCAAGAAACAATGAAAAGCAACATCTTGATCTCAATGAGTTTGAAGTGTTGAGATTGGAAATGATGAGACTCGCTAGTCAAAACAAGAATTTCAATAGAAAAAAGGAAAGTTCTCAATTCCAGGAACTGGAGGATCTTCTAGATTCGATGGAGCTTGAGGGTCTCAAGATATTTGTCATGGGTAATAATGACGTTGATAAGACAAACTTCATCCACAGACTCACAAATTCAGATGCAATGGTAAAACCAAGTGATAATGTTTTACCACATTTTGTCTATTACACTTCAGAAAATACATCTAAAAGATCCTAAGTCAAACAAACAATTTGAAACAGATATTCCTATCGATTCATACAAAAGTAATTAGGAGAACAAAGTGTTAATTTTAACCCAGATTTCATTAAGTATATATGGTGATAGCTTTTCTCCCTCTAAAATTAAAGAGTCAGAAGATCTTAAATTTGATAACAAAAATGAAGTCGGTGATATTGGAAAAAGAGGAAGATACAAAGGGAAACCGATTCCCTATGGTGGTGCGAGTTTGTATATAGAAAAGAAGTTTCCTGTTAAAGAGAAAGATGGTGATGAACTTATTCCTTCTTCATTTCTAGATTTAATTGAAAACAATATGGATAGTTTTAAAAATGCTGGTGGAACAGATATTGAGTTACGCTTAAGTATCTTCTGGAAAGATCAATGTAATTTTGATTTTAGTCCTGATTTGATAAAAAGAATTGGTAATTTAAATATTCCCTTTTTGATATCCTGTTATGATGATGACGAATAATCAAAAAGAATAAGGACTAACTCTTTAAAACAGGTGTTATCTCTACAAGATTCTAAAAACGATCCAAAAAATGGACCTCATATTTAGCTGAAATGGCCATTTTCGAGGCCTACCCTAGTCCTTGTATAGGCGAAAAAATCAACTATTGACGGGTTTTTAGTCTAAATATAAGAGATGGTTAATATATTGACTATAGTTAAAGTATGTGGTACTGTGCAGTATGGACGAAATCATAGGAAGATTCAAGACACCTGGCGGGCTATCTGTTCGTGTATCTGTGCAAGCTTTAAAACATGCCCTTGAAGGGCATCCAGAAGTGACTGCAGAAAAGATTGAGCAGGCACTTCAGAAACCCCTAGAGGTGCGTGCAAGTAGGCATAGTAGTAAGGCGTGCTTGTTTTACTCCTTTGAGTACTTTGATGAATTTGGAGTTAGAGTATTTTTCTGCGTAGTAGTCGAAGTATTAGCTCCTGGAGAAGGAAACATGGTAACAGCTTATGAAACAGAGAAATTAAAAAAAGGTGAGACGCTTTACAAATCACCCATTAAAAAAAGAGGTAAACTATGAAGATAGATTTTAACTCAAAGACAAACTTACTTTATTTTTACTTTAAAACTGGTGTCCCTAACAGAGGAAGAGAAACAGAAAATGAGGATATATTAGCATTTGTTCAAAAAGGTACAGATGATATTATTGGATATGAAGTTGATGGAGCTTATCAAAATTATAATTACATGATGAATCATCTCAAACTTTCTCTTAAAGAGAAACTTGCAATTACATTAGTTCTTGAGCGCTCGAAGGCCGGAAATTCACAAGAAGAATTTGCAGAAATTCTTGGTATTGGATTAAGCACATACAAGAGCATTGAAAAGGCCATGGCGAATACCGGAATTGAAACACTTGAAAAGATTCTGGAAATACTTCCAAGTAATCGCTTAAAAGGGATTTTCATCTCAAAGCAACACTCGCAATCGGCCTAAAAAGTCACAAGACAAAAACAGTTATACAGCGTTACTGTAAAATGGCATGGCCTTCTTGGAGTTGTTCAGCGAGGGCGTGTTCACTTTTTTAGTATGAATATTTCTATTTCCTATCTTTTAAATTTAAACATGAAATCTAAACATTTTGAACAGTATATATTTTCTCCAATAATATCTCCCATAGAAAAGTGAAACCGTACACGACATTCATCACAGAAAGTGTATTGCCGCTCTATAGGAACTTCGAAGTGTTTGATATAATCAGTAATTATTTTGTTTCTCATTCACTCTTTTTGTCAGAAAACACAAAAAATTGCCACTAGGTATTTGCAAAATATCACTATTGAAATGAGTTCAAATCTAACACCAGGAAGTTAGAAAAATGGACAAAAACACCTTATAATAGTGCTATGAAATCAATACACTCTTTTATGAAGTGCGGGAAGAAGAAAATTTATTCTTCTGAGTCATTTGCACGCAAGAAACTCAGATGTCTTGAAAATAAGATTCTCGATGATATTTCATTAGAACAGAAATCAAATATATTAGAAGAAATGGCAGAACTATTTTTGTCACTCGAAGAATACTATTTTGCCAATGTGGCAATCCAGAGAGCACTAGAATATTCAGAAAAAAGTGCGACTTCTGCAAAATGTTACATAGGCCAACTATTTCTCTTTTCCCAAATTCTCTTCGCTGAAAAAAGATATTGTGAGGCTATTAATGTATTTGTACTGTCTACAGAGTTGTTGTCAAAGTATTAAAGTGTTATTTCTACAAGATTCTAAAAGCGAATCAAAAAATGGACCTCATATTTAGCTGAAATGGCCACATTCGAGGCATGTCCTAGTCTTGGTATAGGTGAAATATCGTCTCTTTTCAGCAATTTGCATAATATATACGTGTTGAGTTATATTTAATTATAAGTTATAATATATAATAACTTATGGTTTATTATAACCTTAATGAAGGACAAGGAATGTCATGGAAAGTACGATTTACAAAGGACGTGGAAAATAAGCTCAAAAATGACTTCAAAAGAGGGAATATCACCATTGAAGACATTAAGATAATTAAGGTTTGGAGAAATCGTATTGAACAGTTTGGGCCAGAAAAAATTAGAGAAATTCCTGTCTATGATGACCATAAACTGGACAAGCAGTGGAAAGGGTATAGGTCTTCTTGTTTTAGTAGCAGTGGCAGGATTATCTATAGAATTATCGATGATGAGATCATTGTAGAAGTTGTGAGAATCACCCCAGACCATAATTATGGGAAGGAGTAAAAAATGAAAGATATTTTAGATCTGCTTGTGCCAGAAGATTCAACGTCAGGTGAAATCGTTAGGGCCTATAGAAAATGTTTTGGCATGACTTTAAAAGACCTTGAAAAACTAACAGGTATTAAAATGAATAATCTTAGTGCCATTGAAAATGACCGTGTTGAATTAACGGTAAAGTCGGCCTCAAAAATTGCAGCGGCCCTTGGGTCACATCCGCAAGACTTGTTATTTCCTAATGGGGATTTTAAAAAGAGTAAAGATATTAAAAAAATAGAGCGTTCTCGGGAGAAATTTTTACGTCAAAAAGACGCAATATAAAAACAGTTATATTGCGTTCCAGAAAAATAGCCTCTATGAGATATAGTATTTATTATGACTTATAGAAAATACGCAAAAGGGGAGTCCTTGATTTGTAGAATTGTTTGGGGTTTTAAACGTATTTTGTTTTCACGACTTCTTCTTAACCTTTCGAAAGTTAGTAGAATATAATTCATCTGTGAAATAACTTCATCTCACTTTGTGCTCTCCTGTGCAGTTGTGTTATTAAGAACTATTAGATTTTTTATTGAGGAGTTTCGATTGAGTATTCTTGGGAAAAAACTAGGTTATTACGCCATTCACGAGGTTCAACCAGGTGAAACTCTGTCTCAGATCATTGTTGATCACTTTAAAGATCTTAATCCAAAGTATAGACCACGTTTAGACTGGGCAGGAATTAAGGAAATTATTGAAATTGTTCAACACAATAATCCAGAAATCAAAGATCCTGACAAAATATCTACTTGGCAAATTATTGATCTTTCCCTCTATAAAAAACGTCATTTTGAAATCTTCTCTCAAGGTGAGCGAACTTTAGTAAAGAATGAAATTCGGAATGCGCTCCAAAGTGAGGTGAATTATCTAAATAGTAATTCTCATCTTTTTTCTTTTTTAAATAATAACACCGAGCCTAAAAAAAGCGAAGGTATTGATTGGATAGGTCTTGGACTATCCGGAGCTCTCGCATCTACAGAAAATTTTTATGAACAGTATTCACATGGAATAAAGCAAATCCAAGACGCATTAAACAATGGGCATTACACTTATAAAGGTGGCAGCAATAATTTTCAAAAGGCTCTGCAAAATGCGATTAAGTCTGGGAAAGTTAAACAAGAAATCTCAAAATTAAGTAATTTTATTACAAGTCGAGTTAGAGGAGAAGGAATTTGGGACTCAGTGAAATCTCTAAGGAAAACAGTAGTTATTCCTGATTATCTAAATGGACAAAAGGTCGCAGGATACCTAGAGCGCTCATTTAAAGTTCTTAGAAACTCGAAGTACATCAAACCTTTAGCAGGCTGGGGAGTAGAAGTAGTTTTAGGAATTGGAAAAGTTTGGACTGAAAAGGAAAACAAAATCAGAGTGGCATTTGGACAAGGTGGTAATATCGTATTAGGAGGACTCGCTGCTCAAACTGCAGCGTATGTTACTTGTAATATGGTTTTCAGCCTCCCGACTGCTGGCACAAGCGGTATCGTATGTGGTTTTGTAGTTGCTGGTTTAGCAGGAGCAGGAGGTAGCTACTATGGGGAAAAAATAGGTGGAGGAGTATATGACGGTGGTAAATTCATATACGATACTACAAGGAGTTATTTGTATTGAGCCTTGAGAATATTTTACTAATTATTGGCGGAATATGTACTGCTTATTATGCATTAGGAGTTCCGTTTTTTTGCTGGATCTATCTAGATAAAAAGTATCCCAAAATCAAAAAAAGCATACTTTATGATACTACTGGTGCCAAAATGTATGCATTTAGTAAAGTTCACCACCGTTATCAAGGATATATAACGATATTCCTTTTCAATGATCAAACAAAACAAAAAAATAGAAATCGCCTTTCTCATTTTCTTGAACCTAGTATAGATTTTAAAGAATTGGTGCAAATAGGTAAATGGGAAAAGACATTTGGAGTTCTTAATATTTTCTTTTATGTCCTATGGCTAGGTAGTGTTTTTGTGTTTTATATCGTCTCTGGTGGGCCACCATTTAATTATCTATACGGAATTGATGTCGAAATTAGTCCTCTTATGAGATACAAGTTAGGTCTGGCCTGCGTTGGTATTATTATTGGTATTGGGTACTTAACTTACAAGCTTATATCTCGTTTTAAAGGCAGTCAGAAAAAATAATAGATCAAATTTTTCTCTAAAAAAGAGGGAACATAAAGTCAATTATGTTAGGTATTGGCCTATAAAAATTTGTATGTTAAAATTAGTTATAACTTTCAACCGGTACTGTTCATGGATAATTTGATCATTTTGGATTCAGAAAATTCAGTTGTTAAAAAGCAAAAAACGGACATGGCCACTACAGTATCTACCTTTTTAAAAAACTTTCTCTCTGAAAATACACGTTGTGCCTACACCACAGATTTTTACGATTTTGCGGCCTTTTTAGAAGTTAGGAATATTCGGTTAAATGGCCCACATGAAATAACGAAAGACCACGTAATTGACTATAGAGATTCAATTATTAATCATTATGCCCCAAACACTGTCCACAGAAAACTCTCTAGTCTATCTTCACTTTTTAAAGAACTCATAAATGCCAAGCTTATGGATGAAAACCCGGCATTAGGGGTTAAGAGGCCAAAGGCGAAATCAATTAGGCCAAAAACTGGGCTAAGTGATTCTGAGCTAGAAAGCATCTGTGAATTTTATGATGGTGTAACCACGCAGTCTTTACAAAATAAAACGATTCTTACGTTCTTGGCCTACACTGGATGCAGAATAAGTGAAGTCGTTAATGTGCGCGTATGTGACATACGAACAGAAAATGACATAAAAGTAGTCATTATTAAAGGCAAGGGTTCAAAAATAAGAAAAATTCCGCTCCACCCTAAGCTTTGGAGTACATTAAAAGAATTAATGAGAAGACGAGAAAAAATTGAAGATGATTATATTTTTACGGCCGTCAAAAAAAGGCTGGACTCCCCAATCAGACGTGAATCTGTCCACGAAATGCTTAAAAAGACTCTCTTGGCCCTAGATATGGATATTGATAAGACATTACATTCGTTTCGCAGAGGGGTGATTTCAAATCTTTTGGAAAATGGACACAGAATTGAGTCTGTTGCTGAAGTTTCTGGGCATTCGAACATTAATACCACTAAGGGTTATCTGGTGCGAGAAGAAAAAATCGAAGATAACCCCCTACTCTCGCTGAATTTTAAGAAATCTTAGGAGAATTATCTTCTAAGAATTTCTGAAAAAGTATTTTGTAGAAATTCTTCAGTGACATCATCGACGTTTTCAATGGGAACACGAATGAGCTGGATATTGAAATTATCAAGGGCCTCATTTTTTTGCCTTTCATTTTATTGTCTCCTTGTTTTATTTTTAACACAGTGAGACTCACTCTGAGAATGGACTAAATTTTGGGTTTATGGTCACACTCTCAGTCTATGGGACAGTGGCAAGGCGGGTCAGGCGGTGGAGCTTTTAGAGGTGGAACTTATTCTTGGGGAAATAAATCCGGTATTTACGGACTATCAACAAACTCTCTGTCAACATATACTGCCGCAGATGTTGGTTTTAGATGCGTGTATAGACCCTAGAAAATTTACTTCCTGTCTTTTCTCTTTTTTATAAATTTATATGAATAGTATATAACGCAACCAATTAATGTAACGGCAAGACCAGTAAGATGATACATTTGCAATGTTGTGGGACTTCTTTCAATACCGTAGAGATAATTTATGGGCCAACCTTTTAATAAAACATATGATACAGGTGTATCAATCATTGTAATTAAAACAATTAATATATTAAAATATCCAATCATTTTCTCCCAAGTTCCAATCTCAACGATATCTTTAATTTTGACTTGGGGTTCTAGGTAGTGTGAAAGTCGATTTCTGTTTTTATAATTAGATTGATCGTTAAAAACAAAAATAGTGATATACCCGTAAAACCTATGAAGAACTTTGCACCTTGCGTACATATAACCAGAAGTGTTATAGATAATACTATTCTTGATTCTTACGTATTTCTTATCCAAATAAAACCATGTAAACAATGGAACAACTAAAGCAAAATATATCATTATTAACCCAAAAATACTTAGTGATATACCTACTGCGCTCACCAGAGAACCCCTTCGAATCCATCATAAATTCCACCTGTAATCTCTGACCCCACATAACTTCCAGTCGCTCCAGCAGCAAAAGATACTACAAACGTACAAGCAAACATACTTGACCCACCGGATGGCAAAAAAAGAACAAGTGAACATACGCCATATGATATTGAACTAGCGGCCAAAGCTCCAACAACAACTCCACCTGTCTGCTCAAAAGCAACTTTAACTTTCTCATCATCTTTTGCTCTATAAACTCTAAAAGCACCTAGTACCGGCTCAACTACATAACTTGTACCAAATGCCACCTTTCTAGCTTTCCCAAGATGTTTTACGGCATTTTCAGCATATCTTACAGCTTTTCTGGGCGCAAATGTATTAGGAAAAACTAGGTGCTTCTTCAAAGGATTAATATACCCTTTATAATTTAGTCCCTTGATTTGAGCGATAAGAAGGTCATTCATCGCATTTATTTCTTTCTTAATTGGACCCTTATCCCAAACGTCCTGAAGCATTGCTGCTAGATTATTGCTAGAACCTTTAAATGTATAACCGCCTTGGTTTACAAAATGAGCAAACCTTTCCATTGCTTTGATATATACTTTTGCTACGCCATCTGTTGCTGACACCGACCCAGAAATAAAGAGCGCAAGCCAATCTATACCCCCCTGATTTCTGTTCATAATATGTGACATTCCTATTGGTATATGTCTAAATATACTCTTCATTAATGCGTGATGAGCACTGGTATAAATTTCAGAGTGTTTTTTCTTATATGTAGCAAGATCTATCATTTGCCATGGCTGTATTCTATTAGGATCTTTTATATGAGGATTATTATGAAGCACAATATCTATGAGATAATTTATTTCAGACCAATTAAGATGAGGACTATGAGGCAAGTCATCATACGAAAAGTGATCTGTGATAATTTGAGATAAGGTATCTCCAGGCTGAACCTCATAAATTTTATAAAAACTACTTGGTCTCACTTCGATCATTTTTCACTCCAGTTAGAATATTTTTAACGTTAATATCATATTTAAGTATCTAATCGAGAGAATATTGAGAATTTTTCATACTTGAAATTTGTAAAGGATCAACTATCAGTTGGTTATCTGAACTTAATAATGATCTTATTGCTATTTTTATTTAGTCTAAGAATATTTTAATGAACTGAATATTGCTTAGATTTTTAATTTCACACTATCTTATGCAGCCAGGATTTTAACTAATCCATCAGTTCTTAGAGTGTCAAAAACTGCCCCCCCTATATATTAACCTATAATAACACCTGACTGAGATTCATGGTTTTCTTCATTTTCTTCGATTTTCTTTCCAGGCGATCTTTCAAAATCCACCTGACTTAAGCCATCTCTTTTTTGTTGTTCTCTCTCTTTATCAAACTTTATAACTCGTTCCTTCATCATATTAAGTTTTTCAGTAACATAATTGAAATAATAAATGATCTTATCAGCATCTTCCTTATTCTGACCTTTCATACAAGAAATCGGCTGCTCTTTTATAATATCATGAAACTCCTCAAGACTGCTTACTTCAAGATCATAATATGCTACAATGAATTCAATTATGGTTATATTAGTTCTTATAAGTTCAAGTGATATCCGTTCATGGTCATTCCTGGTATAATCTAGCGCTATATTGATTGCTGCCAACCCATCGGAAATTATACCTTTTGATTTTTTAATTTGTTCTTTTAAAAAGTCGCAATTATTTTCACTTTCTTGAGCTTTTAAAATGTTCAAAGATGCTATCAAGGTAAATACAACAAGAAGATTTTTCATAATTTTTTCCTTTATAATATTTGAGGTAATTATTTGCAATCAAAATGCCAAATACATAAGCCATTATAAATAGACGCAGAAAACTCAATTGACTATAATTTTGCTGCCCAAAGTTTAAACACGCGTAAACTTAAAACATTCATCATTGCTAATATTTAAAAGAGGCAATTTAAATTGGCATCCAACCCAAATTAATCACGTTTTAAGAAAATGTATAAGACCATAATATCTATAAAACTTGCTGTAAAATTTCAAAAATATCTAATAATTTTAATAAGTTTAAACCATAATAATATGATCAACGAGATTTTATGGTCATCAAAACACTTACGTTACTGCTTTTATCATTTAGCTTGCAAAATAGTGCTCACGCCGATTTTTTTAACAATCTAAAACTTAAAGCTTTGCAGTTTGCTCAAGATCATAATCTCATGAGTAAACATATTAAAAATTCTGGATACGCAAGAAATTTGAATATTGGAAAATGTGGCGCAGGACACACACCTTATAATTGTGAATTTAACAAACGCGGAAAAAGGCAAAGAGGTCCAATAAAAACTCCAGTTGCAAAATCAAACGACATGACCGAACTAAGGGACTTTTTAGCAGAAAAAGGCTCTCCAACAGTAAAATTCAAATATGGGGCGCAAATTTTAGAAGATGGAAAAAAGAGAGCTGTTTATATTGCTGTCCGAGAAGATGGGACAGAAATCGTACTCCATAAGCGGTTATTCGAAACAAATGAACTCTTTACTCGTGATAATTTTAGAGAATTTCTAAGGTTTTTAATAAAGGAAGGAAGCTTGTATGATTACGTACTTGATTCTAAGCGACCAATTGAAGAAATATACTTCTCGTTGTGGGATTTTATGCCAAATGATGAATATCTTTCACCTGATTCCTTTATGAACCTAGCTGTTTATGTTGAACTGTTTGAAAATGCTGCTTACAACGGAACAAAACCTCCAAATAAGAGATGTGGTAAGCAACAGACTCCTCCAGAGGCAGTTGTTCTCGCTGAAATTAAAAATCCTTCAATTCACAAAGCGAAATCATTCAGTAAAGATCAATGTGTTTTCACCAGAAGGGACTACATTCAAAGAAAGCGTCGTTTAGAAGATGCTTTAAAACTTAAAAAAACCAGCGCTTTTATGCTTAATCTTATTTTCCCCCAAAAGGCATATTCGTCAGAATCAGAACCTGAAATCCTAATACAACCAATTAATGCAATCAAGTTTCAAAACGAAGATAAAGACTTAGTGATCGAAAAATATAACACATCTAGCAATGAATTGAATATAGCATTTTACATTAATGCCCTTCAAAGTCGCAGAAACAGTATTGCAGGAGATGAGGTCGCGTTTGACGATATGGAGGATCAGGTACATTGCCTAGAAGAAAAATTAAAACAAGAGACCAGTGAGATCAAGTCAAACACCCAAAAAACTGAAGAAATGATTTTGGAAGAACATAAATTAAAAACATATTTAGAAACAGCAAGAAAAATGCTTGATGTAAAGAAAACGTGTACCCTTGACTCTGTTTCGAAATGTAACGATCTAGCAAGAGATGCCGCCCATATTAAAGTAACCGATGAAGACATGCAGGACATGAACTTTAAACACTCACAACTTCAAGCGGAAAGAGCTGAATTTAACCCAGAGGAAAAGACAACTATGACGATGTATACCACAGATGGTGAAAAAACAAAAATTGAATCAACCTTAAAAGATGTCGTTAAAAACGGATGGGACCTGCCCAATGGTGAAAAACAAGACCCAAGTGCCTTCAGAGATTATTCTAACATAAAAGACGATGATGAAAGACTAGCAACAGTTGCTTCAGACATTAGATTTGCAGCAAACTCATATGGCGTAAAGGTTAGCGATGAAAAAGCTTTAGAAATGGCAAAAGAGATATCCAATTCTGTTTCCAAAAAAATGAATTTTCAAGAAATGTTTAGCGTACGTAAAAAAGTAGCGATGCCTTCAAAAAACTCTGGATACATGAAAGCTGCAACAGAATCATTCAAATCAAAAATCCAAAAACAAAGATTTCAAGATTCCATAATTGCTAAACAAAAAGAGATAAATACTTCTTTAGGTGAACACGCTACTCAAGAAGAGAGAATTGCTGCCTACAAAAACGACCCTGATATTCAAAGACTAGAAAAAGAATTAGAAAAAATTGAAAATAAAAAGAAAGAGCTAGAAAAAATAGTTTCACATGAACAAACTAAAGTAGAAGATGAGATTGTCCCAAGGGAACCAGAAGAAGATTATCCACCAGAAAGAGATCCCCAACCTAAAGAAATTGCTATTAAACCAAGAGTGAAAACTAATGGACGCGGACAGACCGCAATCAGTTCACCTTCTAATAGTGGATATACACCAAGATCTCGTAGATCTTATAACACAAGTTCTGGAGGAGGATTTAGCTCAGGCGGAAGCTCTGGAAGTGGATCAGCTGGTTATAATCCTGAATATAGTGGTTATGCTCCAGAGCAGGATAAAAAAGAAAGCACAGAATCAAAGGAAGAACCTAGCAAATCCCCAAAAAGAGAAATAGCTTCTATTGATGAAAAGAAAGAAGATTCTAAAAGTAGACTTGTTGGTAAACCAGAACAAGAGAAAAACACTGGCAATAAGGACGGCAAATCTGCATCTAAAGGTGAAAATGAGAGCGAAGAAATGGAATTTAGACCTGGAGAACTGGAGTACTACTTTAAAACCTATGCGTATTATGACGACATTACAAAGAAAAATAACGTAACTTTTAATGAAAAATTACTAGAAAAAAGCGACCGTATCATCAAAGCAGTCGTCAAGTATGGTCTAGATAATGTAACCGAGAAGTATCACTTCTTTCTTACTGACGAACGTTTGACTCCTGCCGAATTTATGAAAAATAAAAATAAAGAAGGGTTTTATATAGAAAGTGAAAATGCCTACTCTAGAATTATAAAACCAAAACCAGAAATAAAAATACTCTTAGATTTCAACTAAATATATTACCAAATATCATTAAAAAATAATGCCATTCACTTTAGATATTTTGAGTATGAAAAAAAATGTGTATTTTCCTTTGCTTATATCGTGAAAAATCTCACTCAAATATGATTAACAATAAATCACTAAAATATACACGGCCTGGAATAATAAAATTATATTTATATATCGAGTGGTTTTTTATATATAATTTTCTTAAGATAAATATATATATATTAATAATATGAAGGCCATTATATTTACATAATATGATGTACATCAAGAAAACATTTATAAACACAATCTTATGCCTTGAACTTTTTACAGGTCAATCTGCAAGATTTTTTAAAACAACATTAAGAGGAAAGACTATGAATAAAGTAGTTAAAATGCTTGAAAATCATAGGCTGTCAATTGTAGCAAGACATATTGTTCAGCATTCTGGTAATGATGTATTTGTCGACAATCCAAAAAATCCAAGCTCAGTAGGAGTAAGATACTCTTCGTTAATTTGGCTAGGTGGCAATTATTCTAAAATCGTTTACGAAAAGGCAACTTCCAAGATCGGGCAACATACTGCGTATATTATAAATGACAAATGGAAACAGGCGCTAGAACAAAAAGAAAATTCGGGTGAAATTGAAATATCAAGTATAGAAAGAAGTGAGTTTGATGGAAAAAACCTTAAAATAAATAAATTAAAAGAAATAATAAAAAATATACCTACAGATATAAGTATAAAAAAAATGAATTTAGATATTGCAAATCAACTCTTTAACACCGAGATTTTTCAATCAAAAGCACATATACACCCATACGGAAGCGCTAGATCATTTATCAAAAACGGAATTGGTTATGTATTAATAAAAAACAATCAAATTATTGCAGCAGCATCTTCAGCTGCATCAACGAAAATACCTAATGCCGAAATTGAAATACAAGTTGATGTAAATACAGAGAATAGAGGACAAGGATTAGCAAAAATTGTAGCAGCAGCCTTAATTTTAGAATGTTTAGAGCTTGGAATAACGCCACATTGGGATGCTGCAAGTCAAATATCCGCAAAAGTTGCAATCTCGCTAGGATTTGAGGTAATAGAAACGTACAAAATTTACCAAATAAAAAAGGAAGAAAAATGAAATTAAAAAAAGAAATACTTGTGTCAATGTTGGTAGCTGCGAATCTTTACAATATTGAAAATGCAACAAACTTTGCCAACTCATTAAAAAATAATCAAATCGAGGATATAATCGAAGTACTGAAAAAAGATTCCAATTATCCTGCTATAAGGGTTGCGGTTATCACTAGTGGAATAAACACAGATACTCCGACTGAAGCAATTGATATAAAGAAAACAAAAAATAAAACTAAGATCGATGCGTAACATATCAGGTAAAAATTCAAACATTTACAAATTACATATCATGCCTGGGAAAAACTGTAACTTAAGTTGTTCTCATTGTGCTAACTTAAGTGGTCCAGGTGAAATTACATCATTAACTGATGATGAAATTGATAGATTAATAGATTTAATAAATTCAAATCCGATAAAAGAGTTACTTTTTACTGGAGGAGAGCCTACACTGTACATACCAACCATAAATAAAATTTTAAACAGATGTAAATATTTAAATGATATATTTGTTGCGATAACAACCAACGGATTATATGCAAAGAATAAACTATCAACAAAATCAACGCTTCAGAGGATAAAAAAAATATCTTACATACAACTGTCATTTGATATTTTTCACGGTTCTGACAAATCGATAGAAAGAGTCGTCGAACTGGAAAGATACTGTAAAGAACATCAAATTAAATTTTCTGTATCAGTAAGTATTTCAGACCCAACACAATTAATTATTATTAAACAACTTAATTTGAATATTGACTCACCAATTACATTTCAAAAAGTGGAGTCTTCTGGACGAGCTAAAGCAACAAATACCCAATACAAATACTTTCATTTTGACTCTTCTGTTTTGGATAAAAAATGTCCAAACTTAGATATGATCTCCTATATACCAAATACAGGTTACACAAATTGTTGCTCAAATCTTATATTTAATAATATTGATAATCAAAAATATGCTAACAGTGATATAGATACTTACCTAAAATCTGATTTTTTTAAAACTATGTCACAACAAACATTTGGAGATGTTCTTAGGTCTAAAAATATTGACATTAACAACCTAGAGGCAAAGCATTCATCTCCATGCACTTTATGCGAATACATCCATAGGGGTTAATAAATTGAATGAAAACAATTTCTTTCTTTATATTCATTTTTTTCTCGACGGATATCTTCTCAAAAGCAATATATGTTCCTGTTCCAAGTCTACCTAAAAATTTTCAGGTAGATGAAGCAAACGATGTTTATAGCATAAATTTAAATTTTCAAATACATAAGTCTCTTTTTAGAATAGATAAACATAATATTCCAGTGCCAGATATAGTAAAAAATTTTGATATTTCAATAGATGGAACTACATACACCTTCGAATTGAATGATTTTAAATTTCATGATAACTCTAAACTAACATCCGAAGACGTTGTCATTAGCTTGAAACAAGTTTTTAAAAAAAATGTTGTTGGTACTAGTAGATTCTCCTGCATACAAGGATCAGAGAATAATTCATATTCTGGAATATATAAATTAGATGATAATAGATTTAGAATAAAAATGAAATGCAAAAATCATAAGTTTATTCATCAGTTAGCAGATATAAGAACTTCCATCTTTAAACCTGCTTACCCGAAGATTGGATTAGGAAATTTTAAAATATTAAATATAAATGAAGATGAAATTGTCCTTGAAAGTATTACTGGTGATACTAAAATTCACTATATAAAAGACAGTAACGAAGAACTGCTTAAATCTTTAATAAATAAAAAAAAGCATATTGCATTATTTATGTCAAAACGATTAAGTTTAAAATATAAAAATGATACATATTTTAAATGGAAAGATACACTTACAACTAAATCTTTTAATCTTCATGTAATATCAAATACGGTTAAAAGCCTTTTTGACAGAAAACAAATACTCTCATCTATTAACAGAGAATACTTACTACAGATTTGTTATAAACAAGGATACAGAATATCAAATAACTTTATCCCATTTGGTTTCTTAGGATATTCGCCAAATATTTTACTACCGTCTTATACACAAAAAAACAAATACATATTAAAAAATAAATTAAATGTTGGAATATTAATGGGAACAGGAAGTGAATCATGTGTAAAAGATTACATCAACATGCAATTAGCTAAAATTGCCAAAATAGTAAATACAGAAATTATAGATTCTTCTGTAGCCGCAAGTATGTTAGCAACTGAAAAAATCGACATCCTTTATATGTATATAGAAAGTGATCATGGCTCTGAATTGATAAGCTATTTTGATTATTCTCCAGATTTTCCTGTCGGAAATAAGAATAACAAACGATTGAGTATGCTCTATAAAAAAATTAAAACCTCAAAAGATCTTATAGCAAAATATAAAATCGGCGAAGAAATTTCGAAAGAGATACTTGATGATTATTTATTAAGACCATTATTCTCAGCAGAAGAATTTATAGTGTATTCTAAAAATATCATTGTTGAAAATAACAGTATATATTCACCTACTTATATAAACTTTGGAGATATTAAATTTATTAATGAATAAACTATTGAGGTACTCTAAATTACTATTAGTTATGATTACATTCTTATTGTCTATAGGATTCTCAACAATTTATTATATCCTTCAAGAAAATTATATAAACTCAGAAAGACATAATTCTCTTATGTACTCTGCTAAAAATTTATCAAAACTATCAGCATTACATGTAAAATTAGGTGATTTAAGCACTATTTATCAAAACGTTAATATTTTCAAAGAGATACTGAACGATATCTCAATTACGGTATACAACAAAGACGATCAGATAATATACAAAACAGAATTACCAACAAGTCCTGGAGATCAATTTATCCGAGTTAATATAAATTACGGTGGTACTTATGTTGGTAAAATTACTTTAAGGTATAAAAGAATAAAATATAATTTTAAAAATAGAGATTATATACTTTTAGGGATAGTCAGTATTACGATCTTTATACTTCTATTACTAGTATATATAATTTTGTATAGAAAAAGTTTTGATATTCAAAGATTACTAAATTGCTTAACTTTGCTAGATATAGACAACACAAGAAACATAGATGTTCAAAATGAAAAAATAGATAATGACATTAAAGATATCTACCTAAAAATTAATAAGTTTATTTTATATAGGCTCGAAGCAATTTCAAATGCCGAAAGCGCAAAAAGTAGTCAGGCGTTATACCAACTTTCAAAACAAGTAGCTCACGATATCCGCTCTCCCCTTGCCGCGCTTGACATCGCTATTAAGTCTATACCTGATGAAACCAAATTTGAAAGAACCATATTTAATTCAGCAATTAACAGAATTCACGACCTGGCAAATGATCTTCTTAGCAAGAACAAAGAACCTGGAGATCAAGAAAAACAGATTGAAAAAATCTCCATTGCAAGACTTTTAAATCTCATAACATCTGAAAAAAGGCTCGAATATTCAAAAAACATGAATTTAAAAATTGAATTTACGATTCTTGACGGAGGTTATGAGTCATTTTGTGTTTTTAGTAAAAAAGAATTCTCTAGAATTATATCCAATCTAATCAATAATTCCGTAGAAGCTTCAAATGAAAAACAGAATGATATATTTATCAATCTTAGCTCTGATAAAGAAAATGTAACTATTGAAGTAAGTGATACTGGCAAGGGAATACCGAATGAATATCTAGACAAAATTTTTATTCAAGGTGAATCTATTGGCAAGGAAAACGGCAATGGACTAGGTCTTTTTCACGCAAAAAGTTTAGTAGAGTCTTTTGGCGGTAAAATTAATGTAATAAGCGAAATTGGCAAGGGAACCACTATAACTATCAGAATACCAAAAATTGTTCCACCAGAGTCCTTTGTTAGTCAAATTAGTCTTAAAAGAGATTCCAAAATTGTCCTAATAGAAGACGATCCTTCAGTCCATAAAGCATGGGAATCAAGATTTAAAAGAGAAATAAAGTCTTTCTTTACGCTGGAGTCATTTAAAAAGTGGAAAGTCGAAAACGATGAGAGTGGATATATCTATATTTTTGATCAAGAATTTAAAAAAGAAAGCACTAATGGGCTTGAAACCATTCTTGAATTAGGAATAACAAAAGAAAGTATTCTGTGCACCAGCCATTACGAAAACTCAGAAATTCAAAAAACATGTGAGAAAAGTGGTATCGGTCTCGTAGATAAGAGTATGATCCCATATATCCCTATCATTATAGAAGAAGACTCTAAGATTAGAAATTTATCAATCCTAATTGATGATGACCCACTCGTTAGGTTGGTGTGGAAAACAAGAGCAAAGGAACAGGGGATCGAATTTAAGTGTTTTTCAAATGAAGATGATTTTTATAACGAGCTACCTAATATATCCAAAGACTCACCTATTTACATTGATTCTTGTCTCGGAGATGGTGTAAAAGGTGAAGATATAGCTAGAGACTTAGTTACTTGTGGATATGAAAAAGTATCCATTGCAACTGGATATGAAAAGGAGCGCTTTTCTGATCTACCTAAACAAATCAAAATTCAAGGAAAAGGGTCTCCCTGGTAATTTATTTTTTCGCCTTCATTGTTTGCTGTTTTGCGATATTTACAAATCTTCTTAACGCCTTAAGCTTATTTTCGTCTGTGAAACTAATTAAACATTTGTAATCTTGTGAAAACTCTCTTTTTTTAGCAACAGGCAACACTTCCTGAGTGTCGATAATTGTTAAAAAAACTTTTACCGGAGACTCAATAATGACAACGGTAAACGGTACATAATCCACATATTGACTTGAGGTCAATTTATTATTCTACAATATCTTAATTTAGATACTGAGCGTTGATCTTCAAGGGCAGTAGTTTTTCAAAATTAGGGGCGGTTTTGGCCGCTGGGATTTTCTCTAGCATATAATTGAGATATTTAAAGGGTTCAAGTTCATTGTATTTTGCTGTTTCTATCAGGGAGTAAAACATAGCACTTGCTTTTGCTCCATCCACTGTATCAGAAAATAACCAGTTCTTTCTCCCAAGACAAAAGGGGCGGATGGCATTTTCAACGGCACTATTGCTTATATTAAGTTTTCCGTCTTCTAAAAAATTGATCAAATACTTCCACTCATTAAAAGTATAGTTCACTGCTTTTCCGGCCAGTGAGTTTGGTGTCAGTTTAGGGCGAAGCTCATCAATCCATTCTTTAAATTCCTTCAGTATCGGAAGCGATTTTTCTTGTCTTACTTTAAATCTTTCTTCATCTGAAAAATTCTGGATTTTTTCTTCTATCTTATACAGTTTTTTAATTCTTTCGATCCCTTTCTTCCCAATCCCCTTACCATTAGAACTTTTACTCGCATCAAAAAACTTACGACGACAATGATCCCAACATCCTAAACGAGTAAGATTACCTTCCTCACACGCCAAAGAATAACCATCGTATCCATCAACTTGTAAATGGCCTTTAAACCCTCTTAAAAGTTCAAGGGGGACCTGTCCAGATCTTGTGGGTGCGTAATCATATAAAACGATCGGATGATCCCCAGGTTTGTACCTCACCCACATATAACTTTTACTCGTTGCCTTCTTGCCATCTTCTTTCAAAACTAGAGTTGTGGTTTCATCCATTTGCAAATAATTTGAATCCAGTAAAGTTTCTTCTAAAAAATTATAGAGAGGAACTATCAGATGACTCACCTTGATAATCCATCGACTCATGGTTTGGCGGGTTAAGTCAGCATCAATTCTTTTAAAAATCTTTTCTTGTCGGTAAAGAGGGAGAGCATCACAGTATTTACCCGTAATAATATAAGACAATAAACTCGCTGATGCCATAGTCTTAGGAAGAAGTTCACATTGACCTTAAACCATTGACTAGTCCAGTCTAAAGATGAGTTGCACTGAGTCTGTGTTG